>NZ_JACSQA010000002.1:118842-304095 GCF_014836845.1 Ureibacillus galli
TATTCATTTAATTCATCTCTCAAGTGCTAGGAGATGCTACCCTTTTCTGCGGCGGAAGCTTGCGACAGCCGCAAAAATACTTTATTAGAACATTTCCTTTTAAAGAAAGTTTCACTTTTGTTAATCCCGTCTCTCAAGCATAGAGACGGGTTTGTTTTCTGCGAAGAAAGCTTGCGTCTAACGCAAAATCTTTTAAGCAACAGAATTGTTGTTTTAATTTTTATGGGGAGAGTATTGGTTCTTTAAATCTTTTCAAACTTAATATGACTTATTTCCAATAATATACACGCCAAGTTTGATGAAGAAAAAATAACCGTCTTATTTTTTTAACACTTCATTCACTTCATTTCTTATATCAAAAATATTAAAAGGTTTTGTAAAGTATTTAATAACACCTAATTCATTTGCATCATCCATTATTTCGTTATCATTAAATGCTGTCATCATAAATACAGGTACTACTGAGTTGTTCTTTCTTATTTCCCTCAATATTTCGATTCCGTTCATACCTGGAATTTTCATATCTAGTAATACACAATCGATGTTGTTATTTGCCATTATTTTAAGCGCTTCCATTCCATTGGCAGCCTGAAATATTTCATATCCTTCCCTAGAGAAAACTTCATTTAACAGTAGACGAATTCCTTTTTGATCATCAACGATTAATATTTTTTTCACTATAACTTTCTCCTTAACGTGATATTATTTTATTATTATTAATTTCATTTACTATAGTTACATTCCCTATAATACGCCACCTAAACATAAATTTCGATTTACTTTTTAAAAACCCTTTTAAAAAACGACTTAGAGTCTTTTAGATTTTACAATTTCTTAAAAAAATATTTATAATAGAGAAAGAGGTGGAATTATGTCTAAAATACTTTCTACTCAAATGAGTGGATTATTTCAAAGAATTATTCAAAGTGAAGAAGAAGCAATAGAAGAAACGGCACGGTTACTCGCACAAGCTAGTGTTGGCGAAGGTAATGTATATTTCGCTTGTTTTGGTGAATTACTACCAATTGAAATAAAAGCATTGGGAAAAACAGAGCCATTTGCTAATTTATCAAAATGGACTCCTGAAACATCGCTAACGGATGCAGATCGTGTATGTATCTTCACAACTAGTTGTGAAGATCAAGAGGCATTAAGCTTGGCAAAAAAGTTATACGAAGATTTTATACCATTCGCCGTGATTGCTCCCGAGCAACAAAGCGATAATAATGAATTAAGTAACTTAGCTTACACTTATGTATCTATGAAAGTACGCGGTGGATTACTACCCCATCCTGTCAGAATTGGTGAGCGAGTTGTAATTCCCCATCTAATTGCAGCATTATTTATTTATGAGGCAATTAAGTTAAACTATGATGAAATGATTTCTGATGACGAGCTCTAAGTCTCATTACTCATTTTTATAGAACATTTTTCATACTTCATAATATTTAATTATACAAAACTTAATCAATAATGGGACTCCCTAAGTTTTCCCATTTAAATATCACTTAAAATATAATCTCCCCATTAAGTAGACGGTTGAAAATCAAACCTATTTACCTTTGGGGAGATTTTTTATTGAAAGAACTCTCCCATCATGCAGAGTAAATGACAAAATATATAAATGTCTATTTTTTGGTGAAAATCTTTTTTATTTTCTGTAAGTACTTAAGAGAATGGATTCTATTAAAGCTAACACTGTCACATTTACAGGATAAAAAAGACTACCTTGGAGTTCCTATCGAACTTCACAAGGTAGCTTTATTTTCTTTAACGAATTCTTACTTCTGTCTCTTTATTAAAAAAGTGCGCTTTATTCATATCAAATGCAAGTTCAAGTTGATCGCCTGGTTTTACTTCTGTACGCGGATCAATCGTTGCTAGCAAGTTCTGACCTTCAATTGTCGAGTAAACTGTCATATCCGCACCAGTAAGTTCTGCTAATTCGATATCAATTTTAACTGTCGCCCCTTTAGCATATTCGATAAATACCGGCTCATCATGGAAATCTTCCGGTCTAATACCAAGAATTACTTCCTTCCCGACATACCCTTGTTCGCGGAGAACCATCATTTTCCCCTCTGGAATTGTGATGTTTGTGTTACCCATAGAAAATACACCATCTAATATCTTTCCATTAAAGAAATTCATTGAAGGTGATCCGATAAATCCGCCTACGAATATATTCTCTGGATTTTCGTAAATATATTTAGGTGCTCCTACCTGTTGTATCACACCATCTTTCATAACGACAATGCGACTCGCCATCGTCATTGCTTCTGTCTGATCATGGGTTACATAAATTGTTGTAGTTCCCAAACGTCTGTGAAGTTTAACAATTTCAGCTCGCATTTGAACACGAAGTTTTGCATCAAGGTTCGATAACGGTTCGTCCATTAAGAACACTTTTGCATCACGTACGATGGCACGGCCTAATGCAACACGTTGACGCTGACCACCGGAAAGAGCTTTTGGCTTACGTTTCAGATAATTTTCGAGACCTAGAATTTTGGCTGCTTCATTCACACGACGATTAATTTCATCCTTTGGTACTTTCCGAAGTTTTAATCCAAAGGCAATATTATCGTAAACCGTCATATGAGGGTAAAGTGCATAGTTTTGGAAAACCATTGCAATATCGCGATCTTTAGGGGCAATATCATTTACTCTACGTTCATCTATGTAGAAATCCCCTTTAGAAATTTCCTCAAGTCCCGCAACCATTCTTAAAGTTGTCGATTTTCCACAACCAGATGGCCCAACAAACACAATGAATTCCTTATCTTGAATATGAAGGTTAAAATCACTTACTGCGGTTACTTTATTGTCGTATATTTTATAAATATTATTTAATTTTAGCTCTGCCATTTTTTCAGCCTCCTACTATCTAAAAGTTATATTCATCGTTTGCCTACATACGAATGATTTTTATTATGCGACTCTTATTTTTCATTTTATAGGAAAACGCTTTCAATTATAATTTAATATTTTTAGATAATTGTTAAATATTTTTATATTTTTACAGCTTAAATAAAAAAGACCTGCCAGTATGAATACTGAACAAGTCTTTTATAGAAATTCTTAATTTATTTTCCCTACACCCGCTTTTGCTTTTACAATTCCAGGAACCGCCTGTGTTGGATGGATTTTTGTATATAAAAATGGCTTCCAACCAACATTCTCATCAAGTTGTACGTCATTTCCTCGGTTATGTGCTTGAACAAGATCAACTCTGCTTGCTTTACCTTTTCCATTAACGAGTGTACCATCTTCATATATAGAAGTTCCTTTCCAATAACGGATAATATGAGCAGGATCTACATAATAATCGAAGCTAAAATAGTTGTTTTCAGCATAAATTTTTGATTCCATCCCTACTCCAAATGCATAATCGAATAAGTATTCAGAGTCGTTCGTAAACTCATAATAGTTATTGTAGATATGAACTTCACCATAACGTACTCTTGGTAAACGCTGGGTTAAATCCTTAAAATAATTATGGTGTATTGTTACTTTTAATTTATCTCGATCAGTCGTTTTGCTGTCACTTGATCCAATCAACATTACTTTATCATGGTCTTCAAATTTATTATATGAGATGGTCACATAATTTGCTCCGTTAGTTACATCTACTAAACCATCATGCTGTTGGTAAATGCGACCAAAGTATTTTCCAAAAGAGGCGTCTGTATTTTCACCGTCAGTAAAAGTACAATGGTCAATCCAAACATTTTCAGTATTATTTGTGATGGAAATATTATCGTATTCCGAGTTCCACTCACCATAATCTCCATCTGTTGGATCCCATTGCGGGAAGAAGTCACGGGGTGCTTCAAATTCAATATTACGAATTATGATGTTCTTTACCCCGCTCATAACTAAACTTCCCCCGATGATTTTCGCATCATCATCAATCCCTATGATGGACGTATTAGAACCAACATTGATAACAATTTGTTCTTTTTGTTTTTTCTGAGCTTCAGCGCGTGCATCCTCAAGCGGACCTTCTACTTCATTCTCATAACCCCATACTTCAGGATTGTATGCCTCTAAATATTCATCAAAATCATATCCTGTGCCTGCAGCATAATATTCAGGACCCACCGGATTATTACTTTCATCTACATTAAGCTCAATTGTCCCATCTACATAAATGATCTTCGGTTGATCATTCTTGCCGTTTGATTTATTATCCCCACCTAATGCTTCAATTAATTCACTTTTATTTGTAACTGTGAAAATATGATTTTCATCTGCTTTATCCCCACCTGTAGTACCTTTTCCAAAGGAAGCCCAACCATCTTTTGGTGGTAAAACTTCTTTTCCTAAATCATTTGATGAAGCTGAGACGGAAGTAATCCCAAAACTGAATAAAGATGCTGCTAGAATTAAACTAAACATTTTTTTCATAGATTTACCTATTCCTCTCTTTTTACTATTTTATAAAATCTTCGCGTTGCGGGGTAAATACATCTAAAATAATTGAATCTTCTTCCAGCGCTTTAACACCGTGACGTGTACCGGACGGGATGTAAATACTATCTCCTTGTCTAACGATTTGCACATATCCGTCCAAGTTGAACTCAAAACTTCCTTGAGTGACATAACTTACTTGTTCATGAAGATGTGAATGGATGCTTCCAACTGCATCTTTCTCAAAGGTTACTTCCGTCATCATTAAATTGCCTCCGTAACCTAAAACCTTTCGTTTTACCCCTTCCTCAGTCGGTACTGCCTTAATTTTCTCTCCAAAAATAAACATATCTCTCACCTCTCAATAAGTTTACTTAGGTAGTTCAATGACATATAGATTACAAGTTCCTTCTCGGTCGGAAGTAAATAAAATCTTCTCATTATTCCAGCTAAAGGTTGGATGGCAATGAGTTTGTTGAGTGTTCCAGCTCGTATGATGAGAACATAACGTTTTAATCGTTGCTTTCTCTCCTGACATATCTATTAATACTAAATCTTCTATTTCATCTCCGACTAATAGGGTATTATCATTATTGCTATGGTAGTGGTTACAATAGAAAGGCAAATCAATTTGTCGAATTATCTTCCCTTCCTCATTCGCTAAACCTACAAAGGGAATCTGACCGGATGTATTTAAATTCTGAGTGGTAGCTTGCGTTTTATAGACGGTAATTGTACCATCATGACCTTTTCGACGGTTGTCAAAAAAAATTTTCCCATCATTAGTCCAAAACTCATGGCCGATACAATCGTCTTCCCCTTGCCTAAATAATGGCTGAGGTGAACGAGAACGAATATCTAGCAACCAAATCCGTTGGTGAACAAGATTCCATGGACCTTCGTGGCAAAAGGTTGCCAAGCTACTATTTTTGGGGGAAAATTGAAAGTGTCCTAGCCAGTGGGTATCTTGGAAAACATCAAAAACCTCTTTCCCATCCATGCTGATTAACGTTATCCAACCCTTTTTTGTCGCATACATCGTTTCTTTAAATCCTCGATAATTGGCTCCTCTTTTAATAGGTACAAATTCATTTCGTGCCATGCCGATATACCTTTTATCTGCAGAAATATGCGGATGTCCTAATTCTATCCCCGGCTTTTCTTCATAGAGTACAGTCGTTTTAAGTGTAGAGATTTCAATCTTCTTTAATAATCTTCCTGTTACATAAACGACAATGTCTCCTTCAGGCGTTTTTGTATGAAAACTTGGGGTGATTCCTTCTGGCTCATCTGTTAGCTGCAAAATCCCACCGGTCTCTAAATTCATTTTAAAGAGATTATAGATTGCTGGTCTCTCTGAAGAACGATCCGATAAGAAGTAGATGTCTTGATCTCCCTTACAAAAAGAGTTATCAGTAAAGTAAAAATGGAAGTTATTAGAACCGTTAGATGTTAGTTGTTTGACAACATTTCCTGTTTTCTCATCTATATATTCTTTGATTTCTGAAGGAAACTCCTTGCCAATCATATTTTCCCCTCCCTATTAAGGATAACGTTGACTAGGTTACTTCTTTAGAAATACATGCTTTACACTAACACCACTTATAAAGTAACTCCCGTTTTAAAAATGGCAATTTCCCTAAAATCATTTTTCTCATTATTCACGAGTTTTCCACTGGCAACTTGAATGATATAGTCAATAAAATCGTTTAACACGACATCGGATTCTTTCTCTAAAAGTACGCCAGCATTAAAATCAATCCAGTGCGGCTTTGTTTCATACAACGGGGTATTTGTTGAAATTTTCATTGTCGGTACAAACGAGCCAAATGGTGTTCCTCGTCCTGTCGTGAATAGTACCATTTGACATCCGGCTGCAGCTAGAGCAGAAGATGCAACTAAGTCATTCCCGGGTGAACTCAATAGGTTTAACCCTTTTTCTTTCAGAATTTCTCCGTACTTTAAAACATCTGTTACCGTTGATGTGCCTGCTTTCTGTGTACAACCAAGAGATTTGTCCTCTAACGTTGAAATTCCACCATCCTTGTTTCCTGGTGAAGGATTTTCATAGACTGGTTGTTTATTTTCGATAAAATATTCTTTAAATTCATTAATTAGCTGAACAGTCTTTTCAAAAACTTCTGAATTTGCAGCACGCTCCATTAGGATTGTTTCCGCGCCAAACATTTCTGGTACTTCTGTCAGCACCGTTGTACCTCCTTGGGCAACAAGGAAATCTGAGAATCTACCAAGCAATGGATTCGCTGTAATTCCTGATAAACCATCAGATCCACCACATTTCAATCCAACCTTTAATTCAGCTAATGGCATGGGTTCACGCTTATCGTTTTTAGCAGCATGATAAATTTCTTTTAGTAATTTAACACCTGCTTCAATCTCGTCAGTCACTTCTTGCGAAACCAAAAATTTTACACGCTCTTCTTCGAATTCTCCAAGAGCTTGTTTAAATTCATATAAATTATTATTTTCACAACCTAATCCTAAAACGAGCACACCTCCTGCATTTGGATGAAGCACGGCATCTCTTAAAATCTTCCTAGTATTTTCATGATCGTCCCCTAGCTGTGAGCAACCATAATTGTGTTTTAATACGAGAATGTTTTCAAATGGATGAATATTTCCTACTTCTTTTTCAAAAACTTTTATCATACGTTCTGCAATTCCATTCACACAGCCAACAGTTGGAACAATCCATAGCTCATTTCGAATCCCTACATTTCCATTTTTTCTTTTGAATCCATTAAATGTAAGATTTTTATTTTCGTAAGGATTGCTATTCAACTTTTGATGAAACTGATACTCCTGAATTCCATCCAAATTTGTTTTAATATTATGAGTATGAATATGTTCCCCCACTGAAACTTCTTTAATCGTGTGACCAATTGGGTATCCATACTTAATGATATGTTCATTCATAGATAGATTTTTAATTGCTATCTTATGGCCTCTTTTAATCTCATCCTTTAGTATAATTGTTTCCTTTTTAATTGTTAGCGGTTGCCCTTTTGGTAAATCTTTCAGTGCCACAACCACATTGTCGTGATCATGTAACTGGATGAAATCTAACATAAACATTCCCCCTCTTACTTAGCTGCTTTTTGCTCGAATATCGTTTCAACAGCCTGTTTCATTCCCTTTGTTTCTATTTCAAATAGATTTTTCGTTACTTCGTCTGCTAGTCCTGGTACAACGTTTAGGTCCATATCCCAAAGCTTTTTACTACCTAGCACATTTGTAACAATCTCTTTAATGCATTCGAAACTGCCATCCGCTTCACTCCATTGTGCCTTAAATAATTCAAGAGCTTCAGGGTCGTCTGAAAGTTCTATCTTTTCGTCAGCTCCATTACCCTTATAGAAGGAAATCAGCGCAGCTAATGAAAATACTAATTTTTTCGGTAAAGTTTTTTTACGCTTTACAAATTCTAGCAAGGTAGGTAAATCTCTTGTTTTAAATTTAGATGTTGAATTTAATGTAATACTTAATAAGAAATGCTTCATATACGGATTTCTAAATCTCTCAATCACATCATCTGCAAATGAACGACATTCATCCTCTGGAAAATCTAATGTTGGTATGATTTCTCCATAAATTAAATCTTTTACGAATTTTCCGATAATTTCATGTTCAATTGCCTCGTCTACTGTGTTAAGTCCATATAAATAAGAAACAGGAGCCATCGCAGTATGAGCACCGTTTAATATTCGTACCTTTCTTGTTCTGTATGGGGTGATATCATCAACAAAGAACGTATTCAATCCAGCAAGATGAACTGGAAATTCCTCTCTTATCCACTGTGGTCCTTCAATTACAAATAGGTGGAATTGTTCTCCGACAACGATAAACTCATCTAGATAACCAAGCTCTGCTGTAATCTCATCGATTGATTCCGTTGGGAAACCAGGGACAATACGATCAACTAATGTATTACAGAAAATATTTGCTTCAATAATCCACTCTACAAATTCTATCTCTAAGTTCCATAACCTAGCATACTTCAATACGAATTCCTTTAATTGATCTCCATTACGATCAATCAACTCACAAGGTAATATAATTAACCCTTTATCCTTATCGCCTTTAAAAGCTTTATAACGTTCATATAAAAAAGATGTTAGTTTCCCAGGAAAACTCTTTTGTGGTTTATCTGTTAATTGATCCGTAGCGTCGAAAACAATTCCTGCCTCTGTCGTATTAGAAAAAACAAACCGCAACTCAGGATTACAAGCTAATTGTAAATATTCACCATATTGTTTAAAAAGATTTAACCCTCGACTTATACAACGAATCGTTGAATGTTCTTTAACAGGCTTACCTTCTTTTATTCCTTGTAAATAAAGAGTAAATAAACCGTCCTGTTCATTTAACTTTTCTACTGCTCCTTGCCCGCGTGGCTGAACGACTACCACACTGCCATTAAAGTCTGTTTTCTCATTAAGTACATCTATTTGCCAATCGATAAAAGCTCTTAAAAAATTACCTTGCCCAAACTGCAAAACCTTTTCTGGACGTTTTTGATAATTTTTTACGAACTGCTTATTTAATTTTTCCATAAATATTCTCCTCATAAATAACACTATTTTACAATGTACAAGTAAACTTTAAGACAACGTGACATGTTCAAATCAATCGATTTTATAGAAGAAAGATAGGTTTTCTCCAATATGAAACTCTGTGTCTTTTTTCTTCTTGAATCGAATCTGAATAGCATCATTATTACTCTTTACGCAAATTGAAAATATTCTTTAGCATTATTGTAGGAGATTCCTTGAACTATTTTCCCTAGTAGTTCAAGATCATTTGGAACCTCTCCGTTTTCTACCCATTCACCAATTAGAGAACAAATTATTCTTCTAAAATATTCATGTCTTGTATAAGACAAGAAACTTCTAGAGTCAGTCAACATACCAATAAAACGGCTAAAGAGGCCCATATTGGCTAAGGACTGCATTTGTTCAAGCATTCCAGACTTATTATCGTTAAACCACCAAGCAGTGCCAAACTGAATTTTCCCTGGGATTCCTCCACCTTGGAAGCTCCCGATTATTGCGGAGATCACATTATTATCTTTTGGATTTAAGGAATAAATAATCGTTTTTGGCAGCGCATTATCTTTATCCATTGAGTTTAATAATTGCACCAATGGTTTGGCGATTTCTTCATCATTAATAGAATCATAGCCTGTATCAGGACCTAAAATAGTAAACATTCTTTCATTATTATTTCGTAAGGCGTTAATATGGAATTGCATTGCCCAGCCTAATTCGGCATAAAGTTTTCCTAAGTATCTTAATGTAAAACTTTTGTATTTTTTTTCATTTTCAGTGGATACTTTTTTTCCTTGTAACGCTTCTTTAAAAATCTGTTCCACTTCTTCCATTGTTGTATCCGCATACATCATTGTATCGATTGCATGATCAGAGACTCGACCGCCTACTGAATGGAAAAATCGAACTCTTGACTCAAGAGCTTGGAGAAAATCATGATAATGATTAATTTTGATATTTGAAATCCCCTCGAGTGTATTAATCCAATTCAAGTATCCTTCTCGGTTAATTTCAAGACCTTTATCTGGCCGGAAGCTAGGTAAAACCGATACATCAAAATCAGTTTCTTCTTTTAAACGCAAATGATACTCAAGACTATCAATAGGATCATCTGTCGTGCAAACAACCTGTACTTTCGACTTTTTAATAAAATCCCTTGCGCGGAAACCATCACTATTTAATAGCCCATTCACCTTTTCCCAAATGGTAGGAGCAGTTTCTTCATTTAAAATATCATTGATACCAAAAAATCTTTGTAGCTCTAAGTGAGTCCAGTTGAATACTGGATTTCCTATTGTCATTGGAACGGTTCTTGCCCATGCGAGAAACTTATCATAATCACTTGCATTACCTGTGACATACTCTTCGTCAACTCCATTCGCTCTCATTAACCGCCATTTATAATGATCTCCATATAACCAGATTTCCGTAATATTTTTAAATTTTTTATTCTCGTAAATTTCCTTTGGGCTTAAATGACAATGATAGTCAATAATGGGCATATTTTTTGCATATTCGTTATATAAGGTTACGGATGTCTCATTGTTTAGAAGAAAATTATCATCCATGAAATTTCGCATATGAACACCAGCCTTTCAAATTTTAAATAGAATTTGATTCGTAATAAAAAACAATATTTCCATACTTTTCGTGTAACAAAATTTCTTTCAAGCGATAACATCAATTCCTCATCATACGTTGTCATATTTTTCCTTTAAATATGTCATACTATCCTTGATGGAAGGTTCACTTGTACCTTCCATCAGAATGTTCAAAAAAGGTTTTTTCTGTTTAATCCATTTAAAAATCACATCATAATTTAACATGCCTTGCCCTACTGGGACCATTTTGATCCAGTTATCTTCAATAATGAAATCTTTTGCATGAAGTGCGATAATCTTGTCTCCAAACAGCTCGATTGCTTCTTGAATTACCTCTTCTTGATGTTGGTAATTATCCAATGACATAAAATTAGCGGGATCATAGATGACTTGAAGATGATTGGATGGAATTTCATCGAGTAAACGTTTCATTCGTTGCGGTGTATGAATCGGATGATTTATTCCCCCTTCAATTCCAACAAACACACCAAATTTTTCTGCCTCTTCTACAAGTTCTTTAACACTTTCGACTACTTCAAAGAATGGCTGTTCCTTAAAATTGTCCTCTGTATACACGATGTCCGGATTAACATTTCCCGTTTCCGTTCCTACAACGCTACAGCCAAAGTCTCTTGCAAATCGGATATGCTCCTTGAAACGAATAAGTTCTTTTCTTCTAACATGATGATCTGGATGAATCATGTTAATATAGCAACCTAAAATCGCAATCTGAATTCCTTTTTGTTTAAAAGCGCTTCCAATATGATGAGCGAACCCGGGACTCAAACTTCCTATTGAAGTATCCAACTCTTTAAATGATTTCCCTAAAGCTAACTGGACAGCAGATAATCCTTTGCGAGATATCTCATTTACTAACTCTTCTAATGGAAGATTGGCCATATCATGAGCTCTAATTCCAATATTCAGGCTCACTTTTCTCCCCCCTATTCTAAAAAAAGATCTGGTCATTAACTTGAACCAGACCCTTTTCAAATCCCATCACTGCCTTGATAATAGCAATCCAAAAATTTTAATCAAACAATCCTTAGCGTAAATCTTCCATTTTAACGTGATCCATGTCCGTATAGGTGATGTTTTCTCCGCACATTCCCCAAATAAAGGTATAGTTACTTGTCGCTGTTCCAGTATGAATTGACCAGCTCGGTGAAATGACTGCCTGTTCATTTTTCATTACCAAATGTCTCGTTTCATTTGGTTGTCCCATAAAGTGGAAGACACGAGTATCAGGTTTCATGTCGAAGTACAAGTACACTTCCATTCGACGTTCATGTGTATGACATGGCATTGTATTCCAAACACTTCCAGGAGATAGCATAGTTAGCCCCATTTGAAGTTGACAGCTTTCACATACATTTGGATGAATATACTGATAAATTTTTCTTTCATTTAATGTTCCTGGTTCACCAGCTTCCAGTGGTTTAATTTCATTAATGTCAATTTTCACAGTCGGATACGTATGGTGTGCCGGAGTTGAATTGATATAAAACTTCGCTGGATCCTGTGAATTTCTAGAGCGGAACAATACTTCTTTTGTCCCCTTACTTACATATAAGCCGTCACGACGTTGCATATCATACACCACACCATCAAGGATGACCCATCCATCCCCTCCAATATTGATAATCCCTAATTCACGGCGTTCGAGAAAATAAGATACTCCCAATTCTTTATCGAGCTTTATCGTTAACTCTTCTTCTGCTGGAGTCACCCCGCCAAAGATCATTCGGTCAGCATGTGTATAAGTTAAGTGAACCTTTCCTAGTTCAAAAATAGTTTCTACTAAAAAGTGACTTCTCAATTCATCTGTGTTGTATCTTTTGACTTCTTCTGGATGATTTGCATAACGAGTTTCCATTTAAAAAATTCCTCCATTCGAAATGTTTATCTTACAATTTTTCCTGGTGCCTGATTAGCAAAGGTCATAATCTCTTCTGCTGAAAAATTGTTGCAATCACCAAGTATCGTATGTTTCAAGACAGATGCAGCAGTTGCAAATGTAACCGCTTCCTTAAATGGTGTGGTTTCAAGAATTCCATATAACATCCCTGCCACAAAAGCATCTCCCCCACCGACTCGATCAACAATATGATCAATTTGGTAAATTTTCGACTGATATAAAACTCCCTCAACGAAAAGATTCCCTTGTAATGTATTGGTTGATGCTGAAAGTACTTCTCGAAATGTTGAACTAAAGTATCGAATATTCGGATATTTCTTTTGAATAGTTTCGTAATAAAACGTAAGTCGATCCTTGTTTTCGAATGAATCTGATACTTTTTCAATCCCAAGTATGTAAATAGCATCTAATTCACCACAAAAACAAATATCCACATATGGAAGAAACAGTTTTATTGTTTCTGCTGCTTCCTGATGACTCCATAATTTAGAACGATAGTTAAAATCAAAGCTTGTCGTCACACCATTTTCCTTGGCCTTTTGTAAAGCGGTTAAAGTTAACTCTACTAAGCTAGGTGAAAGTGCTGGTGTAATCCCCGTAATGTGGAATAAATCAGCGTCCTTAAATATGTCATCAAACTGGATTTCGCCGCTGTTTATTTGTGTAAAGCTAGAATGTTTTCGATCATAAGTTACTTGTGAACTCCTCGCACCTATACCTGACTCAACATAATAGGTACCTAAACGCTCCCCACCTTTTAGTAAAAATTCTGTATGGACACCGTTTGTTTTTAAATGTCTTTCTGCCGCTAATCCAAGTGGATTATCAGGAACTTTACTTACAAGGTACACGTTATAACCAAAATTTGATAAAGATACACTGACATTCGTTTCTGCACCGCCATAGTTCAAATCTAGTTGATCTGATTGGGAAAGTCGTTTTCCAACATTTGTTGACAATCTAAGTAGAATTTCTCCTAGTGTAATTATTTTTTTCATCATTAAACCTCGCGAGCAATTTTGACTTTATTCACATATTCTTTTGCGTACTCTGTAATCTTAGCAAAATCACCTGTTTTCGCCGGTGATACTAAATTCCCACCTACTCCAACAGCAACACAGCCATTTTCAATCCATTGCCTGATATTTTCTAAGTCTACTCCACCTGTAGGCATGAGATTAATTTGTGGAAGCGGTCCTTTTACTGCCTTCACGAAATCCGGTCCAAATGAACTTCCAGGGAAGAACTTTATAATATCTGAACCATATTCTAGTGCACGTTTCATTTCAGTTATCGTCATGCATCCAGGCATATAGGGGATTTGATATAAATTACATAATTTTGCTGTTTCTTCATCAAAGCTTGGACTGACTATAAACTGTGCACCCGCCAAAATAGCGATTCTTGCCGTAGTCACATCTAAAACGGTACCTGCACCAATCACCACATTGCTATTCTTCTCATATTGGGTTAATAAAGTTTTTATCACTTCAACTGCACCATTGACCGTAAAAGTTACTTCAATCCCTAATATTCCACCTTCGATACATGCATGTGAAATTTTTAAAGCCTGTTCTTGCGAATCTGCCCGAACAACTGCAACAACTCCGCAATCTATCACTTTTGTTAATAGATTGAATTTTTTCATATTGTCACCCCAAACGTGGCTATCGTCAAAAAATTTAGACGATATAGAACTTATACGTTGAGTATATAAATCCATGAAAGGGATTACAATTTGATTTAACAAACTTCTTAAAATCTTAAACCTTTATCTTAAGATTTTGTACATGTATAAAAAGGATAGGAGGAATTGAATGATGAAAGTTTGTAGAAGATATGGATTGAGGACTTACTTTCTTCGGAGAAATCTTATGATTTACGTTTAGGTTTCTGATTGTTTCACAAAGAAATCTACATCTTGTTTCACATAACCATATAAAAAAGGTTCAACCCTCTCTAACTCGATCTATTGTAAATAATCAATAGATTCGTCTAGCAGGAGGCCGGACCTTTAATTACAGTCTGTTACTATTTAAACTGTTTTTTATATTCGGCAGGTGTGTAGCCCGTATATTTTTTAAAGCAAATACTAAAATATTGAGGATTATTGTAGCCAACTTTTTCGCAAACTTCATATGTTTTCTTATCACCTTTACGTAATTCTTCCATTGCTTTTTTCATCCTTAACTCTAACAAAAAATCTCCAAAATTAATTCCTTTTTCGAGTTTAAACAAATTACTTAAATACGGAGTACTAACATGGATAAACTCTGCCACCCTTTTGAGTGTTAAAGTACTGTCATGAAAATGTTCTTTAATATACATGATCGCTTGATCAACATGGCTGAAATGGCTTTTTTCTTCCTTTTTATACATTTCTTCACGCCATTGTTGAATTAGTCGATTTAGAATCTCCATCATTTCTGAAAGGGTTTCCATTTTTATGATGTCTTGATAAACATCCGATGAGTTAAAACTTATAATCTCCTCTTTTTTCCACTTTTCAACTTCAAAAAATAACATGGTACTAAACTTTAGCGCGATAATTTTCAAATCAGTTAACGGGACGAACTTCTTTTCAAGAATCGTTTTATTTAACTGATTAAGCGTTTCACTCACCTTTTCAGGTATCCCTAATTTAATTTGGCTTTCTAGTTTCATTTCTAACTCTTTTAAACAATTAACCGTTTCTTCTTTACTTGAAGTTGTTTCTTCAAAAGAAAATATTTTTCCTGTCCCCATAATATGTCTTAAATCCATTGCTAAACGTGATTCAAGCAATGATTTACCGAGTTCAAATAAATTCGGATATGTTCTACCAAGCGTGATTGTTACGGAATGTTGAAGGGCAGTACAACACTCAAATAATTCATGTACAAGCTGCCCTTTCCTTATATCATTTTCCCCTTCCAGAGATAAAAGAATTGCATACTCATTTGGGTCTACATCAATAACAATAAAATTTCTTTTTCCAAATAAGGAAGAGGTCATTTCTGTCATCCTTCTTTTACATTCATCAAGAAAACCGATAGGAGAATGAATAAGTACCGCAGCATATTCGGGTCCTTCTAACTCAACCCCAAGCTCAGCTAATTCCTCCTCCATATCTATCCATTTCTCTCCTCCCTTCATCAATTCTTGAAAGAATTTTTGCTGAAGGTAAGGCAAGGATTCCATCATTCTTTTTTCTTTTTTTGTTTGTTGTTCCCAGTCTGCTGCTGCTTCTATTGCTTTATGTAATAATTGCTCGGAGTCCACTGGCTTTAATAAATAATCAAATGCTTTAAGTTTTACCGCTTGTTGAGCATATTTGAAATCTTCAAAACCTGTTAAAAAAATGATTCTCGTTTCTGGACTTGTTTCTTTTATTTTCTTTGCCATTTCCAACCCATCCATAAATGGCATATTAATATCTGAAATAACGACTTGAGGCTGTTCTTTTTCAATTAACCCAAGAGCTATTTCACCATCTCCTGCTTCCCCTGCAACGATAAATCCATGCTCATTCCACTTTATTGACTGACAAATCCCACGACGAATGATACGATCATCTTCAACAACAACCACTTTATACATTTTCGTTGATCTCCCCTTTTATTTTGGGAATAAGAATGCTTACCACAGTGCCCTGACCAAATTTACTTGAAATATTTAAACCATACTCTTGCCCAAAATGAATTTTAATTCGTTCATTTACACTTTTAAGTCCAATCCCAATAAAACTCTTTTTCTCTTTAAAAGAAGCGTCCAATTCTCTTGAAATCTCAGCTAACTTTTCTTTTTCAATACCATTTCCATTATCAGACACCTCTAGGACAATCGTACTTTCAGTCTCGTAACCTTTTATATTAATTTTTCCCTGCCCCCGTCTCTGCTTTACCCCATGGTAAATGGCGTTTTCAATAAGCGGCTGTAATGAAAGTTTAATTATGTTATAGGATAGAATCTCTTCTTCTACATTAACTTCATAGGAAAAGTCGTCCCCATACCGCATTTCTTGAATGAATAAATAATGCTCAATATGTTCAATCTCCTCCTTAATGGAGATGATTTCCTTTCCTTTACTAATTCCTATTCGGAAAAAGCTTGAGAGAGCACTTACCATTTGGCTCGCATCCTTATTTAATCCCATATCACATAATCCTTTAATAGAATAAAGCGTATTATAAAGAAAATGAGGATTTATTTGCGCATGCATAACTGCAAATTCTAATTGCCGTTTTTCCTCCTGTTCTAATTGAATTTGATCCATTAATGTTTGAATCCTTAACAGAAGTTCTTTAAACCCATTGTGAAGAATTTTCATTTCCTCGGGACCAGATGTTTCATTATATAAAACGAGGCTCTTCCTATTAATTGTACGCATTTGTTCAGCCATTTTTTCAAATGGTTTTGAGATATACTTTCCAACAAAAGATGTTAAAAAGATTGCACTAAGTATCATGATTAAAATGAAAAAAATAGTAGCATGTTTTATATAATTTACTTTATTCAAAATTTCACTTTCAGGAACGACTGCCGCAAGTTTCCATTTATTTGCCTCAATCGTATCGTAAATCACGATCATATCTTCTCCTTCAACACTCTCATACGAAAATTGCCCTCTCTCTTTTTCGGTAGTTTGAAGTGAAGAGAGTGTTTCCATATCTAGTTGATATTCCGTTTTCACCTCTTTCGATTCAAATTTGCCGTTTGGACTAATTAAGGTCAAATAGCCATTTTCTCCAATTAAAGATTTGTTTAACACTTGTTCAAAATAATCATCCCGTAGATTAAATAAGACGATCCCTTTATCAGATGAAGCCCCTCTATTAATTAATCTAAAAACCGACATCACTTGATCATTTGTATTAAAAATTTCATCTTGGTGTATATTTCTCCAATAAAATCCCTCTTTGTTTCCCTTGTATTGGTCAAAATAATCTTTATATGAAATGGATGGATTCGTATTATAATCACTATGATAAAGGAAAAACTCGCCTTCATTAAGATCAATGAGGACAGATTCAAGGATGATGTTATATCGGGAATATACATGTTGTAAGCTCTTATCAATTTCCACATAAAACTCTGGTTTAATTTCGGCTTCATCGGTTCCAATTAAATTTGTAATCCTTGGATTACTCGAAACAGAAACTAGTTGCTGAAAAACATCTGAAAGCATATAGTCTAAATAATTTTTAGTTTGAAAAATCGTATCATTGACATTTTTATATGCATTTTCTTCAATTTGTGCAGTTGCTAGCATAGAAGATACCCATCCGGAAATGGATATAAAAATAATAATGATAGGTACATAGAGTGTATTAATTGTTGATTTAATAGAATAGAGGAAATATTTTTGAATTAAATTTTTAATTTTCTTCACAATCATTTGTACTCCCCAATAGAAACAAAATAGAAGATGATCTCCCTTAGTTAAACAATAACTGATAAAATATAAGCGGTAAATAAAATTTTATTCTTTATTCTAAATATACAAAATATTCACTATATTCAACAACCATCTATAGTCTTATTTAGGGCTCAAATGACAAAATAGAAGATTCTATGCTATTTCATTACTCATAAAATGACATGATTTCTTGCCTTTCTCTAGTTAATCAATACCTTCAGTTATGAAAAGGAAAGAAAAAAGCACTCGTTGCGGATTTCTCACATCGAATGCTTCGGGCATTTCTCATGTTATAAATCAAGTGTGTAAAGTGCCCCGAATAATACTATAGTATAACTAACATGTCATGAGAAAGTCTTTAATGATTAATGAGTTAGATAAACCGTTCTTACCCTACAAATCATTCATTTTTATTCTTTAATTAGGTCGTAATAAGCCATACTTCCTAAAATAAACGCACCCATACCATGTAAATCATTTTCTGAAGTCGGGCGGTCCACATAATAGTCATACACTCCAGCTGAAGTACCAATACATATTCCACTTAAAGTAAGAGTAGATTCTTGTTCCTCCACCATGTGCTCTAACAATCCTTTATAAGCTTTATCTGCTGTCGTACGATAAGATTCATCAACATAGCCATGGCTAATCGCTTTCGCTATGAAATAAAGGAACAATGCAGAACAAGAGGATTCTAACCAGTTATCTTCCAGATTACCTTTATCGACAATCTGATACCATAAGCCCGTTTTATCATCTTGATAGTTAAGAATAGCTGGAATGAAGCTTTGTAGAGATTGAATTAATTCCCCTTGTCCTCGTTTTCGATCTCCTAAAAGCTCTAACAAATCAATCAATGCTGTACCATACCATCCGAGAGAACGTCCCCAAAATTCTGGAGAACATCCTGTTTCAGCATTCGCCCATGGTTGAACTTTTTTTTCATCCCATGCATGATAGAGCAAACCTGTTTTCTCGTCGGTCATATGTTTTCTCATTAATTTTTCTTGTAATAGAACGGTTTGTATTAATTCTTCTTCATGAAAATGTTGGCTATAAAGAACCATGAATGGTCCACCCATAAATAGACCATCTAACCACATTTGATATGGATATTTCTCTTTGTGCCAGAAGCCATTTTCTGACGTTCTATTTAACGTGTCTAAAGCACTTCTCAATCGTTTAGCTGCAATCATGTACCGTGGATCTTTTGTTTCTTCATATAACGGAAACAACAGAATTCCTGCCATTGTTGAATCAAGCTCATCTCTCGCGAAACATAAATTTCCATATTCATCAATTAAACAATCAAAATAGGCTTTAATATAGTCAAAATATTCCCTTTTACCTGTTTCTTGATAAACTCTGTACATTCCATATAAAAAAACACCTTGATGGTAGTGAAAAGCTTTAGCAGGCGGTAGTTCTTCAGGACGAAATGTTTGCATTAAAGCTTGACATGCCTTTTCCGCCATCACCAATGGAGTTTTGGTTGCGATTGTATCCGTTGTCTTTTCCATTGCTCATTCTCCTTTTCTTGAAAATCATTTCACCTACTGACAGAAATAGGCTAATTATTGCACGCACTTTTATTTCCAAATATAAACGTAGAAAAAAGTAGATTTTAACCAAAACTTTGACAAACAGCGCTTATTCAAAACTTCATTCAGTGGAGACATCCCCTACCGAATGAAGTTTGTGTTAGCTCTTATTTGTTAAATGTCTGGTCATATTTTTCTTTAGACTCTTCAATTGCTGTAGCCCATTCGTCTAAGAAATCTTTTGCCGATTTTTGCCCACTCATCACTTGTTGAATGCCAGGATCTACTAAATTATCAAGAATTGAACGATAATCTGGTAAATAGAATGGCGGTTCATAAAGCTTTGTTTCAGGGTTTTCATATACTTCAAACGCTACCTTGATATGCTGTGCATTTTGTACCCACTCGTCATCCAAAACATCAGTGTTTGTTGGGATTTGCCCAGTAGATTCATTCCACAGACTTTGTGCTTCTGCAGAGTTTACAAACTCGGCAAATTTCCAAGCAGCATCAGGATGTTCTGTACTATTGAAGACAGCTATATTGACAGCGTTTCCACCTTCAGCCACATATTTACCATCCTCTGTCTTAGGCAGTGGTATTGTCTTAAATGTACCTTCTTCTAATGATTTTTTGTGTTCACCATAAGAACCAACATTATGGTGTACCATGGCAACAACACCTGTATCAAAACCTGCAATCATTTCTTTATAACCATTTGTAATATCGCTCTTAGGAGTGAATTCTTCGTAATAAGATAAATATTTTTCAACAAATTCGACATGTTTAGGGTCATTGATATTTACTTTCCCATCTTCCCCAAAATAATCTAAACCGCTGTAAGCAAACATTAAACGCTGTAACTGGAAGGATCCTCCTGCCCCGCCGCGGATTGTGTATCCATAGCGTCCATTGTCCTTGTCCGTCATTTTTTCAATCGCAGTAAAGAACTCATCAAATGTTTCTGGTTCTTTTACTCCTGCTTCCTCAAACCAATCTGTACGAATCCAAATTGTATCTAAGTTTTGAGCATATGGAATTCCATACAATTTGCCATCTTGTGTAATCTTCTTATTAAATTCAATTGCACTTGCATTAATTTTATCCTTCAATTCAGAACCGTCAAAATATTCATCTAGAGGCATTAATGCTTCACGTATCGAGAATTCTGGAAGCCAAGTTGTTTGAACTGACCCGACGTCTGGCGTATCATTTGCTGCAATTGCTGCATCATATTTGGATTTAGCCGATTTATTCGGAATCACTACATACTCAACGTCAATATTTGGATTTGCATCTTCAAACTGTTTTATAATTTCCTCCCATAACGGTGTACGCTCTGGACTTGCATTTTCATCCCAGAAAGTAATGGTTACAGGCTCATCTGAATTACTGTTTGAGTCAGTTGATGCTGATGGTTTTTCATCATCACCGTTGCAACCCGCAAGTAGCAATCCTGAAACAATTGAAAATGCTAAAATAGAACTTTTGTATTTTCCCCTTTTCATAAACATGATGTTTTCCCCCTATTCCTTTTCATCATTTTATTTATTACAAAATTAACCTTTGACCGCTCCACCTATCCCATTGACAAGGTGCTTTTGTGCGTAGGCAAATAATATAACCGCAGGAATTAAAGCAATCACACTTCCAGCTGCCAGTGCCCCATAGTTAACGTTAAACTCGCCCATCATTGAACTTAAGCCGACAGGGAGCGTGAATCTGGATTGTTGATTGGTTAGCATTAAAGCTAATAAAAATTCATTCCAAGTATAAATGAATGTAAATACTCCTGTTGCCACAATCCCTGGCATTAGTAATGGAAAGACGACATGGCGCAAGGCTTGTAATTTTGAACATCCATCAATCATTGCCGCTTCTTCTAGTTCTTTTGGAACATTTGAGATAAATCCTGCCATAAGTATCGTTGTAAAAGGAATCTCAACGGCAGTATACGTAATAATCAAAGAAAGCGGATGACTAATTAATCCTAAATTTTTAAAGATAATAAATAGTGGAATAATCATCATTGCTCTCGGGATAAACTGTGTACATAGCAACATCAACATGAAACCTTTTTTCCCTACAAAATTGTATCTGGAAAGCGCGTAACCAGATAAAGTAGAGCAAATTAGAACAATGATAACCGTACATATCCCGACGATTAAGCTATTTTTAAAGAATGTTGCAAAACCAATATTCGACCATGCATATACAAAATTTTCAACTGTCGGATTAGATGGCAAATATTGAAGTGGACGCTTAAGAATATCTCCTTCCGGTTTCAATGCTGTATTGATTGTCCAATAAATTGGAAACAATGTAAAACTAAGCATTAACCCCAAAGGGATATATAAAGTTAACAGTCTATCTATTTTTTTATTTTTTGAAAACATCCTTCAATCACTCCTTTTCATAACGGGATAGCCTTAAATAAAGGATGGCAAAGATTAATAGAATACCAAAGGAAACAACCGTTAATGCTGAACCATAACCGAAATTGCTTCCGTGTACAGCTAAATCAGCAATATACATCGTTAGTGTGGTAGTTGAATGTGCTGGACCACCGCCTGTTAAGTTGAACAAAAGGTCAACGTTATTAAACTCCCAAACGACCCTTAATAATGTAGTTAATATAATCGTATTTTTTAGTTGCGGTAGAGTGACATAAATAAATGATTTCCACCTACTCGCACCATCCACTCTTGCAGCCTCATATAATTCATTTGGAATACTTTGTAAAGAAGCTAATAGAGTAATCGCAAAAAAAGGAATCCCCCTCCATAATTCAGCGATCACCACAGCTCCAAAAGCAGTTGATGTACTTGCTAAAAATGCCATTGGTTCGTTAATAATTCCCAATTTCATTAGCATGTCATTGATTACACCCATATGTTCATTGAACATCATTGACCACATAACAGAAGCAAGTACTCCTGATATCGCCCAAGGTATAAAGGCTGCTGCACGTGCTAGCCCTCTAAATTTAAATGTTTGGTTTAATAATAAAGCCAAAATCATACCAAACACTAATTGAAGACCAACTTCTGATACAACCCATTTCAAACTATTGATTAAACTCGGAATAAACATCTCATCTGCTGTAAAGATTTTAATAAAATTATCAAGACCTGCAAAACTATTATAATAAGGTGCAGATACATCATAATTTTGAAGACTATAGTAAAATACAGTTCCTATTGGGTAGAACAAAAACCCTAGAATAATAAGGAATGATGGCAAAATAAAAAGATATGGAACCAATTTCTCTTTCTTTATTTTCTTTTTATGAACCACATCTTTATTGTTTACGGAAGTTTCAGGAAATCCTTGTGAATAACTCATTTAGCTTCCTCCTTTCTCACCTCAATTTTAAATGAAAACGGTTTCTTTCATAATTAAAGATTTTAAGATGATTGATAAAAATTTTAAGATATTTCGGAAAATTGTTTTGAGTGTTATTTTTTTAAAAGTTTAGAATCCTTTATATAGATCAGGTTTTATCAATTTGGTTATTGCCTAAAATAAGGTCATACTACAATTATGAAACTTAAAATAAGTCTTCTCCATATTTATCTTATTATTTAGCAGAATGGTTCGCTATTTTTTCTGGATCGTATAAAAGCTCTTTTATTTTCATCGGCTTTCCTTCTTTAACAGAACGCCATACCCCTTCACCAACAGTAATAGAATAAGCGCCTGCTTCTGAACCAGCTAAAATGGGGTAACTTCTGGATGGATCAGGACCTAAGAACAAATCTTCTAATAAGATTGGATCTCCACCCCCATGACCTCCAGGATTTTTGACGAGCTCAATTGTTTCTTTTGCACCGAAAAGCGGAAAATAATCAATTGTTTGCTCAGGATACTGAAAGTGAATTCTAGAAGGCTCATGATATTCAGTCGTTTCAATTCTCCCTTTTGTACCATTAATTGCAAGACGATACCCTTCGTATGGAGCAGAGAAATTAATTGAATAGCTTAGCAAACTACCTCCATCATATTTCACAGCAGCCACATAAGTATCTTCAATACGAATATCCTCATCGAAAATACAAGCATCTGGTCTGTAATTCGTATAAGGAATATCCTCATAGACCCCTGCCAATAGATGATCATCTCTCACACTATTAGAGCCGCTGCGTGGATTCCAACGTCTATAGTAGGCACAGTTTCTTTGTTCATCACAGTTTCCACAAAAGCGGCTGGCTTTTTTGCTAGGATTTAATTCCCCATCCGGACCAAAATAATGCAAGTCTCCATAGGCAAAAACTTCTTCTGGTTTTTGATCCAACCACCAATTGACAAGATCAAAATGATGAGTTGATTTATGAATGGATAAACCTCCAGAAATGTTGCGATCTCGGTTCCACCTTCTAAAGTAACTAGACCCATGGAATGTATCAATATACCAATTTAAATCAACGGATGTAACTCTGCCAACTTTCCCTTCAAGAATCATTTCTTTAATTTTCCGATGAATTGGACTATACCGATAATTAAATGTGACAATGACACTGGCATCACTTTCTGCTTCTGCTTTCATGACTTTGTAGGCATCTTGTGCATTTGTTACCATAGGTTTTTCGGTAATAACATTCACTTGTTTTCTTAACGATTTCAGAATGTACTCAATATGGGTATCATCCCGCCCCGCAACAATTACATAATCTGGGTTTGTCTGTTCAATCATTGTTTCAAATTGTTCGGGAGAAAATGTTGGAACATGATTCATTTGCGGATATTTCTGTTTACATATGGAAAAGCGATAAGGGTCTAAATCTAGTAACCCCACAATCTGACATTCTTTTGAAAACTCCTTAATCATTGGACCGATAAACATTTGTAATGCCCGGTTACTAACACCGCATATGACATATTTTTTTTTCATACCAATCATCCCCTATTTTCTTCATGTTAGCGCTATCATTTTTTCCTAAATCTAACAAACGTAAAGATAGTGTAATTCATTCCCTTACGTCTCTCAATGTAACTTTTCATTTACCTTAAAAAATTACTACATTCATCTTAAAATCTTTTATTATTTTTAAACATGTAATAGCTTAAAATATCAGTGAAATACATTTCTCCTATTTAATTCAGATCAGCTCTTTACTCCAAACAAATTTCTACACCATCTTTAGAATGTGGATAGCTCCAATGAAAGCATTAGATATTATTTGAACCATCCAAGGTATTAAAAATTTATTCTGATTAAAGGGGATGTAACATGACGTACTTATTATGGCCAGAAGAAAGGTTAGAAAATAGCGAAGATGTCCCCATCCTTACTCCTTATCTAGTTGGGAACTCCGTGGGGCGTGGCGCTGTTATCATTTGTCCCGGTGGAAGCTATCAACGCCGTGCATATCACGAGGGAGAACCCGTTGCAAAATGGTTAAATTCTCTAGGAATCTCCGCCTTTGTACTAGACTATCGAGTAGCCCCATATAAACACCCCATTCCATTAGCAGATGTCCAACGTGCCATACGATTTGTACGTTTTCATGCTCAAGATTGGAATATCGATAAACAAAAAATTGCTATTTTGGGGTTTTCTGCTGGAGGACATTTAGCTGCTTCAGCCTCAACACTATCCGACTTCCATGCTTACAAAACAAGTGATGAAGTGGATAAGGAAAGTAGCAAGCCTGACTTCGCAATTCTTTGTTATCCGGTGATTTCTTTTTTAGAACACTATCATGAAGGATCTCTACATAACCTATTAGGGGAAAATCCTTCTCATGAGCTTCGAGCAAAACTATCTCACGAGTTGAACGTTTCCACTCATACACCGCCGACATTTTTATGGCATACAGCAGACGATATGACTGTTCCTGTAGAAAATAGTCTTTTATATGCTAAAGCGTTATCAAAATGGAATATCCCTTATGAAATGCATCTATTCCCAAACGGACGTCATGGATTGGGCCTCGCAGAAAATGACGAAGTCGTTGGACAATGGACAAACTTATGTGAAAACTGGCTTGCAAGGCAAGGTTTTTAAGTGTCTACGATTGTCGAGGAGTCTTCCCTACTCTGTGAATGTAATTGAATGTGGGAAAATTAATAAGGGGCTGACTCAAGTGATTTGATTGATCACTTTTGGGTCAGCCCCTTTGTTTATTTTGAGAAGTTTTGTAGGTTTGTTCTTGACGTAATACAAGCCTACAAGTGAAATGACAATGCTTTATCTTTTACAGAGGACTTACTCCTTGCCCAGTCTCTCTTTTATCGATTGTTAAATGCAGCTCCAACAAACTCACGGAATAATGGCTGTGGACGTTGCGGACGAGAAATAAATTCCGGGTGGAATTGACATGCTAGGAAGAATTTTTTCTCTGGTAATTCAATAATTTCAACTAATTTATTATCAGGACTTGTCCCTGAGAATACAAGACCTTCTGCTTCCATTGCTTCACGGAATTCATTATTAAATTCATAACGATGACGGTGACGCTCATAAACAAGCTCGTCGTTATAAGCAGCCATAGCTCGTGAACCTTCTTTTAATTTACAAGGATATAAACCTAAGCGTAATGTACCACCTAAGTCAATGTCGTCACTTTGATCTGGTAAGAAGTCGATAATTGGATATGGTGTCTCTTTATTAAGCTCAGTGGAATGGGCACCTTCTAATCCAAGTACGTTACGTGCAAACTCAATTGTTGCTAATTGCATACCTAAACATATACCTAAGAATGGTACATCATTTTCACGAGCGTATTGAATTGCAGAGATTTTCCCTTCAATACCACGATCACCAAATCCACCTGGTACTAAAAT
Source organism: Ureibacillus galli (assembly GCF_014836845.1). Taxonomy (GTDB): domain Bacteria; phylum Bacillota; class Bacilli; order Bacillales_A; family Planococcaceae; genus Ureibacillus; species Ureibacillus galli. The sequence continues at coordinate 145,068 of NZ_JACSQA010000002.1, forward strand.
TCCATCAGCATCTTTTAATAACTCATGAACATTATCAGCGTTCACATGTTCAGCATTAATCCAATCTACTTCGATTTCAGAGTCATAAACATAACCTGCATGTTTTAAAGCCTCTACAACCGAAATATATGCATCTTGCAGTTCTACATACTTCCCTACAAGGGCAATGCGTGTTTTATTTGATAGACTTTTCACTTTACTTACAAGTTCTTTCCAATCAGCCATATTAGCTTCAGGTGCTTCAATACCAAAATGTTCAAGAACGATATCATCAAAATCTTGTGCATGTAGGTTCAGTGGGATATCGTATAAAGTTTCTGCATCACGGGATTCAATAATGTCTCGAGAAGTAACATCACAGAATAGTGCTAATTTGTCTTTCATTTCATCTGATACTGGCTGTTCAGTACGAACAACAATAATATTTGGTTGAATACCTAAAGAACGTAATTCTTTTACAGAGTGTTGTGTAGGTTTAGTTTTCAATTCACCAGCCGCTGCAATATACGGAATTAGCGTACAATGAATATACATCACATTGTTATGACCAAGGTCAGATTTCATTTGGCGAATTGCTTCAAGGAATGGAAGAGATTCGATGTCCCCTACTGTTCCACCTACTTCTGTAATTACGATATCAGCACTTGTTTCTCTTCCTGCACGTTGAATTCGGTCTTTAATTTCATTCGTTACATGCGGAATAACTTGTACGGTTTTACCGTTATAATCACCACGACGTTCTTTCGCAAGAACGGATTGATAAACTCGACCAGAAGTTACGGTTGAATGTTTACCTAAATTAATATCGATAAAGCGCTCATAGTGACCTAAGTCTAAATCAGCTTCAGCGCCATCATCTGTTACAAATACTTCACCATGTTGGTAAGGACTCATTGTACCTGGATCAATATTTAAATATGGATCGAATTTTTGGATTGTTACTTGTAATCCACGGTTCTTTAATAAACGCCCTAATGATGATGCGACTATCCCTTTACCTAGGGAAGAAACAACCCCACCTGTTACAAAAATATACTTTGTCATTGCAAAATCCTCCTCATTACTTCAATGCAGTTTATAAATAAGGCTTGAGAACTTGTATTCAGTGTATACATAATCATTCATTCCTAAATAAAAAATTTAAACTGAAAAATATTTAGTCCAATTTGATTCGTATACTTGTTTACTTAACCATACTATGGAAAGTTCAATAAGCCGATATTTGGAGAGTTTCCCGTACTTTCTAATTGGAAAAAACAAAAAAACGCTCCACCTGCAATGGTTTGCAGGGGGAGCGTGTCATTTATCACGGTCAATCTCCATTTTTAATGGAGCCCAAGTAAAAGATTATATGGAACGATTAAAGAAGTCAAGACCTTTAAACTAAAAGAGAAAAATTAGAAAATTTATTTTTCTTCTTCTTCGTCGTCGATGTCATCTTCAACTTCATCATCAATGATAAACCCATCTTCTTCATCAATGATCTCATCATCGATATCCGCATCAACATCTACTTCGTCAATGCTATCGATTTCTTCTTCAACGAAATCTAAATCTTCTTCCTCGTCTTCGTCCACTTCATCATCAACGAATTCTTCGAAGTCTTCCTCAAAGACTAAATCATCTTCATCAACAATTAAGTCTTCTTCTTCTTCATCAATAACTGCTTTCGATTTACGTTTACGAGCTTTAACAGTTGGTGCTGTTTCCTCTTCAATCGTTTCGACTTTATACCACTCACGAAGACCCCATGCATTTTCATGGTTTAAAAGGAAACGGCCATCGATATTCATATCTGTATAGAATTGTACTAGTCTATTTTGAATTTCTTCATCCGATAAACCATTTAAATTTTGGATTTCTTTTAGTAAATCTGCAAATACGATCGGTGTTTTACTCTCTTCTAAAATTGCATAAGCTAAGTCAATTAACGATTCTTCTGCTAATTGTTCTTTTGTCATTTCACGAATATCCAACCCGTGCACGTCCTTTCTATTCATAATGCAATCAATTGCGCCTCATCTTCACTGCATTCAAATTTACGATTATTTATGGAAAATATTCTTATTTTGTTAAAATCACAAATAAAGAACATTTTCAAAACGGTAACCGTAATACAATGAGAGACGGTATCTTTGTTCATCCTCTTAAAAATAAACTTTATATTTATCTTTATATCATAACGAAGAGTATTTTACTGAACAAAGATTATACATATCTTAAGCATAATATCCATTATATACAAAGTGTTATACACTATGCTAGTTTCATTTACTGTTTTTTATTTTATATATTTCTCGAATACCTAAATAAAACAGTACACCTGATAAAACAAGAAGTGGAATAGACCCTAACTGCTTATTGTACAAAAAGAAAGTTGCAATGAGACAGCCTAATATTATTATGTAATGTAAATATTGTTTAATCAATTGCAACCCTTCCTTTCTGTCCCATTCATTATAGCTAAATTTGAAAATTTTGTGCAGTTATTACTACCATTTTTTATGGGAAATTTCCTTATCTAAACCATTTTAAGAAAATTTATGATAAAAGAAGTCTTTTTGCACTAAAAACTAGCTTAAAATAGGAAAAAAATAATTCTACTTACCTAAAAATAGCGCTTGCATGATAAACCTTTCTCGCAAGCGCCGATACATTATTCCTACATATTTCTTCTATATTGTCCCCCAACTTCATAAAGAGCTTTCGTTATTTGCCCTAGACTAGCTACCCGAACTGTTTCCATCAATTGCTCGAAAATATTTCCGCCGGATAAAGCAGTTTCTTTTAATTTATTTAACGATATTTCACATTCTTCTTTATGTCGTTCTTGGAAACTTTGTAAATTTTTAATTTGTAATTGTTTTTCTTCCTTCGATGCCCGTGCAATTTCCATACTATCAATCTCTTCAGCAGATGGAGGATTAGGGTTTAAATAAGTATTTACACCAACAATTGGTAGTTCTCCGGAATGTTTAAGATGTTCATAATACATTGACTCCTCTTGTATTTTGCCCCGTTGGTATTGGGTCTCCATCGCACCGAGAACGCCACCACGATCATTGATTCGTTCAAATTCTTCTAAAACGGCTTGCTCTACTAAATCCGTTAACTCTTCTATAATAAATGCCCCTTGTAAAGGATTTTCGTTTTTGGATAAGCCATGTTCTTTTGTAATAATCATTTGAATAGCCATTGCTCTGCGTACTGATTCTTCAGTAGGCGTTGTAATCGCCTCATCATAGGCATTTGTATGAAGGGAATTACAATTATCTTGAAGGGCCATTAATGCTTGTAACGTTGTTCGAATATCATTAAAATCGATTTCCTGAGCATGCAAAGACCGTCCAGACGTTTGAACATGATATTTCAATTTTTGAGATCGTTCATTTGCACCATATTTATCGCGCATAACAATTGCCCATATTCGCCGAGCTACTCGACCAATAACCGTATATTCAGGGTCTAATCCATTGGAGAAGAAGAATGATAGATTAGGTGCAAAGTCGTCAATGTTCATTCCTCGACTTAAATAATATTCCACGTACGTAAAGCCATTAGCTAATGTAAAAGCAAGCTGAGAAATTGGGTTTGCCCCAGCTTCAGCGATGTGATAACCCGATATGGAAACGGAATAATAATTACGTACTTTGTGGTCAATAAAGTACTGCTGAATATCTCCCATCATACGTAAAGCAAACTCCGTTGAGAAAATACATGTATTTTGACCTTGGTCTTCTTTTAAAATATCTGCTTGCACCGTTCCACGTACTACTTGCAACGTTTTTTCCCGTACTTCAGTAAATTCTTCTAAAGTTAATGGTCGACCTAATTCTCCTTCTTTTCTTTGAACTTGTTGGTCTATTGCGGTATTCATAAACATTGCTAAAATGATAGGTGCAGGACCGTTAATAGTCATAGAAACTGAAGTGGATGGTGCACATAAATCAAAGCCATCATATAATTTTTTCATATCATCTAATGTACAGATACTAACGCCAGATTCTCCTACTTTTCCGTATATATCTGGTCGATAATCGGGATCTTCCCCGTATAAAGTTACGGAGTCAAATGCAGTAGAAAGACGTTTTGCATCGTCATCTTTAGATAAATAATGGAACCTTTTATTTGTACGTTCTGGAGTACCTTCTCCTGCAAACTGACGTTTTGGATCTTCCCCTTGTCTTTTAAACGGAAATACACCAGCTGTATAAGGAAATGCTCCTGGTACATTTTCAGCATATACCCAACGTAAAATTTCACCATAATCTTTGAATTTAGGTAAAGCTACCTTCGGAATTTTTGTTCCAGATAAGGATGTTGTTTTAAGTAAAGTACGAATTTCTTTATCACGTATTTTTGTGACTAATTCATCACCTGAATAATCTTCTTTTAGTTTCTCCCAATTTAAAAGAATTTGTTTCGACTCAGCAGACAATTCATTTCTAACCCCTTCTGCTAAAGATTGAAGGGAGGAAATAAGGACATCTTCCGGTGAGCTTTCTTTCAATTGAGCAATTGCGCCTTCTAGTTGATAGAGTTTTCTTCCTAATTCTACTTGATGGGCAGCTTGTTTGTGGTAATTACGAACTGTATCTACTATTTCTCTTAAGTAATAACGTCGGTCGTTTGGAATAATCACATCTTGTTTTTGTGTTTTAATAAACTGCTCATATGACGTTTTCCAATTGTATCCACATTTTTCATTTATTTTAGATACAAGGGCAGCAAACAATGAATTTGTCCCTTTATCATTAAATTGACTTGCAATCGTGCCGTATACTGGCATTTTATCTAAGTCCAATGACCATAGTTCATGGGAACGTTGATATTGTTTTTGTACTTGTCGTAATGCATCTTCAGAGCCTTTCCGCTCAAACTTATTAATAACGATTAAGTCAGCATAATCGATCATATCAATTTTTTCTAATTGGGACGGGGCACCGAATTCGCTTGTCATGACGTACATCGATAGGTCTGTATATTTTGTAATCTCAGCATCCCCTTGACCTATACCGCTCGTTTCAACAATGATAAGATCATATCCAGCCGCTTTTACGATATCTAAAACATCTCCAATTGCGTTAGAAAGCTCTGTTCGTGAACCACGAGTTGCCAAACTTCTCATATAAACGCGATTATCAAAAATTGCATTCATTCGAATACGGTCACCGAGTAAAGCACCACCTGTTTTTTGCTTAGTTGGGTCTACTGAAATAATGGCAACCTTTTTTTCTGGAAATTCTCGTAAAAATCGTCGAATCAATTCATCAGTTAAAGATGATTTCCCTGCTCCACCAGTACCAGTAATCCCTAAAACAGGTGTCTTTTTTGATTTTTTCCTTGCTTCATTAATTAATTGAACCGTTTGCCCATCTCCCCCAATTTCAGCAGCTGTAATTAAATTCGCTAAAATTTCTGGTGTATTGGTTGAGAGTTTATCGAGCAATTCGACATAGTTATCTTTCAAAGTAGAGAAATCGGCACCTTCTAATTGTTTATTAATCATACCTTGTAAACCAAGCTGCATCCCATCCTCAGGTGAAAAGATACCTGCGATTCCATATTCATGGAGTTCTTTTATTTCACGAGGTAAAATTACCCCTCCGCCACCGCCATAAATTTTAATATGCGGGGCACCTTTCTCCCTTAATAAATCATACATATATTTAAAGTATTCCATATGTCCACCTTGATAAGAAGATACCGCTATCGCTTGAGCATCTTCTTGAATCGCTGCATTGACAACCTCTTCCACCGAGCGATTATGTCCAAGATGGATTACTTCGGCTCCGCTTGCTTGTAGAATTCTTCGCATAATATTTACCGATACATCGTGACCATCAAATAAACTAGAAGCTGTCACAAATCGAATATGATGTTTCGGACGATAAACTCCCGGTTTTTGTGTCGGATGAACTTGTTCAACATTTACCATACGTTTTTCCCCTTTCAAAACGTGTATATATAAAGGTCTATTCCTTTGTGTAAAATGTTCCCCTTTGTTTTAAAACATCGAATGAAAACAACACCGCTTAGCGGTAACGCGTAACCGTAGCTATTAGCGGTGTTTAATTTGACTTTTCATCATATAAAATTCCCGATAAACACATTTTCGTTTGGGCAATTGTATAGTCATTAATTGTAAAATGTTTCTGTAAAGCCCATTTACGAAATGCCCACGCTTGCCCTTGAACTACAATATGATTGGCTGCTAAATAAATATCATTATCGGTTATCATCATTTTTCCTGATTGCACACAATTTTTTAATATTCTTTCAAACAACGAAACCATTTCTAATTCTTTATTGAGCACGTAAACTTGTGCATTTTTCGGTAATGTTTTTGTTTCCTGATACATAATGGTAAATTCATCTACCATACTATCAATCAATAAAAAATACTGTTTAATTGCTTCTTTAAGTTCTTCAATTGTTCCAGAGCTTGTAGAAATTTGTGATAGCCGTTGCGTCACTTGATTATAAATGTCATCACATACTAAATAGAGCACGTCCTCCTTTGTACGTATATATTCGTACAATGTCCCTATGCTAAATCCGGCAGCTTTAGCAATTTCCCTTGTGGTCGCCCGATGAAAGCCCTTTTCTTTAAATAATTTCAGAGCTGCATTTACAATTTGTCTTCGGCGCATTTCAATTAGACTTTCATCTTTTACAGATGATTTGACTAAAATTTTCTCGCTCTTTTCCGTCATCGATTATTTCGTAAGCATACGAGAGATTACTAATCGTTGAATCTCTTGTGTCCCTTCATATATTTGTGTAATTTTTGCATCACGCATATATCGCTCAACCGGATATTCTTTTGTATAACCATAACCACCAAAAATTTGTACCGCATCTGTAGTGACAGACATTGCAGTATCACCTGCCATTAATTTTGCCATTGCCGATGCTTTACCATAAGGAAGATTGTTAGATTCTAACCACGCTGCTTGATAAGTTAATAGTCTTGAAGCTTCCACCGCTGTTGCCATGTCTGCTAATTTAAAAGATACCCCTTGATTCGCAGCAATTGGCTTACCAAATTGGACACGCTCTTTTGCGTAATCTGTCGCCGCATCTAATGCACCTTGCGCTATGCCGACAGCTTGTGCTGCGATCCCATTACGTCCACCGTCTAGCGTTTTCATAGCGATTACAAAGCCTTCCCCTTCTTGACCAAGTAAGTTTTCTTTTGGCACTCGACATTGATCAAAAACAATTTCAGTTGTCGGTGATGAACGAATTCCCAATTTCTTTTCTTTTTTCCCAACAGAAAATCCAGGGAAACTCGACTCTACAATAAATGCACTTGTTCCTTTATGCTTTGATTCAGGATCAGTTACCGCAAAAACAACATAAGTATCAGCAATTCCACCATTTGTAATAAATATTTTAGAACCGTTTAATACATATTCGTCTCCTTCTCGTTTAGCAGTTGTTTTCATCCCTCCTGCATCACTGCCAGAGCCTGCTTCAGTTAAACAATAAGCGCCAATTTTTTTTCCTTCTGCCATTGGACGGAGGTACTTTTGTTTTTGTTCTTCACTACCAAATTTATATATTGGCCAGCCTGCTAATGACGTATGGGCTGATAACGTTACACCAGTGGATGCGCAAACTCTGGATAATTCCTCAACAGCAATACAATACGCTAAGTAGTCAAAGCCGGCTCCACCATATTGTTCTGGCCATGGAATGCCTGTTAAACCGAGTTCGGCCATCTTATCCCAAATTTCACGATCAAAACGTTCTTCTTCATCCCGCTCTGCAGCAGATGGTGCAACTTCGTTTATAGCAAATTCCCGTATCATTTGTCTCAATTGTTCATGCTCTTCTGATAATTGAAAGTTCATTTTGTCATTTCCCCCATTAACTTTTCATTGTTCTCATTTAGTAAATTTACCCTTTGTGTTTTATAACTGTTTACTGATAACAATTTTTTGTATTTCACTTGTGCCTTCATAAATTTCGGTTACTTTAGCATCTCTAAAATATCTTTCTACTGGATAATCCTTAGTAAATCCATAACCTCCAAATATTTGTACCGCTTCCGTAGCAACTTGAACAGCCGTTCTTGAAGCAAACAATTTCGCCATAGAAGCTTCTTTACCACAAGGTAATCCTAAGGAATGAAGATTGGCAGCTTTGAAAGTCAATAATTTTGCCGCCTCTACTGCTGTTGCCATGTCAGCTAATTTGAAACTTACCCCTTGATTTGAAACAATCGGCTTTCCAAATTGGATCCGTTCTTTTGCGTAATTCGTAGCAGCGTTCAATGCGGCTTCTGCAATACCTAAACTTTGTGCAGAAATTCCAATTCTCCCCGCATTTAAATTCGCAATGGCAATTTTAAAGCCTTCATTTTCAACCCCTAATAGGTTTTCTGCTGGTACTTTCATATTTTCAAAGGTTAATTGAACTGTTTTAGAACCGTGAAGACCCATCTTTTTCTCATTTTTTCCAACATTAAAACCAGGTGTATCCTTTTCGACGATAAAAGCTGAAATCCCTCGGGAACCTTTTTCCGGGTTTGTGGATGCAAACACAATATAAACCTCTGCCTCTCCACCATTCGTAATAAATACTTTGGATCCATTTAATACATAATGATCATCTTGTCTAATGGCTTTTGTTTTTAATGCTCCAGCGTCTGAACCTGCTTCAGGTTCAGTTAAACAAAAAGCACCTAAATATTCTCCCCTTGCTAATTTAGGAACATATTTTTCCTTTTGCTCCTCTGTACCAAAATAAAGAATAGGGTTCGTACCTACAGAAGTATGAACAGAAAGTATAACCCCTACAACAGCACTTATTTTAGAGATTTCATTAATTGCTAGAATGTAAGAAGTAAAGTCCATCCCTGCACCACCATACTTATTTGGTACAGTTATCCCCATTAGACCTAACTCTCCCATTTTTTTTAGAATCTCCCTCGGAAATTCCCCCTGCTCCATTTTTTCTACGAATGGCGCAATTTCAGTTTCCGCAAATTGACGAACCATATCGCGCAACATGATTTGTTCTTCATTAAAGTTAAGATTCATGATGTCCTCCTCAATCTTCATAAACATAGAAGCCGCGGCCTGTCTTTCTTCCTAACCAACCTGCTGCAACATATTTACGAAGAAGTGGACAAGGGCGATATTTACTATCTCCTAAACCTTCGTGTAAAATTTCCATAATATATAGACAAGTATCTAAGCCAATAAAATCTGCTAAAGTGAGAGGACCCATTGGATGATTCATTCCAAGCTTCATCACATCATCGATTGCTTCTTTAGTTGCAACCCCTTCATAAAGGGCATAAACCGCCTCATTAATCATTGGTAGCAATATACGGTTGGAAATAAAACCTGGGAAATCATTTACTTCTACCGGTGTTTTGCCAAGTTGATGAGTCATTTGCTCAACGGTTTTATATACTTCGTCTGCTGTTGCAAGACCACGGATTATTTCTACAAGTTTCATAACCGGAACAGGATTCATAAAATGCATGCCAATTACTTTTTCCGGTCTTTCCGTTACAGCAGCAATTTCTGTAATTGGTAATGAAGACGTATTTGTCGCAAAAATAGCATGTTTAGGAGCTATTGCATCAAGTTCCTTAAAAATCGTTTGTTTAATATCCATATTTTCGGTAGCTGCTTCAATAATTAAATCTGCATCAAAGGCATCCTTTAAATCTAATGACATGGTGATTCGATTTAAAATCGCTTCCTTTTCTTCTTCTGTTTTTCTACCCTTTTCGACATCCCTTGTTAAATTTTTTGCAATCACTCGAAGTCCTCGTTCAAAAAACTCTTGTTTCATATCATTAAGCTTCACTTCAAACCCTGCTTGAGCAATGACTTGGGCTATCCCCGAACCCATTTGTCCTGCACCAACAACCATCACCTTTTGAATCGTCATATATTATCCCCCATTATGTTCGAACGTTTTTTCTATATAAAATCATCATGTTATTGTTTTGGTACTTCTATCATGATGGCATCTCCTTGACCACCACCTGAACAAATTGCTGCAATACCAATACCTCCGCCACGACGTCTTAATTCATATGCTAAAGTTAAAATAATTCTCGCGCCCGATGCTCCAATTGGATGACCTAAAGCTACTGCACCACCATTAACATTGACTTTTGCTGAATCCAAACCAGCAATTTGGTTGCTCACTAATGCTACAGCAGCAAAAGCCTCGTTAATTTCAATTAAATCAATATCATCCACAGATTTTTGCGTTTTCTTTAGTAACTCTTTAATGACAATACCTGGCGTTTGAGGGAAGTCCTTTGGTTCCACTCCAACTTCTGCATGCCCTAATACATAAGCAAGAGGCTTACGACCTTCTCGATTCGCTCGATCCTCGCTCATTAACACAAGAGCACATGCCCCATCATTCACCCCAGGCGCATTTCCTGCTGTAATTGTTCCATCCTTGTCGAACGCCGGTTTCAATTTTGATAACGCTTCCATAGTTGTATCTTTTCGAGGTGCTTCATCTTCTTGAATAGTTGTTATCTCCCCTTTACGACCCTTAATTTCAATCGGGACAATCTCTTCAGCAAATTTTCCTTCTTCTATCGCTTTTATAGCTAATTGATGACTACGAACTGCCCATTCGTCTTGTACTTCACGAGAAATATCAAACGTATTCGCTGTTTCATTTCCGTAAGTGCCCATATGAACATTATTTGGATGAAATGCGCAAGAAAGTCCATCGTATACCATACCATCAACTAATTTCGCATCCCCCATTCGAAGCCCCCATCGTCCTTTTGGTAAATAGTAAGGTGCATTGGACATAGACTCCATACCACCTGCAACGATCACTTCTTCTTCTCCCAATCGAATAAGTTGATCGGCTAGTGTGACACTTCTCATCCCGGAAGCACAAACTTTATTTATTGTCTCTGTTTTCACATTGTAGGGAATTCCAGCTTTTGAGGCAGCTTGCCTTGAAGGAATTTGACCTTGCCCCCCTTGTAAAACAGTACCCATAATCACTTCTTGTACTTCATCTGGTTGAATACTTGCTTTTTGTAATGCTGATTGAATAGCTGTTCCCCCAAGATCACTTGCTGAAAGAGATGCAAGTGAACCTCCAAATTTACCAAACGGTGTTCTTGCTCCTTCTAAAATAACTGATTTACTCAAATCCCCATCCCCTTTGTTTTGAATAAAAGTTTATAATCGTTCAGCTTTTGAGCTAACTTTATCAATTTAGTAGATTAAGAATCTCTAATTGACTGAACGCTCGCTCAATTTATTTTTAATAAAAAAGGGAGTCATTTAGAACTCCCCTTTTCATCTTTAACTTTATTTTACAGAATACGAATTAATTATTCAATTTCAACTTTTCTAAAATTAATATATTTCCTTAAAAATATCGTTAAATTCTTAGAAAAAACACGAATTTTGTTCGTTAATATCAGAAGGAGCCAATTGTAATCGACTACTATTTATCGCTTTTCATCGATGCATTCAGTTACTTAGCCACTGACTCTAATTCCTCCTGGTTATTTACAAAAACCTCTAAATTCTTCTCACCAAATACAGAGCGTTCTAAAAGTTCAGCGATATCATAAGTACCGACTGTTTCTTCCACTTCTTTTGCCTTCGTACCATCAGAAAGCATTGTTAAACAGTAAGGACAGCCAGAAGAAATAATGGAAGCACTTGTAGCTAATGCTTGTTCCGTGCGAGCAACATTAATACGGTTACCGACGTGCTCTTCCATCCACATTAAACCACCACCAGCTCCACAACACATTGCGGTTTCACGGTTACGTTCCATTTCAACTAAGTTTACTCCAGGAATCGCTTTTAAAATTTCCCTTGGTGCGTCATAAACGTCATTGTAACGACCTAAATAACACGAATCATGGAATACAATTGTTTCATCAACTCGATGGTTTAAAGTTAGTTTCCCTTGCTCAACTAAATCATATAACAGTTCTGTATGGTGGTAGACTTCCCCTTCCCATCCGAAATCTTTATATTCATTTTTAAAGATATTGTAAGCATGAGGATCAATGGTAACAATTTTCTTCACTTCATTTTTCTCAAACTCTTCAATATTAGCCGTCGCAAGTTCTTGGAATAAAAATTCATTTCCTAATCGGCGAGGTGTATCACCGGAGTTTTTCTCCTTATTCCCTAAAATTGCAAATTTCACGCCTGCTTCATTCATTAATCGGGCAAAGGATAAAGCAATTTTTTGTGATCGGCTATCAAAGGATCCCATCGAACCGACCCAGAATAAATATTCAAAACCTTCTCCTGATTTTTTTGCTTCCTTAACAGTCGGAATATGAATAGATGAATCAAGATCACGCCAGTTTTCTTTTTCTTTACGATTAAGACCCCAAGGATTTCCTTGTCGTTCGATATTGTTCATCGCACGTTGAGCATCGGAATTAACTTTCCCTTCTGTCATCGTTAAATAACGACGAAGGTCAATGATTTTATCGACGTGCTCATTCATAACCGGACACTGGTCTTCACAGTTACGACATGTTGTACAAGCCCAAATTTCTTCTTCTGTAATCACATCCCCGATTAATGAAGGACTGTAAATATCATCAATAATTGCACCTTCTGCCCCTGCAGCCATTGCAAGTTGATTACCCTTTGAGTTATTAAAGGCAAAGGCAGGAACCCAAGGTTTTTGTTTTGTTGTAACAGCACCTGTAAAAGTTAAATGATCACGTAACTTCACGATCAAATCCATCGGAGATAGCATTTTTCCCGTCCCCGTTGCAGGACACATGTTCGTACAACGACCACATTCTACACATGCATATAAATCAATTAATTGTTTTTGAGTAAAGTCTGTAATTTTACCAACACCAAAGGATGGCATTTCTTCTTCATCTTCCGCCTCTTCCATCGCATCGAAATTAATCGGACGAAGGGTACCAGCACGGTCTAATCTGTGGAAGTAAACGTTTACAGGACCAGAGATAAGATGGAAATGTTTTGATTGAGGAACATACACTAAGAATGTTAATAAAATTAGTAAGTGTACCCACCACATAACATAAAATCCTACTGCTGCAGCTTCAGCCGGTAAGAAACTAAATATCGCAGCAATTCCTGATGCAATCGGTTCACTGCCCGTAAAACCATGATTATGCCAAATAATCCCCATAGCGTTTCCAATTAAAGTGGAAACCATTAATCCACCGATAAAAATTAATACTAGTCCATTTTTCCAACCTCGTTTTAGACGAACGAGCTTTTCGATATAACGACGATAAAACGCTCCAAACACTGCTACTAAAATGACCGCAGCTACAATTTCTTCAAAAAGTGTAAACACTTGATATAGTTGTCCTAAAGGAAGGTGTGATCCTGGTGCTAAACCTTTCCAAATAAAATCAATCGCACCTAATTGAACAAGAAGGAATCCATAGAAAAATAGAACATGGATAAATCCGCTTTTTTTATCTTTTAATAATTTAGATTGTCCAAATACATTGACCCAAATTTTTTCGAGCCGCATCATGACATTTTCATTAAATTCTTCTTTCTTTCCAAGCTTTACAAACTCATATCGTGTTTTTAACAGGTAAACAAACAATCCTACTGCGTATAACACGACCGCAATAAATAACACCCAGTTTGCGATTAATAATGCATTCATTTCTTCTCCCCCTTATCTCTTTTTCCCCTTTGTTTCTGTTTCTATTGATTATTCCTTTCAACTGATAATTATGAATCACGTTGATTGGAAATCTCTTATTATTCTGTTTTTATTGTAAAATATGAATGAGCATTCAGTCAATGCATTGTTCGGAAATTTCTAATTATATTAAATTATTTCTTATTTATTCTTCTTTTTTCTATATACACCTTCTTTTCAAATAAAAAACAATCCTACCGAAGTAAGATTGTTTGTTTTAATTATTTAAATACATCCCCGCTCCGAATATATTCCACATCACTTACTTGTAAGCGGAAATTTACGACACGTGCCGATGCAAAGAAATAATCCGATAATCGATTTAAATACTTTTGTACAACAGTAGGAACATCTTCTTTTTCGTTCATTAACGTCACTACTCTCCGCTCTGCACGACGAGTTATTGTACGGGCAATATGAAGAGTTGCTGCTGCTGGTGTTCCTCCAGGTAATATAAATCTTTTTAACGGAGGCGCTTCATCAGATAAAGCATCTATACGCTTTTCGAGCACCTCTATAGAGGATTCTTGTAGAGTGTATTGTCGTTCCTTCATTACATTTGCTAAATCTCCACCGCAATCAAATAATTCATGCTGGATTGTTTGTAAGTCTACTATTATATCCTGAAAAATCCCTGAGTCTAATTCCGTTACTGCTTTGCCAATAAAAGAATTTAACTCATCAATTGTGCCATAAGCTTCTACACGTAAATCGTCTTTATTGACACGGCCACCCATTAAACTTGTTTTCCCTTTATCCCCTGTTTTCGTGTACAGTTTCATTGTAACTCCCCTTTTCGATAATTTTGAATCGCTTCCAACGTCGCTTCAAAAACTCCTTTTCCAATTACTTTACCAACCTCTGTAATTGGACCACCATATTGCATAAGTTCTCCCTGTTGAGTTGCAGCAATGAGTAAACTATCGGTCGGTGTCCCCGTTGCTACCGTATTAGAAATTTTATCATACACCTTTTCGTGATGCAGTGCTTTCGTTTTCGCTTCAGTTGCAGTCATCATCCCTTGAACAAATGCCTCATCGGATAGTTTTCCATTAATGACTATCCACGTATTAATCGTTCCAATATAATCGTTATGTTCCCTATCAAAAGTTCGAGATACATCCATTGCATTCCCAATTCCAGCAGTTACGATAACGAAAACATCTCCGAAAGTAGCTTCATACTGTTTTATAATTGCATTCCTCGTATCAACTGCTGTCATCATACCCACAGTATTCGTAGGAGCGAAGCCTTTTTCTATTAAATATCCTAAAAACTCTTCTTTAACTTGATCAATATTGTAATCTTGGTTGACGGTACGGTTAATAAAATTGGAATACCAACCTAATCCAGCATTATGGACTGCTGAAGATAATACCCGCAAAGGAAAATCGGATTTAAATTCAACGTATTCATCTTTTATTTTAAAATTCTTCGCTGTAATCAGTTTTTCCTTTGCTAACTCGATTAAATCAGGTAATATCGTCATTTGTGGTTTTGGTTGTTCTGGATGGGCTTGCATTGAAATTCTTGCATTATATACATCCATAATTCGATCATCAATTAATACCTCATGGGGTACACCATTCGCCCTTACTTTCCCGTCCTCCATGAGCAAGATTTCATCACAGTATAATGAAGCTAAGTTAATATCATGAAAAACAGAAACAACGGTTAAGTCATGTTCTGTTACTTCTTTTCGAATCATATCTAATATTTGTTTTTGATGGGCGATATCTAAATGGTTTGTTGGTTCATCTAGCAGTAGCAAATTTGAACTTTGGGCTAAAGCTTGCGCGATAAATACCCTTTGTTGTTCCCCTCCCGATAAATACTCCAATTGAGCTTTTTCAAATTTCCGTACACCGGTTTGATCCATTGCTTTTACGACTGCTTGTTCATCTTCTGTTTTCCAACTTGAAAAAAAACCAGATTGATGAGGGTAACGACCTAGGGAAACAGTATCCCGAACCGTATTTGAAAAAGCAGTTGCATGTAATTGTGGTAACACAGTCATTTTTTTAGCTAACTGTTTTGATGAATAGTTTTTAATTTCTTTCCCATCCACATATACCGTTCCTGTTGATGGTTTCATAATACCACTAATTACTTTTAATAAAGTTGATTTCCCACAACCATTTGGACCAAGAATACCTAACATTTTTCCTTTCTCCACTTCAAAGGAAATGTCCGCCAGTATTGGCGTTGAGCCATAACCACCTGAAACATTTTGAACCTTTAACATGTTTTCACCCCCTACTTTTTCTTTGCTTATAGAATATAAATGAAAAAACGGGTGCCCCTATAAAGGCGGTTATAACACCTATCGGTAGTTCTGAAGGGGAAATAATCGTTCGAGATACTAAATCACAAATTATGAGGAGGCTTGCTCCATTGAAAAAGGATAAAATCAATAAATGGCGGTGGTCTGCCCCCCAAAGCATTCTTGTCATATGGGGTACAACTAAACCAACAAATCCAATTGTGCCCGAAACAGCAACAGCTGCCCCAGTCAACATGGACCCCCCTGCTAATATCGCATACTTACTTTTCTTTACATTTACTCCTAAAGATTGAGCCCGTTCATCTCCATACATCATGGCGTTTAGCTCTCTTCGATTGAGCCATAAAATAATTGTTCCAATCATAACAAAGGGAATGATCATTTGAACATACGGCCATCCGCGCATCGATACACTTCCAAGAAGCCATCCCATTATCTCTCTTAATTGCTCTCCTGTAAGGGCAATCATTAAAGAAATACAAGAACCTAAAAAAGAACTAAAAATAACTCCCGTTAAAATAAGCGTTTCCATTTTCATCGTTCGATCCACAAGACGAGCAAAAGTTAAAACAAGTATCATTGTCAAAAAGGCACATATCATCCCAACAAAAGGTAGCGTATAAGTACCGATAATCGGAAGGGAAAGTCCGAAGAAAATCGTTGCCACCGCTCCAACAGATGCACCCGATGATATGCCTAATGTATAAGGATCCGCCAATGGATTTTTCAATAATCCTTGGAAAGCAGCACCTGCAATAGCTAATGACGCTCCTACTAAACCAGCTAAAATAACCCTAGGCATTCGTATACTCCATAAAATGTTATACGCACTCTCATTTGTTTCTTTATCCCACAATGTTGAAAAAGGAACTTCAGCGGTTCCAATGGATACACCTAACCAAATGCTAATTAGTAATAATCCGATAGAGGAAATGTAGGCAAAGAACAGTTTTCCTTTCACAAAGTTCCCTCATTCCTATTTTCTCTTAAACTATTAACCATAAATAATACCTTCATAATTGCTACTCCCCCCAAAACGCAAAATAAAAAAGTCCCTCTATTTGCGAGAGACTTTGAAAAATCAAAAATATACATTCTACCTTTTCCGCCTCCCCTATCCTCGTAAGGTGCTATTTAAAAGCATAAAGGCAGGTCTCCTGGCTTATGTTCATCGCAGTACCTTCCTTCCCATTACTTTGTAACAGTGGATTATAAGGCAAGCTCCCATTTACAGTTGCGGGACAGCGTCGGAATTTCACCGACTTCCCTTTTACTCTTATTACAAAATCGTAATAAGAACCTTTATGTGTCATTATGAAATTGTTCTTCCATATTATAACTTATATAAAATAATTGTATAGAAAGTTTTTAATCGAAAGGAAACACTTAATAGATTTACTTTAAGGGTACTGGGTACTCTATCCCTTTGGTTCATATAAAGCAGCTTCCGCCAATTTCTTAATGGTGATGTCATCCATCGGCGGATTATGTAGTCCAGCCCGAACATCTCGATAGTAACGTTGAAGAGGATTTGTACGTTGTAAACTTTTAGCCCCTACAACTCGCATTGCTTTATCTACTACTTGGATTGCCCCATTTGTTACGACATGTTTTGCAACATTAATAGCATTTATTAACGAAATTATTTTCTCTTCCTTTAAACTATCGCCCTCTTTTTCATTCGCCTTGTAGTCAACATAACTTTGGGCGGCTCCATATAAAGTAAAGCGTGCCTTCGCTAGTTCTAATTCAATTTCACCTAGTAAAGATTGGACATTAGGTAAATTTGCAATCGTTCCGTTTATACTGTTGGGAGAATGAGTATTGGCAAACTGAAGTGCGCAATCCCTAGCTGCTTGTGCTATTCCTAAATAAGTTGCTGGTATAAGAAGCAACCAGCCGTTCACCTTATGACGAGCACTATTATCCAGTAACTCAACTAAATCAGATTGGTCTACTAGGACATTATGAAGGACTAAATCATGGCTTGCCGTTCCGCGCATCGCCATCACATCCCAAGTTTCTTCAATGGAAACACCCGGGTTATCTTTTGAAATTAAAAAGAAACCGATTTGTTCCTTTTCCTCAACCCATGCAGAAGTTAAGAAATAATCTAGGGCAAAGGATCCTGTTGTATAACTTTTTCGACCATTTAAAATCCAATGCTCCCCTTCCCTTTTAGCTGATGTATTCGGTCTTCCTCCTCGAATAGGGCTACCTGTTGTCATTTCACTTACTGCTCGATTTATCATTGCACCTTTTTCTACTTCTTTCGCAAAAGCCAATAATTTTGAAGACTCCCAATGCTGATTTTCATATAACTCTCCTACCGTTAATAGAGTCCAGCCTACAGCCAAAGCAGTACTACCATCATAACTCCCTAATGTTTCTTGAAGGAGAATCGAATCATAAACATTCAATCCTT
The DNA here is from genome assembly GCF_014836845.1 of Ureibacillus galli. GTDB lineage: Bacteria > Bacillota > Bacilli > Bacillales_A > Planococcaceae > Ureibacillus > Ureibacillus galli. Next base: position 163,466 of record NZ_JACSQA010000002.1, read on the forward strand.
CTCCACCTAATTGTTTCGGTAGCGTTAATTTTGTATAACCAATTTGGCGTAATTGATTTATATGGTCAAGTGGGAATTGTGACTGCTCATCAATCTTTTGAGCAGCCTTTTTAAATGATCCCTCTAACGCGGCCAATTTCCCTAACCAAAAACGTTGCGTTTCCGTCTTTATAAACAATTGTTTCAAATAACCCATCTCCTAAATATCCATAATATCCGTACATGACAATAAATTTATTTTACTTTTTAAGTTTTCCCTCCGTCAATTCATAGTGTCTCGATATGAATTAAATCAAAAAACTTACCTATTCCTTAATATTTCTCATAATTTAAATGGACAAAATAAAAAACCAGTCCCTTTTGTAGAGACTGATTTTTATTTTTACATTTTTTCTGGAGCAGCTACGCCAATTAATTTTAATGCATTAGCCAATGTAACACGAACCGTGTTAATTAATGAAAGGCGTGCTTCCGTTAATTCTTTATTATCTGGATTAAGAACTTTTTCTGCATTATAGAAGCTGTGGAATGAAGCTGCTAAATCTTGAATAAAGTTCGCTATTCTATGAGGTGTACGATGTTTCGCAGCCTCCGCCACAATTTGTGGGAATGACCCAACTTTTTTCAATACCTCTTCTTCTTTTTCAGCAGTTAATAAGTTTAAGTGATCCAATGAAGCAGCAAATCCTTGTTCTTGTGCAGAACGAAGAATGGAACAAATACGAGCATGGGCATATTGAGCATAGTAAACTGGATTTTCATTCGATTGGGAAACAGCTAAATCTAAGTCAAAGTCCATATGAGAATCGCATGCAGTTTTTACAAAGTAATAACGTACTGCATCAATACCTACTTCTTCCACTAATTCCCGCATCGTTACTGCATTACCTGTACGTTTACTCATTTTATATTTTTCGCCGTTTTTATAAAGTTGAACCATTTGAATAACTTCTACTTCTAATTTTTCACGGTCATATCCAAGGGCTTGAATAGCAGCTTTCATACGTGGAATATATCCATGATGATCAGCACCCCAAATGTTAATTAGTTTCTCAAAACCACGTTGGATTTTATCTTCATGGTAAGCAATATCCGGAGTTAAATAAGTAAAAGAACCGTCAGATTTAATTAACACACGATCTTTGTCATCTCCAAAAGTTGTAGAACGGAACCAAGTAGCCCCTTCTTCTTCAAATACATGACCGTTTTCTTTTAATTTATTTAATGCCACATCAATTTTGCCATTTTTGTATAAAGAGGTTTCGGAATACCAAACGTCAAAGTTCACACGGAAGTTTGCTAAATCATTTTTCAATTTATCTAACTCAAGTTTCAAACCGTGCTCACGGAAAAATTCAAAACGTTCTTCATCGGATTTATCTAAAATAGTACGGCCGAATTCATTTACTAATTTACCCGCAATATCAATAATATCTTGTCCATGGTAACCATCTTCCGGCATTTGTGCATCCATGCCTAACGCTTGTTTATAGCGGGCTTCTAAAGAATAGGCTAAGTTGTTAATTTGGTTCCCCGCATCATTAATATAATATTCACGAGAAACATTATAACCTGCAAAATCTAAAACATTACATAATGAGTCACCAAAAGCTGCACCACGAGCATGACCTAAATGAAGATCTCCTGTTGGGTTAGCCGATACAAACTCGACCTGGATTTTTTGTCCATTACCAGTAGTAGTACGGCCATAGTTTTCGCCTTGTTCTTTTACTGCTTTAACTACATCTGCAAGAAAATCTTTACGAACTGTAATGTTGATAAACCCTGGTCCAGCAATCTCTACCTTTTCAATGTCCGTGCCTTCTGTCTCAAGATTTTCTAATAATGCCTCAGCAATTGCACGGGGTGGTTTTTTTGCTAATTTTGTTAATTGCATCGCTAAGTTAGTGGCAAAGTCACCATTTGCTTTGTCTTTAGGTGTCTCAAGATGAATGGTATATTGTGCCCCTTCTTCAACTAAGCCTGATTTTTCCACGGCTGCTTTTAATACTTCTTTAATTGACTGTTGCAATTGTTCTACTGCATTCATTTTTGTCCCTCCGAATATTGAATTTCCAACGTATATGTTCCAACGGATTGTCCGCTTATGATGAGATCATACTGAACATTAAATGTGCCACTAATCAAACTCTCTTCATGGTAGTCATGAACCAATCGATGGGTTCTAGTAATAATAGGTAAAGTCCCAAAGTGTGTATCATAATGCCCTCTCTCATCTTGATTTGCATTAAAGGGTAGCCTCATTTTCACACCACCACTGCGCAAAATAAGAGCTTGCTTATCGTCCATTTTAACCGTTGTACGAATCTTTTTTTCTTCTAATTCTTCAACATAGCGCAAATAGGTTTTACCTGACTTTTTTATAAAAGTTCCACTCAACCACATTTCATAATGTTCAGATTCTCCATCTGTCGGTAAAATGGTGGAATTTAGTTTAATTTTCACTTCTGTTTCAACTACACTCATTTCTGAGGTCAGCTCCTCGGGCTTTCATTTACTTATATAGATAACCTTTTTATTATAGGATGAATTGGTGATTTTTATCAAGATGAAACTAGTGAATATGGAAAAAAGCATGGAAAACGTCAATCGTCTCCCATGCTCGTTCAAAATCATAAGCAATTCTTATTCTTCAATTACTTTATCCAACCTAAGATCATTTCACGTAATAGTTTTGACGCTGTGTTTGCTGTCATTTCAGATGAATCATAAACAGGCGCTACCTCTACTAGGTCACAACCTACTACATTGACCTCACTACCAGCAATTGCATGAATAGAAGCTAACAATTCTTTCGATGTAATACCGCCACAATCTACCGTACCAGTTCCTGGTGCGTGGGCAGGATCTAACACATCAATATCAATCGTTACATATACGTTGCGTCCAGCTAAAGTTGGTAATATTTCTTTTAATGGCTCTAATACTTCAAATTTTGAAATGTGCATACCATTTTCTTTTGCCCATTCAAACTCTTCTTTTAAACCTGAACGAATTCCAAAGGAGTAAACATTTTTCGGACCAATTTGCTCAGCAATTTTACGAATAGGTGTCGCATGGGAATAAGGTTCTCCCTCGTAATCCGTGCGAAGATCTGTATGCGCATCAAAATGAATAATTGCCAAATCATTATACTTTTCATAGACAGCTTCCATAACAGGAAGCGATACTAGATGTTCTCCACCCATCCCAATCGGAACTTTTCCATCTGCTAATACTTTTCTTACAAATTCTTTAATCTCTTTTAAAGATTTTTCAGGGTTTCCGAAAGGTAGAGGGATGTCTCCTGCATCAAAGAACTTTACTTCATCTAATTCTCGATCCAAATATAAACTATATTCTTCTAATCCAATTGATACTTCTCGAATACGAGCTGGACCAAAACGTGAACCGGGACGGTAACTGACAGTCCAGTCCATTGGCATTCCATAAAGAACTGCTTTTGACTCCTCGTAGTTTGGATGACTTTTAATAAATACGTTTCCTGAATATGTTTCATCAAATCTCATTTATAATCACCTTCAATATTTATTTTCAATAACAAAATTGAATTTATCATATTTTGTTTAACGAATGTTAATACTAGCTTCCTATCAATTCATTTTAATGATAAACAATTTTTAGTAAACACCATTACTTGAAAATTCCGATTAACGTACTGTTCGAAACTTTATTCGACTTTTTTCGTATAAATTTTACATACAGGAAAAAAGTATAGTTGTTTTTCGATAAGTTGCAACAGTTTTTTTATGTATAAATTCGATTAAAGGTAAATAATCACGTCCATACTAACTTTAGCTAAAAAGATTTGAGGTGAAATACGGATGAAAAGACAAAGCTATAGACGAAAGATGAAACGTCAAAAATGGGTGAAGTATTCTGCTTTTTCAGTTGTAACGCTCATATGTGCCATAGGTATAGCCATGCTTACGTTACGAGTTTATGCTCAAATCGCTGGAGCTCCCCCACTAACCGTTCCTAAAGCATCCGTGTTTTTAGATAGTAATGGTAACAAAATTGGAGATTATTTAACTGCAGAAAGGCGTTACTGGGTTGAGTTAGATGAAATTTCACCCTATTTAATTGATGCGACCGTTGCAGTTGAAGATAAAGACTTTTATGAACATAACGGATTTGATTATTCTCGTATTGCCAGTGCTTTATTAACAGATTTAAAAACCCAAAGCATGGCAGAAGGTGCTAGTACACTTACGATGCAATTAGCCCGTAATTTATATTTATCACACGATAAAACTTGGACAAGAAAACTTCAAGAAGCCTTATATGCTTATCGATTAGAAATTTTCTATGATAAAGATGATATTTTAGAGGGTTATTTAAATACAGTAAACTATGGACACGGTATGTATGGAATTGAAGCTGCCAGTAAATATTACTTTGGCAAATCGGCAAGTGAATTAACTTTAGCTGAATCCTCTTTATTAGCCGGCATTCCAAAAGGACCAAGCATTTACTCACCAATTAATGATTATGAAAAATCAATGGAACGCCAACAAATCATTTTAAAATTAATGGAAGATCAACAATACATTACGGCAGATGAAAGAAAACGAGCAAATACAGAAGAAATTGTCTTGAAAAATGATCAATGGACTGCTTCCAACTCTGTTGCTCCATATTTTTTAGATACGGTTTGGCAAGAAGCAAGTGAAATATTAGAAAAAGAAAACCTTAATATAGTTGAAGGCGGATGGGTTATTAAAACGACATTAAATCAAGCCCACCAAAAAGCAGCAGAAGAAGCGATTGCCGATAACATGCCAGACAGCGATTTACAAGTAGGTTTTGTCAGTATGGATGTTGAGACAGGACACGTGACAGCTTTAGTAGGTGGAAGAAATTATGAAGAAAGTTCTTTTAATCGTGTTACCCAAGCTGTCCGACAACCTGGCTCCTCCATAAAACCTATTTTATATGCAGCTGCATTAGAAAATGGTTTTACACCTTTGACTTTTTTAGATGTTGGGGAAACTATCTTTACTTACGATAATGGCAGAGCAACTTATAAACCACAAAATGTTAATGGGAAATTTGCAGAGGGTGAAATGACCCTGGCCCAAGCACTTGCGATTTCGGATAACATTTATGCTGTTAAAACGTTAGAGAAAATTGGATATGAAAAATACGAGGATATGTTAAAACGTTTTAACTTAAACTATTCCGATGCGAACAATCCATCAATTGCTCTTGGGACAATTGAAACTTCTTTATATGATTTAACAAATGCCTATAATACAATTGCAAATCAAGGTAAACAAACGAAGCCTACAACGATTTTAGAAATTAAAAATTCAAAAGGTGAAACGGTTTATAAATATAAAAAGCCAAAAGCGGAACAAGTCATTTCTAAAGAGGATGCATATTTATTAACCGATATGATGACAGGTATTTTCGATCCAGTTTATAGCGATTATTCTCCAGCAACGGGTGTTTCTTTACGGCCACGTATGACACATACTTACGCTGCAAAATCAGGTACGACCGTGAGCGACCAATGGTTAGTCGGTTATACGCCAAGTTATACAGCTGGTGTATGGAATGGATACGATCAAGGAAAAACCTTATCTGTACAGCAGGATATGGCTGCTTCGAAGCAAGTTTGGATTGATTTTATGGAAACAATAAATAAAGATAAACAAAATGAAAATTTTGAAGCTCCTGAAGGGGTTGAAGGAGTTCTCATTGACATTGAGACTGGTAAATTAGCAACGGATGCTTGTCCTAAACAAAGGATGGTCTATTTAAAGAAAGAAGATGTGCCAACGGAAAAATGTTCATCGTCTGATTTCTTTGATGATGATTCTTGGAATAATTTTTTAGATTTATTCCCATTCGAAGCGTTTAAAGATTTTTTTAACTAAATTATTATATTCAACAAAAAAGCTCTCTCTTACTCGGAATTATTTCCGACATTAAGAGAGAGCTTTTTTGGCAAATCGAAAGCTTGAGATTCATGGGGCATTCGGCTTGGGATTATACAAATGCCGCATAAGTCTCAAGCAAATCGGGTTGCCAAGTGTCCTAGCTTACTATTGCAAGCTTAGTTTCAGTGTACTTTTTTTCATTCTTACTTTCAATAACCGATTAAATCAGAAAACTATTTTTCACAAATTGTTCAAATTCTTTTTTGTCGTTTCCCCAAAAACTATTGACATTCAAAACAGTTCATTTTCATTTCAAAATATTTTTCCAAAAAAACATACTGTGGAAATTTACTCTTGAACGGTTAAATCATTTCGAAGTTGTTCATCACTATTTTCCCACATTTCAAGATTATGGGACTTTAAAAATTCAGCAAGAACTTTTTTCGATACATCATCCATCTGATCCACAATTATTTTACGTTTCATCGATTTATCCATTTTATTTACGTGATCTGCTAATATTTTATAGCCTCGTCTTTTTTCACGGTTTACAACCATTTCACAAGCAGTTACTCCCGCAAAATAAGGTCCGTCTTCTTTAAAATCAATCGTTACCCAAACTAGCCAATAAGGTTTTCCACCTGCCGAGTCCTCACGATTTGTTGTAAATTTAATGCCACGCTCTACATCACTTTTCGCATGCATCGCACCAATATCAATAAATGCCTGTTTTTCTTCTATATCAATAATGACTGGCGATACATTTTCTAAAGATAACGATCCGATACCAAACCCTTTATGACCGTCAGTTGGATCATTTTTAATAATTGTAAAGCCAATTTTTTGCTTTGGTGTTTCTCCATTTGCCATTGTAAATCCCTCCGTATAAGCCTATTATAATGAATATACACTACTTTTATCCACTTGGGAGGATGTAAAATGCCAATCGTAACTGTAAAATTATTAGAAGGTCGTACTGACGAACAAAAAAAAGCTTTAGTTGAAAAAGTAACAGAAGCAATTGTTGAAACCGTAAATGCGAAACCCGAAGCTGTCACAATCGTACTTGAAGAAATGTCTAAAAACCACTACGCTACAGGCGGCGTAAGGGCAATCGATAAATAATTTACCGGCGTAAAACTTTGTAATAACTCAGAGACACGATTATTTCAAATGGAATGAGTTCGTTTTTTCAAACGGACTCATTCTTTTAGTTTTTTTTAAAAGATGCTCCTTCTATTTAACTCAAAAGTTAATCGCTTAAAGCATTTACCTTCTCCCTTACAATGGGATAAAAAATCCAAACGATAAAAGTACAGACAAACATAATTAGGGCACTTACCATATCATCTTTCAGATTTCCCCAATGATTAAATACATAAAATTGTAATCCCGTAATTATCCCACTAACCATAAAACTAAAGAAGATATATCTTATCCAATTATTTTTAACTCCTTTTATATAAATATAATCATGGGTCTTTTTTAATATAATTACTAAAATAATTACGAATATCATTATTTTCATATGTTCTCACCTACTTATATTGTTCTCTAAACGTAAGAGTCCCACATTTGTCTATAAAAATACCCGTAAAAGTTCCGAGCACTGCTACTTTTACGGGGAAATTCCACCTTTTTTAACTAAATAATACTTTTTGCAACTCTTTTTTTATCTCCGAATCAACCGATGGGTTTTGGAAAATTTCTTTTGGATAGTACACTTTATGATCCGTTTTAATACGACCAGCAATTGAGTCAACAATTAACGATTCTTGAGATAGTTCACGAACTTCACCATTAGGCATTAATAAAAATATCGGAAGTCTCGTAGTTTCTTTTCCTGGACGATAGAAATCATAAGGTAAATCCGATGTACAATCATGGTAAAAATAATATTCCGTATTCACCCCTGCCATCTCAAGAAGCTCTTTCAAACGACCAAAACGTTCAGGTTCTTCCTCTGGATTTATATTTACATATCCAAAAAGTTTTCGATTCATAAAACGAGAGCACAAATCACTTAAAATCAAATCTTGTTCCTTTGTCCAATATTGGAAGTAGGTTAATAAAATATACTCATCTAATGCTAAATAATCTTCTAACCTTATATTATTTTCAAAAAACGCTTTAAAATGAATTGGCTCTACTATAAAAGGATAGTTATCTTTATTTAATTGTTTCACTCGCTTTAATATATTATTTAATAATACTTCTGCGCTTCTAGAAACAGGATGGAAATAGACTTGTAGATACATTTGGTAACGAGACATAATATAATCTTCCACTGCATGCATACCACTTGATTTAATCAAAACTTGTCCATTCCGCGGTCTCATTACCCTTAAAATACGTTCCATATCAAAATGACCATAACTTACCCCTGTATAATAAGCATCTCGCTGTAAATAATCCATCCGATCAGCATCAATTTGACTAGAAATTAGACTCACTACAAGTTCATTTGGATACTTTTTCTCAATCACTTGGGCAACCATTTCAGGGAAATTTTCTGATACTCTTTTTAGTACACTATTAACTTCTGTCTCCCCAAGTAAAATTTGTCTTGTGAAATATTCATGATCTGTTTGAAATACATTTTCAAAGGCATGTGAAAACGGCCCATGTCCTAAATCATGCAATAATGCAGCACATAGAATCAGCAATCGTTCCTTTTCATCCCACTCTGGTCGCCCACGGAAAACATCATCAGTAATACGTCGTACAATTTCGTAAACTCCTAGAGAATGATTAAAACGACTATGTTCAGCACCATGAAATACTAAATAGGTCGTTCCTAATTGCCGTATTCTACGTAACCTTTGAAATTCCTTCGTACCAATTAAATCCCAAATAACCTGATCACGTACATGAACGTAACGGTGCACAGGATCCTTGAACACTTTTTCTTCTACTAATTTAGCATTTGCATAATCTTCCATAGACCCCACCTCACTCCCAGTTTGTTATTACTATTATATGTGAGTTTAAAAGGAAATACATCAAACTCCTTTTAAATCACTCGAACAAAAGTAAAAAGGCTATCTTCCATTGTTAGAAGATAGCACCCTATTATTTATCATTTTAGTTTTGCTTTTACTTTTTCCATCAGTTCTTCTTCAGTAAGTGCTGCAACTGGTCTACCATTTACAAACGTAAAGGTTTTTTTACGACCAGGGCCACAATATGAATGACAGCCAATTTCAATCGTTGCATCTGGATCAATATCTTTTAATTTAGGAATTAACGTTTTTAAATTAACGGCCTGACATTCATCGCAAACACGAAATTCGTTTGCCATTTTGTCTACAACCCTTTCTCTTTGTATATTTTATATACTTTTACCATTCGTTTTCGAAAAATTAATCTAACAGATATTTTAGCCTATCAAATCATACCTCTTCAAGTCAAAACTATACATATCAGTCAAAGGTCTTAAAATCGCTAGGCTATCAAAATCTTTTTACCTCATTTAAAACAACTCTACCTTCAAAATCCTAATGTTTCATATGCTATTTCATATTATTTCCTATAAATATAAAAATAATTGAATAAAATTGGAACATCTTGGACACGATAAGTTTTGAACTAACAAAACTATGAACTTTACAGGAGGTTAAAAAAATGGTGAAAGTTAGACAGGATGCTTGGCTAAAAGAAAACGATGAACTATTAGCTGAAGCTGTATTAAGACATGTAAAAGAAGGAAGTACGCAATTAAATGCCTTTGAGGAAGCAGGTGATGCATTAAATCGAACAGCAGCTGCATGCGGTTTCCGTTGGAATGCTGTTGTACGTCGTTTATATGAAAAAGAACTTGCTGAAGCAAAAAAAGAAAGAAAAGAGAGAATGCGAGTATTAGGAATGAATGGTAGACGCCGTTCTCAAGGAGTTTATTTACTACCAAGTTCGCAAAATAGCGAAGAAGTAAAATCCATTCCGTTATCAGCATTAAATCTGGATATTGTAATTGCCTATTTATTGCGTTTACAACATCAAAGCGGTAATGACAATGAAGCTACTAAATGGCGTCATATTGCAAATACAGCAACTGAAAAAATTAAAGAATTAGAAAATCAATTAAAACGACTAGAACAAGAGAATAAAGAAATCCGTGAAGATTATGAGCAATTTGTTCAAATTATGAATCGTGCTCGTAGACTAGTAACGCTAGAAGAAGATGAACCACGTGTTGCTCCTGTATTCAAAATGGAGAAAAACGGAAATTTAGTTGCAAACTATTCAAATAGTAGTAGTGAAAAAGAAAATGTGGACGTGCCAAATTAACGGCGCATCCACGTTTTTCTTTAGAAGTGTTTAATTTTTATTTAACATTTTATCATTGCGTTCAAAGACACGTTTTAAATAAAAGGTGTAAAGTTCCATTTCTTCTTCATTTAAAGAAGATAAGCGAGTTTCATTGCTTAGTTGTTGTAATACATTTTGAATACGGAAAACCGTATCTTGAACTGTTATTCTTTCATTTAATAACTCACTTAAACTAGCCATTACTTCTGGTTGTATCGTTGGATAGGCAAATTTTGTTTCTTCCTTTTTTAAACTGATATCATAAAAATCTTTAATCAATTTTGCCCGTTCACTGCCACTACCTTCGATACATAAATAAATTTGCACCGCAACACCTTGTCTTAATCGACGTTGGGAAATACCTGCAAATTTCTTACCATTTATACTTAAATCATAGGATCCCGGACAGTAAGAACCAACAATTTCATAAGCTTCTATTTTTTCAGCTGCTTCTGGAAATAGCAACTTGATGAAATCTACCATCACATCATATCCAGAGTTAATATGAATCGTTTCATCCTGTTCTGACATAATAATAGAAATGTTCAGTACGCCGCTATCTAATAAAACAGCAAGACCGCCTGAATTACGGACAATCGCTCGATACCCATTGTTATTTAATAATTGAATTCCTTCTTGAACGAATGGTAATCGATGATCTTGAATACCAAGAACAACTGTCTGATCATGAACCCATGTACGTACTGTTGGAGGTGATTGTAATTGTCCTACAAGTTGACAAAGCGTATCATCCATTGCAAAGGATTCAAGAGGTGTTCGATTTTTCATTATAAGGGACTGGTCTATAAATCGCCATGTTTGTTGTTGTAATAACGGATGCATATCATTTACTCCTTAAGAAAAACAATTTACTTAAATTAAGCATACATGAAAACATCGCTGAATCAATGTTTTCTTCTCGTATTTATTCTATCTATAATTGATACAATGTCCTTGTAACGTGTCTATCCGTTATATCGAGACTGTACTCATGGCGAATTCGTGAAATCCAACAAAATACTTTCTTCTAACAAGGAATTATTTTAAATTTATGCTAAGATAATTGTGAATGATTATCAATTAAGGAGTGTTTACTAATGAACGAAGCAGCAATTACATTAGATGGCTGGTACTGTCTACACGATTTCCGTGCGATTGATTGGGCATCATGGAAATTAGTTTCTACAGAAGAACGCACAAAAGCAGTAGATGAATTTATACACTATTTAGAAAAACTAAACGAAGCCCATGTAGCAAAAACTGGTTCCCATGCATTTTATTCTATTATTGGGCAAAAAGCAGATTTTATGCTAATGATTCTTCGCGAAACACCAGAAGAACTGCAAGAGTTGGAAGCAGAGTTTAATAAATTAGCTATCGCTGATTTTACTGTTCCAACTTATTCCTATGTATCTGTAGTGGAACTTTCTAACTATTTAGCTAAAGGTTCTGATGAAGATCCTTATCAAAACCCACATATTCGTGCGCGATTATACCCTGAACTTCCACGTACTAAGTACGTTTGCTTCTACCCTATGGACAAACGTCGTGAAGGTAATGATAACTGGTATATGCTCGATATGGAAGAACGTCGTGAATTAATGCGTTCGCATGGTTTAATCGGCCGCAGCTATGCTGGAAAAGTGAAACAATACATTACAGGTTCAGTCGGTTTAGATGACCATGAATGGGGTGTCACTTTATTCTCCGACGATATGCTTCAATTTAAAAAAATCGTTTATGAAATGCGTTTCGATGAAGTATCAGCTCGTTACGGTGAATTTGGTGAATTTTTAGTTGGTAACTTATTAGACAACGATAAGTTAATTCAATTTTTAACAGTTAACAAATAATTTGGTAAGCCATTTAACGAAATTGGTAATAAAAAACGAGATGTGGTCGAATTCTATCGACATTACATCTCGTTTTTTTCATCTTCTTTCGTTTTCAAAATGAGAATAATCGTATTGATAAAAAATCCGATAAATAAAATTAGTACAAACAAATACCAATGCAATGGTTGTTCGTATAAACTTGCAACTAAAAAAGAAATAATCGCACTGATGACAATTGCAACCCAAATACCAATTTGCATAGGTTAACTCCTTTTTAACATGTTTTCCCCAAGTCATATCAATTATTCCCGTTTTAATTCAAATTCAATCTTGAAACTCTGCCTTTGGACTATTTTATTTATCTTTCATTCAGGCATTCATTTTTACGAACAAATTTGTACTCTAATCATAAATTAAAGTCATAGGCTTTTTTTTATCATTTATTTATTCTGAAATGGTAGTAAAAGCATACATTAATATAGGGTGCTTTGGAAAAACGGCGTAATACCATCTACTAAAGCCCAAGTCTCCGTTTAGCCTTCTATTCTCCTAAGGTAAAAAGGAGACGTAAATTTAATACCGCTTTTAGTCGGACGCATCGTGTCAATAAGGTCCACTGTCTGGTTTTTGGAGACTAACATACTACAGGAATAACAAAGTCCTCTTAGTTGGAAGTATCACAAACAAAGTTATGATCTGGCGGGCAAATTTTCTGTAAAGGAATTTTTCCTAGTTAGCATCCTCTTTCTTAGTTGCTGCCAATATTCGTTTGAACAATGGTACAGAACATGGACTTTGGTCGTTCCCACTCCCTCCTGCCCAGGCGAATATCCAAGTTAAGAATACTTAAATATTTTAAATGAAAGGATGTTTTTGGTTGGTTTATTATTGGAGCCCAAGTGGTCAAAGACAACAAGGTTTCCCTCAAACTCAATTTGGACAGCAACAATTTTATCCTCAAACAGGTCAGCAATTTTTTCCTCAACCCCCTCCACCTGTTTCTGTTCCAAGTGGTGCAACTATGCCACAAACAGGTGTAACAGGAGCTGCTGTTAGAGGCGAGGAATCTTATATTGAAAACATTTTAAGATTAAATCGTGGAAAACCTGCCACTTTCCATTTTACTGTTCCTACCGCAACAGGTGGAGGTAATGGAAATACAGTGACAGTTCGTGGAGTAGTTGAGGCAGCTGGACGCGACCATGCGATTATTCGAGAATTACAAACAAACCATCGTTATTTGTTCCCGATGATTTATTTCGACTATGCAGAATTTGATGAAGAAGTAGCTTATTTCAATCAAACGCCAGGTGCTACAGATCGTTAATTAGGAAAACATCCACCTCAGGGCCATTGTCGGTTCGAAGTGGATGTTTTTCTTATTTACTATTATTTAAATAGTTTAATGTTGCCAATCCTAATGTTTTAGCTGCAATCAACATGGCTCTTTCATCAAAATTAAAACGAGCATGATGATGGGGATAAGCCACTTCCCAATTCGGATCTTTTGCTCCTGTAATAAAAAACGTACCGGGAACCTTCTCTAAATAATAGGAAAAGTCTTCGCCAATCATAAAAGGAGCACATTCAATTACATTTTTCACTTCAGGAACGTTGCAAGCAATATCTGCAATAAATTGGGTTGCTTTTTTATGGTTCACTACTGGAGGATACCCTCTAGTAAAGGAATATTGATAAGTAGCATGGGAACCCTCACAAACCGACTTAAGTAGCAATTCAATCTCTTTTTCTATTAAACTTTGAACCTCTTTATCAAATGTACGCACTGTACCCTTCAGTTCTACTTTGTCGGCAATGACATTAAATGGATTTATCGCTTCAAAATGGCCTACAGAAATAACAGCCGACTTTAATGGGTCTACTCTTCGGGAAACAATGTTTTGAAGTTGAGTAACAAACTGGGACGCGATTACTATGGCATCAACTGAATGATGGGGTTCAGCTCCGTGCCCACCTTTACCTTGAATCGTAATTTCAAATCGATCAGCTGCTGCCATAATCGCACCATTACGGACTAATATATCCCCTAACGGCGTCGGTGCCCACAAATGGGTACCAAAAATCATATCAACTCCTTCTAAACAACCATCCTCTATCATTGGTTTTGCCCCACCAGGAGCTACCTCTTCAGCAAACTGATGAATCAATACGACGTTACCTTGAATTTGTTCCCTCATTTCAGTTAACACTTTCGCTAGCACTAAAAGTGTAGCAGTATGGCCATCATGACCACATGCATGCATCACTCCGTCAATCTTTGATTTATAAGGAACATTATTTTCTTCTTGAATGGCAAGGGCATCAAAATCGGCACGTAAAGCTACGGTCTTTCCAGGCTTTGAGCCGCGTATTGTGGCTACTACTCCCCGTCCCCCAACTCCTTCTCGCAACTCTAAACCTAATTTTCTATAATAATTTGCTATAAAGGCAGGTGTATGTACTTCATGAAATGATAGTTCTGGATTTTCGTGTAAATGACGTCGAATCGATATCATTTCTTCATAATATTGATGAAGTGAAGTAAATAATTGCTTCATGATTTAATCCCCTTTCGCACCTTACTTTAATAATCATATGTTTTTTAAAGGTATGTTCATCCCCTTCACTTTAACATCATTTTAAATGAATTGTTAGTTTATTCTAAAAATTTAAAAGTAAAAAGAAGGAGTAGTCCTAATAACTCGGACTACCCCTTTCTACCCATTATACGTTTTTATGTTTTGATACAGAAACGATGAGAAGAACCCAACCTGCTAAAAATAATACGCCACCTATTGGTGTAATTGCTCCTAAAATACGAATTCCCGAAAGGGCAAGGACATATAAGCTTCCAGCAAAGAAAATAATTCCTGCATTCATAAAGATCACTGCTATTTTAAGTTGTTTAACTGAGCCCAGTAATTTGGAACTCATTAATATTCCAATTACTAAAATGGCTGCTGCGTGAAACATTTGATATTGAACAGCAGTATCCCAAATACCTGTACTATATTCATCTAATATTCCTTTTAATGCATGGGCACCAAAGGCACCCAACGCTACCGCTAAAAAACCATGAATAGCGCCTGATATAATAGAACCTTTCATTTTTAAACCTCTTCTCTTTATCATACTCTTTTTATGTAACTGATTTAAAACTAAAAATCAAAAATCGAATCTCCATTTGCATCCTTCTCTTGTAACTTATGTTCATGAATTGAAGAACGATGAATAACGTTTGAAGGTGACGGAATGTTATTAGAATAAGTAGTTGTTATCTTTTGTAATTCTACTGATTGGTTATTGTTAGGTCTTGTCAAAGCAACATTACATAATGCACGAATTGCACTTAATTGTTCTCGTACTTGTTGTTCATCTTGGGTACCTTTTGCCTCTGCCACAAGTTGCTCGATTTCATCTAACAATTGATGATAAGAAATCATATTTTACCGTTCCTCCATTTTTAATTTAGGGGTAAATTGCATACAATCGAAACCAGAAGATTGTTTCACAACGAGTGAGGGTAACTGTTTGGATTTAAATTGATACGCATTACATCCCCTAGGATTCTGTTGATCCCACGTTACACGGAAGTATTGACATTTGAAGCAATCCACTTTCATTTACAGCAACTCACTTTCTATTTCAATTTATATCATGATTCTATTCGAGAGAAAAGTTATCCGTTTCCCCACCTGCTTTACTATACTTGCAACAAAATATTGATCGTCAATGGAATCCAGTATTAAAATTTATAAATCAATTCCCTACTTTCTCTATTCAATTAAACACCAATCAATCGGTTGTTTTCCCCATTCCGTTAGCTTTTCATTTATTTTCGAAAATGGTTTACTACCGAAAAACCCTCTATATGCACTTAACGGGCTTGGATGTGGGGATTCGATAACGAAATGGTGATCTCCCATCTTTTCAATAATCCGTTTCTTCTTTTGTGCCGGTTTTCCCCATAACACGAAAATAATCGGATCTGGTCGCTCCGCAAGTTTTTCAATGACCTTATCCGTAAATTGCTCCCATCCTTGTCCTTTATGGGAATTTGCTTCACCTTGTCGAACCGTTAACACCGTATTTAATAAAAAAACACCTTGCTGAGCCCATTTCATTAAATAGCCATCCTCTGGAATTGGATAGCCTAAATCACTTTGTAATTCTTGAAATATATTTCGTAAGCTTGGAGGATGTGGAACACCTTTTTTTACAGAAAAACTCATCCCATGGGCTTGCCCAGGACCGTGATATGGATCCTGCCCTAAAATGACTACTTTCACATCTTTATAAGCAATTGTTTGAAAAACGCTCATGACTTCTTCTTTTGGTGGATACACTGTGGATATGCGATATTGTTCATCTAAAAATTTTTTCAAGCTTATGTAATACGGTTTATTCATTTCGTCTGCAAGTACTTCTTGCCAATCATTTTCTAACAACATATTCATTATTATACACCTCTCCTTTTAAACTACTTGAACTATTCTGCAGTTGCAATGATTGATTAACATGTTCACTAAATTTATAAGAACTTGGAGGAAAGGGATTTATCTACTATCAAAACAAACTGACATTATACTTTTTATAATATCTGACTATTTTTATAAAGTCAGAGTTCCTTTATACTTTAGAACCATATATATCATGACATGATTAAAGGAGTATGAGATAAATGGTATTGAAAAAAACATTAACCATTGCTGGTTCCGACGCTTCAGGTGGAGCTGGATTAGAAGCGGACTTAAAAGCCTTTGAAGAACATAATACTTACGGAATGGCTGCTGTAACGGTGATTGCCACAATGGATCCGGATAATAATTGGAGCCACGGCGTTCACACGTTACCAATTGATGTATTACAAGCCCAATTAAAAACTGCCTTTTCTACTGGAATTGATGCATTAAAAACGGGCATGTTATCTACAGAAGAAGTTATTCAAACGACTGGTGAAGCAATCTCTGCTTCTGGCGTTGAAAAAGTAGTCATTGATCCTGTTATGGTTTGTAAAGGTGAAGATGAAGTATTAAATCCTGGTACAGTGGATGCAATGATTCAATATTTATTACCAAATGCACTTGTGACAACACCGAATCTTTTCGAAGCAGGTCAACTTGCTGGTACAGGAACTCCAAAAACAATTGAAGAAATGAAAGTAGCAGCTAAAAAAATTAATGCTCTTGGTGCTAAAAATATAGTTATTAAAGGCGGACGTGCTTTAAATAGTGATAAAGCAGTTGACTTATTCTACGATGGACAAGCATTTTATTTATTAGAAACACCAAAAGTGGATACTACTTACAATCATGGTGCTGGCTGTACATTTGCTGCTAGTGTTACTGCGAACTTAGCAAACGGGTTATCTGTTAAAGAGGCAGTTATCGAGGCAAAAGAATTCGTAGCAGCTGGTATTCTTCACGGATGGAAGTTAAATGAATTTGTCGGTCCAGTTTATCACGGAGCAAAACCTCGTCTTGGTGCACCTGAAGTGACAGTAACGGAAATTTAATTTACTATATAATTTGGCAGTGTGAACATTGTTCACACTGCCCTTTTTACTTTAAAAACCTTTTTCTTTTCATAAAGTAACATTTTTTACTATACTTATTAATAAATAGATGTGAAAGGAGAATTAAGATGAAGGAAGTACAAATCGACGAGCTCCAAGAATTGCTTAATTCTTTTGCGAACAAAGACGTCTATATTCATCTAGAAACAACAAATGGAGCTTATGCTACACATTTTGATGAAAAAGTGTTCAATGCAGGGGCTTTCATTCGCAATGCTAAAATCCGATATGAACTAGCAAAAATCATTGAAGATACCCCACACCGAGTAGGACTAAAAATGGAGCATGGATGGGTCTATGCTCAAGGTATTACTCATTATGAAGTGGATGAAAAAGGTCGTTTGTTAATGGCTGGATTAGACTTTACAGGAAAACTTGCTGTTGCACTAGAAATTAGTGAAACACCATTTTCTTATTAAGGAGTGGATTTAATATGACTTTACAACCACAACGTCAAATATTAGTTGTCTTTCCCCATCCAGATGATGAAGCCTTTTCTTCTGCAGGAACAATAAGACTTTACCGTAATATGGGTGTCCCAGTTACATATGCATGTTTAACTCTTGGAGAAATGGGTCGAAATCTTGGAAACCCTCCATTCGCCACACGGGAATCATTGCCAGAAATTCGCCGTGAAGAATTAAAGGCAGCTTGTAAACATATGGGAATCGAAGATCTTCGAATGATGGGATTACGTGATAAAACAGTGGAATTTGAAGATGATGAAAAAATGGTCAATCTTGTAAAAGATTTAATTGATGAATTAAACCCTTCATTAATTATCACTTTCCTACCGGGCTATGCGGTTCATCCAGATCATGAAGCCACAGGTCGGGCAGTAGTGGAAGCTGTTAGACGTATGCCGAAAGAAGATCGCCCTACCCTTTACACAGTAGGATTTGCTAATAATACAGTGGCAGAAAAAGGCGAACCAAATATTGAAATTGATATAACTAGTGTTAAAACAGATAAAGTAAAAACTTTACAAGCCCATGCTTCTCAAACGGCATGGATGATTGAAGATTATCAAAAGCGAATAGATGAAGGCGATAATTGGTTAGATAAAGAACGTTTTTATCTATTTAATTTTGAAGATTAATTTGATAATATAAAGGGGCAGGTAATTATTTCCTGCCCCTTTTCTATTCAAACTTTTTTATTTTTATTCAATACTATAATTCTATTCTCTTTATTAATTGATATTTTATAATCCTTTTATTTCCTGTATATTCAAATTTCATACATTTATAAATTTCGCAATATTTTTACTTTAATCAAACGTATTTACAACTGTATATAAAGACTTTATAGTGTATAAATATTCAATCATACTATTAAAGAGGTAAACAAATGACGAAAAAATTCCCTTCATATACATGGTTTCTTTTTATCTTTTTGTCCTTAGTGGGTATTTTCTTATTTATTACACCGGTTAATACAGCCGATGGATTAAAGGTGCCTATTGCTTTGTTAGCTAATACACTTTCTGCAAATGTCGTAAGCTTTATTCACTGGTTTGCATGGATTATTTTTATTATTGCTGCTATTGGTTCTGTCATTATGCAGTTCATTCCAGAAAAAGAACAACGTACGTTATTCGACTCATTATTCCGTGTCAATTGGTTCTGGACAATTATGCGCATACTGGCAGTTATCTTTGCAACAATGTTTTTATTCCAAGTTGGACCTGAAATTTTCACTAGCGAAAATACATCTGGTCTATTACTAGCTCCAGATGGCGGTCTAGTAACGATGATGTTCTCACTATTCCTATTCGCTGGTTTGTTACTTCCATTATTAACGGACTTTGGTTTACTAGAGTTTTTCGGTTCCATGATGGTAAAAATCATGCGTCCATTATTTAAAATCCCTGGTCGCTCAGCTATTGACTGTTTAGCATCATGGGTTGGAGACGGTACAATCGGAGTACTTTTAACAAGTAAACAATATGAAGAAGGTAATTATACTGCACGGGAAGCAGCTACAATCGCAACAACGTTTTCGGTTGTATCCATTACATTCTGCTTTGTCGTATTAGAAACAGTTGATTTAAACAATTATTTCATCCAATTTTACGGATCAGTGATTTTAGTGGGACTTATTTTAGCATTTATTATGCCACGTATTTTTCCATTAAGCCGCAAACCAGATATGAATATTGATGGCTCTATTCCCGATGATAATCGGGAAGATATTCCAGAAGGATTTAACGCTTTTTCACTAGGTTTACACAATGCTTTATCAAAGGCAGATAGTAATAAAAATCTAGGTAAAGTAATTGGGGCAGGTTTTAAAAACGTACTTGAAATGTGGTTTGCGATTACGCCTGTTATTATGGCATTCGGTACAATCGCTTTAGTTCTTGCTGAATATACAAGTTTCTTTAAAATTTTAGGTATGCCTTTTGAGCCAATTTTAGCAGCATTACAAATTCCATTTGCCGATCAAGCAGCTCAAACAATGATTGTTGGTTTTGCAGATATGTTATTACCATCCGTTTTAGGTGCTGGCATCGAATCAGATTTAACTCGATTCTTTATCGCTACTGTTTCTGTTACTCAATTAATTTACATGTCGGAAGTCGGAGGATTAATTTTAGGTACGAAACTTCCATTGAAAATTTGGGATTTATTCCTTATCTTCTTAATCCGAACGATTATTTCCATCCCTATTATTGCCTTAATTGCACATATTCTATTTTAAATTTTCAAAGACTGGCATTCGCCAGTCTTTTTATATTTTTCTAGGAAATTAGAACACAATTGAAAAATGTTTTTTATTTTGTCAAAAGGAAAACGCTTTCGTTTATTAAATTTTTTGAATTTAAAAATAATTTTAAAAAATCCTCTTTTTTTATGTTAGAATAAGTAAATGTTTTAGATAAACGGAGGTAACAAAACGATGGAAGTTGCGAAATCAAAGGGCATTGCAGTGGAAAATATTTTAATCGCCCATCATCATTTAAAAGATGTTGTACTACATACCCCACTTCAAAAAAATGATTATTTATCTGAAAAATATAGCGCCAATATTTATATTAAACGAGAAGACTTGCAGCATGTACGCTCATTTAAACTTCGTGGTGCTTACTATAAAATTAAAAAAATAGAAGATACAGCCCGCAAGAGTGGCGTTGTTTGCGCCAGCGCCGGAAACCATGCACAAGGTGTTGCTTTTGCTTGTGCACAATTAAGTATAAAAGGAACAATTTTCATGCCTTTGACGACGCCAAAGCAAAAAATTGATCAAGTTCGAATGTTTGGCCGCAATAATATTGAAATTATATTAGAAGGAGATACATTCGATGATTCAGCATCAGCTGCTAAAGAATATTGTGAAGAACATGAGATGATTTTCATTCATCCCTTTGATGATGTCGATATTATTGCAGGCCAAGGTACAGTTGCTGTTGAAGTGTTGAATGACATTGAGGAGCCTCTCGATTTCATTTTCGGAGGAATTGGCGGTGGCGGTTTAATGGCTGGAATTGGTGCCTATGTAAAAAACATCTCTCCTAACAGTCAAGTAATTGGCGTTGAACCTGCTGGAGCTGCAAGTATGAAAGCTGCCTTTGAAAATTGTGGACCGGTCTCCCTTAATAAAATTGATAAATTTTGCGATGGAACGGCTGTTCAATGTGTCGGATCCAAAACATATGAAATTTGTCATGAATATTTAGATGATATTGTTCTCGTACCGGAAGGAAAAGTTAGTACGACGATTTTAGACTTATACAATAAACATGCCATTGTAGCGGAACCATCCGGTGCCCTTCCAGTAGCTGCCCTTGATTTTTATGCGGATAAAATTAAAGGCAAATCGGCTGTAGTAGTAATTACTGGTGGCAATAATGACATTAGTCGTATGCAGGAAATTCGAGAGAAATCCTTATTATACGAAGGCTTATTATATTACTTTATCGTCAACTTCCCACAACGGGCTGGAGCACTCCGACAATTTTTAACCGTTGTTCTTGGACCTAATGATGATATTACACATTTTGAATATACAAAGAAAAACAATAAAGAAAGCGGTCCTGCATTAGTTGGGATCGAAGTAAGCAGTCCAGATGAGTATCAAGGACTTATTGATCGGATGCGATTAAACGGCTTTGAATTTACCGAAGTCAATAAAGATAGCCAACTTTTTGGATTGCTCGTTTAATTGTTAAGAAAACACTCAGCAAAAAGCTGAGTGTTTTTTAAGTTAAAAAAAAGAAATGACGGCTAACTGTCATTTCTTCTATTATTTCTTCCTGTTTTATCCTAACAATGCTCTATCTGAGTTCATTTTTTCACCACGGATATTTTCAAATTCAGCCATTAAATCAGGAATTGTTAAATGTTGCTTTTTCTTTTCATCGATGGATAGTATAATTTGCCCTTTATCCATCATAATGAGACGGTTTCCTAAATCGATAGCTTGTTGCATATTGTGGGTAACCATTAATGTCGTTAAGTTCCCTTCTTCTACTAGTTGCTTCGTTAATCGGGTAATTAACTCTGCTCTTGAAGGGTCAAGGGCAGCCGTATGTTCATCCAAAAGTAAAATTGCAGGTTTCGTAAAGGTAGCCATTAACAATGATAACGCTTGTCGTTCTCCACCTGACAGTAATCCGACTTTCGCATTAAAGCGATTCTCAAGGCCTAACCCTAACTTTTCTAAAGACGAGCGGAAGAAATCCCGACGTTTACTATTAACCCCCTTACGTAACCCTCGTTTTGCATTTCGAGAATAGGCAATAGCCAAGTTTTCTTCAATTGTCATCGAAGGTGCTGTACCAGCCATTGGATCTTGGAACACTCGACCGATCAAATGGGACCGTTTATATTCTGGTAATTTCGTTACTTCTTTTCCATCAATGATTACTGCACCAAAATCAGGATTTAATGCTCCAGAAATCATATTCATCATCGTTGACTTCCCTGCACCGTTACTTCCGATTATTGTTACAAAGTCACCTGGCGCTAAATGGAGGTTAATATTATCTAAAGCAATTTTTTCATCTGGTGTACCTTCATTAAAAATTTTATTGATGCCTTCTAATTTAAGCAAGGTGATTCCCCCCTTGCGTCAGTTCTCCCTGTTGTTCAAGACGTTGTATCCGCCTTTTATCTTTTCTTATTTTTTCACGACGTTTTTCAACTACTTGTGGAATAACTAAAGCTAAAATAACAATGACAGCAGTAATGAGCTTCATATCAGACGTATCTAACCAGTCAATCCGCAATGCTACTGCGTAAATAATTCGATAAATAATAGCTCCTGCCACTACAGCTAATGTCGTACGGAAAATCGTCTTTGTACCAAAGATTGCTTCTCCGACGATGACAGATGCTAAACCAATGACAATCATTCCAATCCCCATATTGGCATCGGCAAATTTTGAATATTGAGCAATTAAAGCTCCTGACAAGGCTACTAAAGCATTAGAAATACCTAGCCCAAGTACGATTAATCCATCTGTGTTCGCCGAAAAACTACGAATCATTCTTTTATTATCACCCGTTGCACGAATGGCAAGGCCCACTTCCGTTTTTAAAAACCAATCTACAATGCCTTTAATGATCAGTGTAAGAATGAGAACGATTAAAATCGTACCCCAAGTGGATGGGGCAGTTTGAAAACCTAACGTATTTTTTATGAAGTTCGTCAATGCTTGATCAATACCGATATTTCCCCAAAAGCTTTGAAATTGTGAAAATATTGTATCAGAATTCATCAATGGAATATTTGGTTTTACAATCGCCTTTTCATCAGATAATCCCATAATACGGAGATTAATTGAATACAAAGCAATCATCATTAATATCCCTGAAAGAAGTGGATTTATTTTCCCTTTCGTGTGTAAAAGACCCGTCATACATCCTGCAATAAATCCAGCAACAAGTGCCGTTAATGTAGCCAGTATTGGGTTATAGCCTAGAACAATCATCATCGCTGCGGTAGCTGCCCCTGTTACAAAGCTTCCATCCACGGTTAAATCCGGAAAATCTAACACTCGGAATGTTAAATACACTCCGAGTGCCATAATTGCATAGATGATTCCTTGCTCAACTGAACCAAACATTGCTGTAAACATATTGAATCATCCCCTAACTAACTTCTAGTTTATTCGTAAATTTCTGCGTTCCAAGAATCTTTAATTTCAAGATTTAAACTTTCAGCAGTTGCTTTATTAATCAATAATTTTAAGTTTCCTGGGTATGCAGAAGGAATTTCAGATGGTGTCGCTTCTCCATTTAAAATTTTCACTGCCATTTCACCAGCTTCATAGCCGATATCATAATATTCAAATCCGTAAGCACCTAAACCACCACGGGCAACTGAATCTAATTCTCCTACCATAACCGGAAGTTGATTGGAATTCGCTACGTCAACTACTGACTCTAAGGCGGAGACAACGGTATTATCCGTAATGATGTATAGGGAATCTACTTTCCCCACTAATGATTCCGTTGCTTGTTTTACTTCTGCCGAAGTGGAAACTGCTGCTTCTACTAATTCTAAACCAGCCTCTTCTAGTAACGTTTTCATCTGTTCGATTTGGGCAACGGAGTTTTGTTCCCCTGTGTTATAAACGGTACCTACTTTTTTGGCACCTAGTTCATCTTTAAGAAAGGCTACTGTATTTGCAATTGTATCCGGATGCAAGTCAACTGTACCTGTAACGTTACCACCAGGGCTTTCCATTGAGTCAATTAATTCTGCACCAACTGCATCTGTCACTGATGTAAATATAATCGGAATATCGGATGTTGCTCCTTTCACAGCTTGAGCCGATGGAGTGGAGTTAGCAAAAATTAAATCAACTCCGTCATTGACTAAATTTTGTGCAATTGTTGTATTCATACTTTGATCGTTTTGAGCGTTTTCCTCTACAAATTCAACCTCTAATCCAGCCTCTTTTAAAGCTGCTTTAAATCCTTCTGTAGCCTCATCTAATGAAGGGTGTTCTACGATTTGCGTAATTCCAACTTTAAAAGTTTTCGCTCCTTCTGATGTTCCAGCATTTGTATCATCTTTTGTATCCGTTGCTGTTTCCCCTGCGCCACATGCGGCCAATAGTAGTACTAATCCAAATGATAACAATGAAAGTTTTTTTGGACCTTTTTTCATGTCTTTTCCCCCTATTTCGAATTCCACTCAACATCAATAAATTTTCTAATCTATTTAATTATTCTAAAAATTTTGAGTTTAACGATTATATTACATTGCTAAGCTATGTGAGTCAACAAGCATTAAATAGGCTTTGTCGGGCGATTTTCATAATTACTTCTACAAGGAAAGTAATTTGGCGCTTTAAACCGTTAAAGTACATAGTTTTTAGGAAGAATTCATTATTTTAATAAAATATAAAAAATGTGACTGGTTTTCGACATTTTCTAATTTCGTAAAAAACATTGCTCCTTGTCCCTTCAAATGTTCATAGTTCATTTGACGTATGTAATAAAATATAATATTATATTTTATTGTGTTATTTTCACCGTGGTTCGAAAACTCCCACGAAAAAAAACTAAGGAGAAATGAATATGAAAGTTAAATTTATAGCCACTACAGGGATTATTGCGGCCCTTTATATGGCTGTTACCCTATTAGTTGCACCCTTTGGATTTACGGAAATCCAATTCCGTCTTTCTGAAATGTTTAATCACCTAGTTGCCTTTAATCCTCGCTATATGTTAGGGATCATTATTGGTGTATTTATTGCCAACTTGTTTTCACCCCTTGGCATATACGATTTAGTTTTTGGCGTCGGTCAATCCATTATTACGCTAGCCATCTTTATTTTCATTTGTAAGTTCGTTAAAAACATTTGGCTACGTTTAATTATCAATACATTTTTATTTACATGTACAATGTTCATCATCGCTTTCGAATTAAACATTGCTCTTCAACTTCCATTTTTATGGACTTGGTTTACATGTGCTGTTGGTGAATTCGCTGTACTTGCAGTAGGTGCTCCTATTATGTACCTATTAAATAAACGATTAAATTTCAAAGATTTAATATAACGCCTAAACCGAGAAGAATGTTTCTCGGTTTTTCCATACAAATTTATTCCCTTTCGATTTTTCTGAAAATATTGACAAGGGATAGAATTAAGTCTACAATTCTACTTAATTAATTGTTCGGATACGGTAGTAGGCCGCGGGAGCGTGGCCACCGTTTTGAGCAAAGCAGAGCTTAGATGAGAATAGCTGAGAAAAAATTGATGAATAAGAATAGTAGCGATTTTGGACGCTTTAGAGAGCTAGTGGTTAGTGAGAACTAGTGCGTACATATCGTGAATGGGCCTTATGAGAGCAACTAGCGTTAGTTAGTTGACGTCTTTCCTACGTTACAAGGAAGTGTTGGAAGTACTTTTTTACTTCTAAACACGCCAAGGTGGAAGTATTTTTTACTTCAACAGAGGTGGCAACGCGGTATATATCGTCCTCTACAAAAGGAATTCCTTTTGTAGAGGACTTTTTTATTTCTCTAACCTGCTAATTTTAACTATTTAGGAGGATGAAAAATAATGGGTATCCAATTATTCACAAATCAAGTCAAAAAAAAGAACAATTTATCCTTTGAAGAAATGCTTCATGCAGCGGAATTCATTTTCAATGAAGAAACTCCGAAAGAGGATATTGCTAATCTTTTAATCGCTTTAAGTAACAAAGGTGAAACAACTGAGGAAATCGCCGCACTGGCGACTGTTATGAAATCGAATGCCCTCCCTTTACCATTGCCAGAAGGAAATTATTTAGATAACTGTGGTACAGGTGGAGACGGTTTAAAAAGCTTTAATATTAGTACTACATCTGCCTTTGTATTAGCTGCAAATGGCGTCTCTGTCGTAAAACATGGTAACCGTAAAATATCTAGTGCGTCTGGGAGCTCTGATGTACTGCAAGCTTTAGGAATTCATACAGAGTTTTCTATAGAAGATTCCATAGATTTATTGCAACGTGAAGGAATTACTTTTCTCTATGCGCCAAACGTTCATCCAAAGTTGAAACGAATTGGTGAAGTTCGACGAGCAATTGGAAAACCAACGATTTTTAACATGGTTGGTCCTTTAACAAATCCTGCTCATTTAACAACTCAACTCGTCGGCATTAACCGTCCTGAATTTGTTTGCCAATATGCGGATGTCCTTCGTATTTTAGGACGTCACCGAGCAATTGTCGTTTCGGGTACACAAGGGATGGATGAAGCGTCATTAGATTCCAATAACACGTTTGCCCTACTAGAAAATAATGAAATTAAACCATTTTCAATCGAAATAGAATCCCTTGGTTTAACTCCATCTTCCATTACAGCATTGCGCGGTGGTACACCAGAAGAAAATGCCGTTATTTTAAAAGACTTATTGAAAGGTAAACAAAGCGTTTATTTTGATGTAGTCGTATTCAATTCAGCTCTCGGTTTATTTGCCCACGGTACCGTTGATTCAGTAAAAGATGGGGTGGAACTTGCACGGGATAGTATTTTATCAGGAAAAGCATTCAGTAAACTTGAGGCTGTTGTGGAATATAGTCAAGGAATTTTAAAGGAGCGTGCAGTACAATGACGATTTTACAAACGATTTTAGATCATAAGTCAACCCTCCTTCCTGTCCTTTTAGAAAATAAACCAAAATTTGAAGTAAAAAAAAAAATACGGTCTTCTTTATATGATTGTTTAAGAAATGCAGAAACTCTTCAAGTTATTTCTGAGATGAAGCGGGCTTCTCCATCAAAGGGGTTTATCGCTGAAGGAGCGAACCCAATCGAGCAAGCGAAAAAGTATGAACGTGCAGGTGCAGCTTGCATTTCTGTTTTAACAGAAGAAAAGTTTTTCAAAGGTTCCTTTCAAGATTTAGTTAATATTGCCAATCATGTAGACATTCCTATTTTAAATAAAGATTTCATTATTCATGAAGTACAAATTGAATATGCAAAAGCGGCCGGCGCTTCCGTCATTTTATTAATTGTCGCTGCCCTTTCAGATGAAAAGTTAAAAGCATTTTACACTTACGCAAGTAAGTTAGGTTTGGACGTTTTAGTTGAAGTGCACAACGAAGAGGAACTTGATCGGGCATTAGCTATCCATCCAAAAATTATTGGTGTAAACAATCGGGATTTAAAAACCTTTACGGTCGACCTATCCCAAAGTGAAAAATTAGCCAATAAACTAAATAATTATGAAGACATTGTCTTTATTAGTGAAAGTGGTATTTGGAATGCAGAAGATGCTGCACGGGTTGCTAACGTTGGAGCTCACGGTGTTTTAGTTGGTGAATCATTAATGCGCAGTGGAGAGGTGGAAGAAGCATTAACCTCCTTACAAGTACCTCTCCCTTTTTCGCAAAGGATGTGAAGTAATGGTAAAAGTAAAAATTTGTGGACTGAAGGAAGAAGAACATGTGCGTGCTGCTGTTGAGGCTGGTGCTACATGGATTGGTTTCATGTTTGCGCAGAGCAAACGGCAAATTTCCTTTGAACGGGCTAGCAAGTTAGCTCAAATTATTCCCGAACACGTAAAAAAAGTCGGTGTTTTTGTCAATCCGACAGAGCAGCAAGTACGAGAAGCTGTTGAACTAGTTGGACTTGATTACGTTCAATACCATGGCAGCGAAGAGACTCAATTTATTAAAAAGTTAGGCTATCCTTCCATTAAAGCCTTTTCCATTCAAAGTGTTGATGATGTAAAGAGGGCTAGTCAGTATGAAGTAGATTATTATTTATTTGACGCACCAGGTACGAACTTTGCAGGAGGTAGCGGTCACGTTTTTGATTGGACTTTACTAGACCAACTTTCCATCCCTAAGAGCAAGGTTATTTTAGCTGGTGGGCTCAATAGTGAAAATGTTTGTCTTGCTATCGCTCAAATAAACCCTTTTGGTGTGGATGTTTCAAGTGGTGTTGAAAGTAATGGTACAAAGGATAGTCAATTGATTAAACAATTTATCGAAACAGCATCACAGAAATTAACAGGTGTAGAGAAATAAATAGAATGGATGAATTAAGGAGCGGATACAAATGACAACAGAATTAAAAGGACGGTTCGGTCGTTTTGGTGGACAGTTCGTACCTGAAACATTAATGACAGCTTTACAAGAATTAAATGCTGCTTATGACAAAGTAAAAAGCGATGAGTCTTTCCAAGACGAACTTCGCTATTATTTGAAAAATTATGTAGGTCGTCAAACCCCACTATATTTTGCTGAACGTTTAACAGAATATTGTGGTGGAGCAAAAATTTATTTAAAACGTGAAGATTTAAATCATACAGGAGCCCATAAAATAAATAACGCCCTTGGGCAAGCACTTCTGGCCAAACGGATGGGGAAAAATAAAATTGTTGCTGAAACTGGAGCTGGTCAACATGGTGTAGCTACTGCCACTGCCTGTGCCCTTCTCAACCTTGAATGTATTGTTTACATGGGAGCGGAAGATGTTAAACGACAAGCTTTAAATGTCTTCCGAATGGAGCTTCTTGGTACAAAAGTAGTCGCAGTTGATAAAGGTTCTGCCACATTAAAAGATGCGGTGAACGAAGCATTGCGCCACTGGGTGACTAACATTGAAGATACCCATTACATTTTAGGATCTGCTATGGGTCCTCACCCATTCCCTACAATTGTACGTGATTTCCAACGGGTAATCGGTGATGAGACGAGGAAACAAATTTTACAATTGGAAAACCGTCTTCCGAACGCTGTTGTGGCTTGTGTAGGGGGAGGTAGTAACTCTATCGGTATGTTTTATCCATTTGTTGAAGACGAAGGTGTCGCTTTATATGGTGTAGAAGCTGCAGGGAAAGGGATTGAAACAGGAATGCATGCTGCTGCTATTCAAGGTGGTCAAACGGGGGTTTTACACGGGGCTTTTATGTATTTATTACAAGATGACAATGGCTTTGTTCAAGAAGCCCATTCCATCTCTGCTGGTCTTGATTATCCTGGAGTAGGACCCGAACATTGTCACCTACATGAAATTGGCCGAGCATCATACGGTACCGTTTCTGATGAGGAAGCATTAGAAGGAGTTAAATTACTTTGTCGCACAGAAGGTATCCTCCCCGCCTTGGAAAGTGCCCATGCTATTTACTTTGCCGCTAATCTGGCAAAAACAATGGCACCAGAGGATATTCTTGTCATATGCCTATCTGGTCGCGGTGATAAAGACGTTCATACGATTTCTGCTGCTCTTGGAGGTGACTTTGCATGAGTTTATTAAAAGATGCAATTTTATCTGTCACAGCTCAAGGTCATAAAGCATTTGTACCTTATATAATGGCTGGTGACGGTGGTTTAGATAAATTACAATCAACGATTTTAAAATTACAACAGCTAGGTGTTACAGCGATTGAGGTAGGGATTCCCTTTACAGACCCAGTTGCAGATGGACCTACGATTGAACGGGCTGGTGAACGGGCGTTAGCAAATGGCACGACTTTACGTAATGTTCTTGAAACGTTAAGTTCCTTTGCGGACGAATTAACCGTACCACTTGTAGCTATGACCTATTTAAATCCTATACTAGCCTATGGAACGGAGAAGTTTGCTCAAGATGCAAAAGCTTGCGGTATTCGAGGAGTCATTATTCCAGATATGCCCCTTGAAGAAAGTGAAATTGTTCACCCTGCCTTAAAGGATGCATCGATTGATCTTATCCAACTTGTCTCTTTAACAAGCACACCTGAACGAATTGAACGTTTAACAAAGCGAAGCGAAGGGTTCATTTATGCTGTTACTGTAAATGGGATTACCGGCGCCCGTTCCTCCTTTGCACTGGAATTAGATGAGCACTTTAAAAAAATTCAAACGTATACTGACACACCGGTTTTAGCAGGCTTCGGTATTTCAACACCAGATCATGTAAAAAATTTTGGCGCATTTTGTAGCGGAGTAATCGTTGGTAGTAAAATTGTCGACTCTTTAGCTCTAAATGATTGGACAACAATCGAAGACTTAGTGAAAGCTTCAAAAACGGCTGCTATGAAATGACTATAAAAAGTCGTTGAATTTTTTGTTCAACGACTTTTTTCTTCCAAAAAAATAGCGCCGACCTTTTGTAGAGATCGGCACTTTTTATATAAAACTTATCGGGATGCTTTTGGTGGTTGGCATACATCACATTTACGTTGGTTATTATTTTTAAATTTCGTAAACGTTTTTTCAAAATTGCTACCACATGCACATTTAAATAATAATTTTTGAGAAAACCCGTGGAATTCTGTTGTTAGTAACTTACTATCCGAATTGTTTTCAACAAATTGTTTAATTTTATCAATCGTCCATCGTTTATTCATTTATTTACTCCTTATATCACTAGGCTACTCGTTGTATCTCAATCATTATTCAAAAAAGAATTTTTTTAATCAAATTTTATTCTTGATTAAACCATAATGGTTCTTTGTCATCAACGTCCCCATTATAATTAATTAAAATCTCTTCTCCCGCCTTTATATCTTTAAATGCGTAAAAATCAAAAGTATGATTTTTAAAATTAATTTCATAAATGGCATTCGGTTCATAAGAATGATTAAACAACATTCCATAACCTAAAAGGATTGCAGTATGATTAATCCCATACTCAAAAGCGTAATCAGCGAGGAGGGTTTGCTCAATATGTTGATGTTGGTCATTTGGATAGGAAATGACTGGTGCCTCGTGTAATAGCTCCCCTTTTTTAATATCACATGTTGCAAATACCCCTCTATTAAATTCTCCATCACTTAGCGGAGATGTTTTTACTTCAATCATATTGTTCGCCTACTCACTTTTAATTTTTCTTTCTAACTGTAACATTAATTTGAACATTGAGCACATAAAAGTAATGAAATTTATTTATAATCCTTATTTTTATTGAATTTCCTAATTTCTAATCCTATAGAGTGAATTTTATTTTCCCTTTATTTTTCACGTTTTCACTTAAGCATTTCTTATTAATTAATCTTGTTTTCCCATGATTTCTCTATACAAAAAAGCGCAAATCCTTCGATTTGCACTTTTTTCTACTTATGAAATTGCTTTTAATTTTCTGTTTAATTTTTCTAGCATATCAATTGTCATTTTCTCTAAGTCATACTGTGCTTTAAAGCCC
This sequence comes from Ureibacillus galli, assembly GCF_014836845.1. Taxonomy (GTDB): domain Bacteria; phylum Bacillota; class Bacilli; order Bacillales_A; family Planococcaceae; genus Ureibacillus; species Ureibacillus galli. The sequence goes on from NZ_JACSQA010000002.1 coordinate 195,168, forward strand.
CATTCTTCCATTGCTGCGGAAGAATCAATGGAATTTGGCCAGCTGTCTGCAATCGCTTGACGAGTAGGATCTACGTCATAGTCCATTTCAAATGTTGGAATATGCTTTTTAATCTCTCCTGCAATTTGCGAAGGCTCGAAACTCATAGCAGAAATGTTGAAGGCATTACGGTGTTTTAATTTTGAACCGTCTGCTTCCATTAAATCTACAATTGCTTGTAATGCATCTGGCATATACATCATGTCCATATAAGTGCCCTCTGCAATATATGAGGTGTAACGTCCATTCTCAACTGCTTTATAATAAATATCTACTGCATAGTCCGTTGTACCACCACCAGGAGGAGTTGCATATGAAATTAACCCTGGGAATCGAACGCCACGCGTATCTACTCCATAACGAGTAAAGTAATAATCACATAATAGCTCTCCTGCCACTTTGTTTACACCATACATCGTTGTTGGACGCTGAAGCGTATCTTGTGGAGTATTATCCTTAGGTGTCGATGGACCAAACGCTCCAATGGAACTTGGTGTGAAAAATTGTAAATTTAATTCCCGTGCTACTTCTAGCGCGTTCATTAATCCGCCCATATTTAAATTCCATGCAAATTGGGGATTTTTTTCTGCTGTCGCAGAAAGTAATGCAGCCATATGAATCATCGTATCCGCACCAAATTGCTTTGAAAGCTCATACATTCGGTTGCCGTCAGTTACGTCTAATATTTCAAAAGGACCATTAACATCCTTCTCTTTACGGATATCTGTAGCTAAAACATTGTCTTTTCCGTATATATCTCGTAACTTTACAATTAGTTCTGATCCGATTTGACCCAATGCACCCGTGACAATAATTTTTTTCATATATGCACCCTCCTCTGATGATAAACAAATGTACACTCCAAAAATACAATAAAACGTTGTTATATCAATGTTTTTAGCGATTTTTATTATAACCCGTTCACTTATAAAAGACAATACTTAATTGTTTGTCTTTTTCAAATATTTGTTCTCCATAGCATATGCAACTTCTTTAAGAGATGTAAAAAAGCTAACCAATTCCAATGAATCCTACCTGACGAATCATTTCGTTAAGGTTCATTGAATCGGTTAGCTTTTGTCCTGTTTAATCAACAGAAGGATAGGTGACCGCAAAAATCGAGTAAAAGGGAAATTTGCGACCATCCTCAAAAGACAACGTCCCTTTCGTTATATTAAAGGATGAGATAATACCTGTTGCTCTAAAAGTATGATTATCTTCCCAAAGGCTTAATTCCACTTCTGCTTTATTATGATAGGCGATTTGCAGTTGCTCACTGAGTTCTTGCAATGCCCACTCGTCTAATTCGGGCTTTTTAACGTATCCATCTTTCTCATGCCATTCCCGCAGTAATTTCACATGTTCCGGTAGCATCATTGCGTTCCATTTAATATTTCCACGGTCTCGAATCATCATTTTCACCTCTTGTCATAAAATGTTCGTGACCCTAACGTTTAATATGACTTTATTTTTTATGACCACCTACTAGCTGAGCTCGTTTCACTGCTGTTCCTGCTTCTGTATAAGAAACGGCACGTAGAATTGCTGTAGAGCCATGTTTTGATCGTAAATAGTCCATTGTTGTACCTAGTTTTCGTTTTCTCCATTTCCTATCATCAAATAAACTTAGCTGCATGGAGTTTTCGGATTCCAACTTTGAAATACTCAAGGAAATTTGCCTTACTGGCCGTTCAGCATAATGTTCATCGAGCAATTGCTCACATACTTTATAAATTTTCATCGTATCATTCGTTGGCTCGTCAATCGTCCGCGCTCGATGAAAGCCACCTCCGAAAGCGTCTTTACTATAACTAACACCAAGGGAAATCGTTCTTCCGACTTGATACGCTTCCCTTGCTCTCCTTGCCACGTCCTCACACATTTCGAGAATGACGGCAAGAATTTCATGGCGGCTGCGATAATCCCTCATTAATACTTGCCCTTTTCCAAAACTAATTTGTCCTTGTGCCAGCGGTGCACCTAGAGGAGATAAATCAATTCCCCACGCATGATAGTAAAGCTGATTACCCATAATACCAAAACGGTCTTCTAATGTTTTTAAATCCGTTTTGGCTAAATCGCCTACTGTAAAAATGCCCATATTATTTAGCGTACGTTCTGTTCTCCGACCAATTCCCCACATTTCTGAAAGGGGGGATAAGGGCCAAAGCTTTGTAGGAACGTCTTCGTATGTCCATTTGGCGAAATCTTTCTTTTTCCCTTCTAAATCTAATGCAAGTTTTGCCATTAACATATTCGGACCCATTCCAACAGCGCTTGGTATTTGAAATTGTCCGTAAATACTTTTTTGAATAAATTTAGCTGTTTCTTCTGGTGGTCCCCACAGTTTCTCAGTGCCACTCAGATCAACAAAGCTTTCATCAATGCTATAGACATGAATCGCTTCCTTTGGAACAAATTGATTAATTAAATTCGTAATTTCCATCGACATTTGCACGAAAAACTCCATTTTCGGCTCAAATAATCGGATATCAGGATGTTTAGGAATTTCAAAAAGACGAGATCCCGTTTTAATACCGAACCGTTTCTTCATCGGTGGTGATGCAGCAAGCACGATACTTCCCTTTTGTTGGAAGTTTCCTATGACCGCAATCGGTACTTTAAGGGGATCAAGATTTTCAAGCATTGCCATACAGCTGGCATAAAAGCACCGCATATCGATACAAATAATCGGTCGATTCGGCGCATGTTCGTACTTTTTCAATAAATTTGTTCCATCCGCTTCTCTATCCTTCAACCCATGCATCACTACACCTCCAATTGATATATTATTAATATATACGAACATTTGTTCCAATATTCATTTTAAAATGAAACAAATGAGACGGCAAGAAGCATTATTTGGTAAAAAAGTAAGGACAATAAAAAAACTCCCCCAAAATTCCTATGGGAAGAGCTTTGCTAAACATTCAATTATTCAATTATTTCCGTAAAGAAACAGGTTTTCATATGCTGAATAAAAGTGTCACCTAAATCTGTAAAAGTAGCAACTCCTTGTTTATGAATAGCTGTTTTAAATCCTTCCGCATCGGCTCCAGCTACTGTTAAAAAATCGCATATATCTGTACATACGCCAACGACATGCACTTTTTCAACATGTAACGCTTTTAACTTTTCAGCTAAGTTCGTTTTAAAAAATGCGTTGTAATTTGTTTTTGGTTGATAAATGACGTTAGGATGAGATTCATGTTCTTGAAACCATGTGAATAAATCCCCATAGAGTTCCTGTCCTTTCGTTCCAACGACATTATGGGCTGGCCATAACGTAAAATGTTCATCGTTTTCCTGATGGGCATCCATTGCTATGACAACAACTTGATCATTATGTAAAAATTCCGTTGCCTTCTTAATAATATAAGGTACTATTTCTTGGGCTGGCTTTCCAGCGGTCAAACTGCCATCGTCCGCAACAAAGTCGCGACTCATATCCACTATAATAAATGCTTCTTTTGACATTTCTCTTCCCCCTAAACCACCTATTGTTGTAAATCATTATAATTTAAAATGAAAGGAAAAGGAAAAAATTTCTACAGCCATCCACTTCCTAATAAAAAGAACCTAACAAAATGTTAGGCTCCCCATTAATAAAACGAATTATTGAACTTGTTCTAAAAATTGAATGACTGGTTTAATGAGTTCCGTTGCTGTTTTTTCTACTTCTCGATGATTTTCAACAATCGAAACCGTTAAGTAACTTGAATCATTCGCATCAAAGGCAAAAATTAAGCTATTTTCCACACCCCGTTCTCCTTGAGAACCTTTTAACTCTGCTGTACCGGTTTTAGCCGCAAGATTACCTACACCTTTTAGGCTATTTGCCGTCCCTTCAGACGAGGTAACGACTTTAGTAAGCATCGGTTTAATCGTATCTACGGTTTCTTTTGCAAAAACTTCCTTCGTTTTACTTTCAGCATCTACTAATAGCTTCGGATAAGTTAATACACCATCATTAGCAAAAACAGAATAGTTTGCTGCCATTTGAATAGGAGACATTAATAATTGACCTTGTCCATAGGCAGTATCCGCAAGTAAGATTTCAGAACCAAAAGACTTTTCATTGGAAATTTGAGCAGGTTCCATTGTTAATGGAAGGTCATAACTTTCACCAAAGGTAAGTTTATTTAATCCTTCACGGAACGTGTCTTCTCCCATTTCTAATACTTCTTGGGCGAAATAGATATTATCTGATTTCACAAGGGCTGTTTCTAAATTTACTACATCCGTTTCTGTTACACGGGAAATTTTGTAATTTCCCCATGAGTCATCTTTTTGCCATTGCAAACCAGATATTTTATGAGTTTTGTCAACAGTCGTAATACCAGCCTCTAATCCAATAGAAGCTGTAATTGGTTTAAAGGTTGAACCTGGTGCATAACGCGTTGAAAAACGACTAATAAACGGTTTATTCTCATCATTGTTATACACATCATATTGTTCTTGCGTAATACCTACGACAAATAAATTTGGATCAAAGGAAGGTTTACTAACAAGGGCTAATAAGTTACCGGATTTCGGCTCCATTACAACAGTAGAACCTGCCGCATTTTCTAACGAATCAAAAGCGACTTGTTGGATTTGTGCATCAACAGTTACTTGAATGTCTTGTCCATCCTTTTTTTCCACTTGTTGAATCGTTGCACGTTTTTCACCATTTGCAGTTTCTATATAAATTTCTCCACCGTTTTCTCCACGGAGTTCCTCGTTAAATGTTAGCTCGAGACCACTTCTCCCGATAATATCACCCGTTTGTAATGTCGGGTCCTTTTCAATATCTTCCGCAGTTACTTCACCAACATAACCTGTTAATTGGGCTGCAGCATCCGCTAATGGATACGCACGGGTTTGAACTTCTTGATACGAAACGCCATCAATAACTGTCGCTTCCGTTCCATAGGCTAATGTTTTAAGTGGAACAAAGTAATCTGGCTGCACCCAACTTTGGGATAACTGTTCTTCGATAAATTCAGCCGATATGCCTAATTGTTTTGCAATATTAGCAATTTTAGAAGTCCTTGCTTGTCCTTCACCTAAATTTTGCGGTACAACTCCAGCCTGATATGTTGTTGTATTAAATGCTAAAGGTTTCCCATTGCGATCAATAATACTTCCTCTCTGGGCTTCGTCCACTGTGTAACGAATTTTATCGTCTGAAAGCATGCCGGGGAAAATTAATTCTGCAGTCCAGTCAATTTTATAAGTATCCCCATCCTCAACTAGCTTTGTTTTATAAGGAATAGATGAAATAGTACCTAAGATAGTATCAAAAGTAGCAGTATAACTTAAAGTATGATCTTCTGATATTTCATAATCAATTTTCATGTTGGAAACACCGATGCCGCCATAAATCGCATCATATTTCTCAACAACCGTTTCTTCTGTATAGCCTGATGCCTTAAGAGAATCTGATGTCACAAGGTCTGGTATTTTATCAAAGGATTGTTTCTCAATGGCTGAAATCCAAGCCTTTGCTGCATCATTTAATCGTTCTTCCTTTTTCGCAGATTGCCATTGGGAATAACCGAAGACGGAACCACCCGCTAGTAAAACGACAAGTACAATACTGAAAGTGACAATCCATTTTTTATTTTTCATATAATCCCCCCTACAATTACGCTTCTATACTATATTTTTACATGTCTTAAAAAACATTTGAACGATTCTATTACAACCTTACCATATTACCGAAATTTATAAAATTCAATATAAAATGGAAATCCAAAAATTGGTCAATAGAAATGGATAAAACCCCCCAAAGCTCGAAAGCCCCGAGAGGTCTGCTATAGCTTATGTAAAATCTTAAAATTGTTGCACAAAAGAAGGTTAAGAATTTGTAAATGTTAAATTTATTCCTCTACTACGCCACTGTACAGACTAGGACGGCGATCATCATAAACAGGAATGCGACTACGAACTTCATCTACTTTTGAAAAGTCTACATCAATAATGGCAAGTTCTTCATCCTCAGCCCCAGTCCACAATACCTCACCCCACGGTTCAATGATCATCGATTGACCATTATAATTCTCAACTTTATGGGAAATGCGATTTACCGCAACGACAAAACATTGGTTTTCAATTGCTCTCGCCTGTAATAATGTTTTCCAATGATCAATACGAGGCGTTGGCCATTGGGCAGAAACAAATAATACTTTTGCACCTGCTAATGCATGGGCACGCAGCCATTCTGGGAAACGTATATCATAACAAATGACACCCCCAGCTTCTAGTTCACCCAAAGGAAAAAGATTCATTTCATTGCCTGATTCTAAGTATTTTTCTTCGTTCATCAATCTAAATAAATGGGCTTTATTATACTCGCTTACAAGCTCGCCATTATTGTTATAAACATACATCGTATTATAAAACTTACCGTCACGTTCTGTTGCGACAGAACCGCCAACAATATGTATGCCTAGTTCCGATGATAAGCTTTGTAAAAACGTCTTTGTACGAGTACCATCGTGATCAGCTATTTCACTTAATTTTTCTAAAGCATAACCTGTATTCCACATCTCAGGTAAAATAACCGTTTCCGCACCTTTACTTGCTGCTTCTCGAATAAATTTTTCAGCACGTTCAAAATTTTCATCTACTTTTCCAAATCTAACATTTAGCTGAATACATCCGATTTTCATTTGCGATAACCCCCTAGACATTTTTACTTAAAAGTACTATTATTCCTACTTATCTGATTACTAAGTAAACCATAACAAAAAACAAAGAAAGATTCCAATTATATCAACGTTCAAGGCATTTTATATTTCAATTTAACTATGCAAAATACAGCATAAAAAAGCACGGTATTGGGGGAAGTTGGGGGAAATTTTGGGGAAAGTTAATTATAAATAAGCTGGCGTGTGTACAGGAATGTGTGAGTGGGATTGATGCTAATAAGCTTCAATCTTTTTTATTGATTAAAAAAGGACATGCAGCCGCACATCCTTGAAAAATCCCAAACTTTTGAGATTATTTTTTTGAGTTAATTAATCTACCAATTTCAAATATAACCGCCTCTTCAAAATAACTGACTTTTGAAATTTTCTTCTTTGTTTTTTTGTTGTAATAGTAAATCCCATCTGTTTCAATCGATTCAAACAAACTACTCATATCTATAACTTGGGCAGGCATAGAACCTTTACGGTTTAGAATACCTAGGGAGCTTGAATGAAATCCATTCGTAATTACTCCAATTTTAAATGGCTCTAAATATTCTGCTCTATGATTAAGTGGATCATAGGACCAATTTTCCCTATTTAGATTCTGTAAGGCACCTCTAAATCTACCTGTAGACCAAGGTAAAGAAAAAACAATATCTCTATTAAAATCTATAGTCACTTTATTAGTTGTATCTACACCATCATAGATTTTCAATTGAATGTTGTGTTTTTTTAATAAGTCATATTTAGGAAAAAATAGACTTGATGAATGTGGTATATCATATTCTCGAGTCGTGATTACATGCTGTAGTAAATCCGATTGTATCGAGAGTGCAAATATATGAATTACTCTATAGATAGGATGTTCTATAGATTCTATAGATATATTTTGATTATCTTCAATAATTTTTTTCGCCATTTCAATACTATTTTTTAATTTTTTTCTATTTCTTTTTTTTGATTTTATTTTTATTTTAAACAATATAATTCACCTTTCCTTTCATCTCTTAATTCGACAAAAGATGACCATTTCCTTTAAAACATAAATGGATAACGCTTACTCATGTTGCACCATCTTAATTAATCTCAAAACAAAATAGACCTACGTGGCAATTGCTCATTTATTATAATCCCCACTGCGCTTTAAGTTTGGTTAAAAATTTCATTTTACTACCATCATCCCCACTAACATCAGGATGAAACTTCTTGGAAGCCATTCGGTAAATCTCATGTAACATTTTCTTTTCTTCTTCATTGTAGCTACTATGTGAATTTGTAGAGTAACTACCGTTTTTACTGCTACCACCATAAAATCTTTCATAGCTACCCTTAAATTCTTCTTCAGTCTGTCTTTTATAATCTTCTTTTTGCTTCTTAGTCGATATTAATTTTTTAAGGTATGCAGCATTGCGTAGGTTTCCAAATACATCGTAACAATATCTATATTCATCATAACCATATTCATCATTAAAAGCTTTTTCCGCTTCTCTATGAACTTTCAGAATCTTTTCATGCTCTTGTGTAACTTTGTACTCTTCAGTTTGCTGAAACTCTGATTTTATTTTTTCGATTATCGGATCTAATTTTTTATAAACCATACCCCATAATGCTTCTTCTGAAATATTCATACTCTCAAGTTTTTCGTTCAGCTCTTTTTGTGTGATAAAATCCCCTGGCCACGATTCTAAAAGATCATAATATCCCATTGTACAAATAGACCATTGCTTCTTTTTAACCTTGCCATTCTCTCTATATGAATGATGAATACTAATCTTATATGCATCTAAAATAGGACGTTCAAAGCGTTCATTACTGAATGTGTACCCATATAACGTTTTCATTTCTTGCCCTGGTAAACTAAAAGTCGTTTCCATTACGCATATTTCTTTAGGTGTACCGTATGGATTAGGCTTTTTATTTATTATTTTCTGAATGACACAAAACATCAATTTCACCTCACGTATTTACTGTCTACATAAATATGATACCTACATAATGTAGTTACTCTACAAATCAACCCAGTAACTACAATATAAATAAATCGTCTCCCCAAAATTGAGGAGACCTCAGAAATATGTTAATATCAATTTGCTCTTGTATATTTACATGTTCCATTCGTATTACCTGAATACGTTCACCTAGTAATAAAATTTGATTACCTAGACGTGTAAACGTACTAAGGAATTGCTTTCTATCCACTTCTAATAAAGCAATATCTTTACCATTTGCGCGAGGTTGCTCGATTGTGGACACTTGTACCTCATCACCTTCTAAAAGGCCTAAGAATTCATTGTCATTAACAATCTCTAGTGTGAATATTTTAATGTTCATCATCTTTTCCTCCATTTACTAGAATACCTAGTTCAATTAATGTTTTTCGTATCGTTTGACCGTCCTCTAAACCCTGTCTATATGAATATTCTTCAATAAATCCTTCCATCGAATTTTGGGCTGACTCAAGTTCCTTAAGCAATTTCTTTTGTTCTTTGTTAAGTGTTGAATTTAGAACCTCGTAAACTTTGATATATTTGTTATAAGATTCCTGAAAGTGAGGATTTTTTAATTTTTTTTGATGAGCTACTACTCCTATTTGCTCGGCAATTATTGAACTAAACGCTAAATCTAAGGCTCGACTAATCATTCTTCATTACCTCCCTTAACTTCTGCAGCATGCTTTCCTAATGCTCTTTGAACAGTGAGTAACAGATCCTGTAATAATGCTTCTGCGTGAAATACATTATCACTTAGTATTCTGCTAAAAACTCTGAATCGGTTGTAATCATGAATAATTCCCCGTTGCACATCCTCTTTTTCAACATCGCAACGATTGAAAAATTTTTCTTCAACAAGTTGTTGAAGGTAATGTGCGTTTTCTAAGATATCTCTGATATCAGCTAGTGCATCTACTGTATCAGTTAAGTCGAAATTTCTTTCTCTAATTTTTTCCATTTTAACTATCTCCTTTTTTTGCTAATATTTGTTGAATTGTCAACATGCTGCGAATCTAGTCCAGTTCTTTCAAACCGACTACATTTTATAGTCACAATATATCACCAACTATTGTTTATAGTCAACTATATTTTATTGTCATTTTAAAAAAATTCTAATATACTAGATTAATAGAAGGGGGATAAATCATGCGTGCAAAGTCAATTTTGAAAGATATATTAGATGAAAAGGGTATTTCCATTCGTAAATGTGCTGAAATTTCTGGATTAAAGTTTGAAACAGTCCGTAAAATGTATAACGACGAAGCTAAACAATATCAACGCGATTCATTAGGTGCATTATGTAAAGCATTGAATGTGGGCATTTCAGATATACTTGTATTAGTTGAGGATGAAAAAGAATAGTCTACTGAATTACAATTTGTTATAATAGTTTTGCGGAAATATTATTATTTGCTGTGGCAAGGGCTTGGTCATTTCGAAGATCTACGTTTTACTTAGATTACTCAGTAGAAATGACGGGGCTTTTTTTATTGCATTTAACATGCTGGATCTATCAATTCAGAATTACTTGCTTGCCCATGCTCTCTAAATAAAGACCTACGTTTTATTATTTCTTTATCGAAAGTATCATCATGGTCCCAGTAGTCTTGAAACAATTCTTCCTGATCCATTTCATCAACTGCTGCATCCCATTCTTCTGCACTCATTTCATTCTCAACAAGTTGCGAATCTGCAACACCCTCTAATACGAACGCAAGACACTCTCTAAGCGTTTTTAACACCTTAGGATAGTTTCCCCTTGGTTTAACCTTCCACGCTTCAAATTGAGCCTTCTCATCTTCATAGAGAAGTGAAATAGCTTCATTCAATAATTCGATGCGTTTATTGCACATTTTCACATTTTTTTGAAATTGTTCGTACAAGGTGGCTAAGAAAATCGCATGTTCCTCTACACTGACGGATCCTGAAACTATCTTTCCAACTTCATAGTCAAACAATGATATAGTAGGTGAAACATTTTCGTATGCTTCTGCGCGTTCTCTTTCGTATTGCTGTTTGATTACTTCTATATCTAAATGTGCATAAAGATAACTATTGAATTCATAGTCTGATAGCATGTTTTCACCCTCTTACACGTTGTTGGCGCGCTTTTAATCGTTCAGACATACTTTGCCTAATCTTTGCATCTTCAGCTTCTTGTGTGGCTTCTAGTGTAGTTAAACACTTGTAAAGTCGCTTGTATGCAAAATTTTCTAAAGCTTTTAGTTTTTTGATGGCGTTTGGATCTGATTCACCATAAAAAATAGAGGCAGTACGTTCTATCGGGAAATTTTCTAACTTGTGAATTAAAATCAGTTCATCTTTAAAATTCCACTTACCAAAACATTTCTCTAAAATCTCATGCCCTTTTTCTATGTGTTTCATAGCAGCTTCTATTTTGTACCGTTTCGCTTCACCCTCGGGCATTAAATAGGCTTCTTGTAGTGACTTATGCGCGGCTGGTATTTGCTTTTTGAATAAATATTTCAATTCCTGTTCGGTCATATTGTCACCCTTTTTTCGATTGCATAAAATCAGCAATTTTTATGCAGTTTTCTTGATTATTCATTAATTTGCATTTGTCCAAAAACGTTGATAAATCAACGATGTATAAAATTTGTATTTCGCCACTTTTGACGAAAACTCTAAAACCCTTATTTTTCAACACTTCAACAAAACTTTAAGTTTACATAATTTTTTATTATTGGAAGTTGTTATTGCATTTTTATACACTGCATTTATTCTAGAATTCTAACTCTCTTTTTATTTTTATGGAGGGGCAAATTTGACCCTCCTTTTGAAATGCAACGCGTGACTGTTCCGTTCGGGAAAAGTAACGTTTTTTATATTTGAGTTCCGTTCGGGAAATGATTGTATTGCGTTCTAAGACCTTTACAATCACCGTTATATCGTTATTAAGTACAACAAAATGAATGTTTTAGTCTGTTGTACTTTTATTGTTGTACTACATTGGAGTACTCCGTAAAATATTGGAGTATATTGGGGTTCAAAAAGCCCTCGTTACCTTACGGTTTATTACTGAAAAACCTTAGGATTTCTTAGTAACCACTCCTTATTACTCCCACGTTTCCCCACAGTCTTGCATGCACACTTTTATGTTTTTTGTGTGCAACCTTTTGCAACGTGGTTCCGTTCGGTGCAACCTTGAAATTTCTAAGCATCTAAACGTTATGAAAATCCGAGCAATTCCGAGTATATAATCATTAGTAACGTTACTAAATTGAATGGTAATGTTACCTTTTGTGTGCACAAAGGGGGATGAAATTTCGCCCCCCTTTTTAATTTTTTCCACTTACCCTTTGTAGTGATCTAATACCGCTGCTTTTAACGGATCTACCTCTTCTGTTTTTTCGATTTCATAGGCTTGCGCTTCATTCTCAAGAACGTTTAAATCGCTTTGAATTGCTTTTTGTAAGCTGTTCAAGTTTTGTTTTTTATATTGTTGTTCTAATCCTGTAGCTCCTACTGCAACTAGTTTTTTCATAGCTTTTATATAAGCTAACGCTTTAGGAGAATTTACATTGACCAACTTTTCAGTTTCAAAAAGTAATGCTTCATGTTTGTCTTGATACACTTTAGCTAGATATGAGGCTTCTTCTTGACTTTTTAGTTCTAGTAATAATTCTTTAATCGCTTCTTCTGGTTTAAGTTCTTTATATTCCGCTTGGTCGAAACGTGATACTAAGTCATTTCTTAGACTTGTGATTAGTTCATCAATTTGATTGTCAAATCCCTGTCTAATTTCCGTTAACCGATTAGTAAGTTCGCTTTTTTGCTCCATTTTGTAAGCTGGTGAATAACGTTCATCATGATCTAGACTGTTAATCTGGCTTTTTAAAGATTCCACCTGGTTTTTTCGTTCTTTTCGTAATTGACGAATTTGTTCAATTGTCATTCTCTCAATCTCCTTTTCTATGGATTTAAATAATTATGTTTATTTGGTTCTCTCAATACTGAATGTTCCGTTAGTACCTTCTTCAAAAGTAGTTACTGATTCTTAACCTTTAGTAACCACATTTGAACTTAAGTCTGCTCAAATTTGAGCACATCACTTAACACTTCTGTTCTAGTTACTGAATGGCTTGTAAAATCATTGTGTTAGGTGAATAAAGTTTTATTCATTCCCTTATAGAATTGCCTTAATTTCTTGCTGATACAAAGCAATTTCACTACGTAATTCTGAAAGTGTTTGTGCAGTTGATTCGCATATCTTTTATCTCAGAATTAAATCAATTCCTTGTTCAACTTTTCCACAGTATTTCCACGGTTTCCACTGTTAACGAATCTCTGTTGAATGCTTCGTTTTATTGAATACAGACGACTTTGTCGGATCAACAACATGTTTTCATTGAACTATAATTTGCATTCCATCACTTGTTAACTTGTAATCTTCTGTCACTTTAAAATCTAACATGTGAATTCTCCTTTTCTATCACTTTCTATTTAGCGTTTTTAAAATTAAGATGACAAATACTATTACTCATTCGTAAAATCGCGAGAATCGCTTCTAACGACTCCTTATAAGTTTAAACAGCTTGTTCTTTGGTTCTTTTTGCTATTAACTGCTCATAACTATTGATTCCTTTGTTTTTCCAAGCCCTCATTACTCCTGGTATCTCGTTATAAGGTTTTGCAGGTATTTCATCTTGTTGACTAATTTCGCTGATAGCTTCACAGATTAAGTTTTCATCACGATACATTTGTAATATTGTTTTTAAACCGCTATACTCTTCGCTGTTTACATCACCAAATGCAAATTTGTACGATTCCTTAACTCTCTCTAACTGTTTTGAAAAAGGAAGAGAAGGAACTGACGACAACGACGACTGTTTTTCTATTTGTTTTTTAATAGATCCATCATTAGAAGAAACAGACGGACCAACAACTCTTTTTTCTTCTTCTTCACCCGTACCATTATTTACGCTATTAGATATACTAGAGGCAGGAAGAGAGTCATTGTCTGTCGTCTCTGTCGTTTTCTTTGTTATAAAATCATTGTTGAAATCTTTTGTAGTAATCTCTGTTGTATTCTCTTGTGTAGTCTTTGTAGTAATCTTTGTTAAAGAATCTGAATTTTTTAAGTTTCCATTCTGAATATTTTCGGAATCGTTACTTAAATTTTTTATTTTCCTTTCAGAAAATTTTCCGTTTCCAATATCAAAACTTTCATTTTCTATACTGAAATTTTTAAGAATGGAATCTGAATTTTTTAAGTTTCCATTCTGAATATTTTCATTTTCCATTCTTAAATTTTTAAGAAACGATAGAAGGCAAGCGTTTAAACGTTCAATGTTTAACTTATAATGAATAGTTGGGCTGCCGTTCGCCTTTATTCTCTTAGTTACTACAACTTCTAATTCATTCAACTTTTTTACATGTTTCTTTATACGATGTTCGCTTACGTGAATTTCTTCATGCCATTCTTCGTAGGTTTTATAAAAAAACCCATCACTACGCTTTGAATGGTCTGACCAATAAATTAATTGGGATAAAAATACGCCACCATCTAAAGAATCCATGAATTTATTAAATATCCTGTTGACTGTGAAATAATAGTTTTCGTCTCCAGTGAACTCTCCAATGAGTTGTTTTATAACTTCTCGATTATTTATTTCAATTCACCTCGCTTTATAGAAGCTGCCATCCTATACACCTCCTAGTCTCTTAGCTCAAGGTACTTAGATAAACACGTTAACTAACTTTTTCATTTGAATTTTCTTTATACCAGCGTTGTAAAACTTTATTAGCAGCTTCTATCTCACGATTAGCTCCCTTTATCGTGCTATTGAACCAATTTAGCAATTCGCTTTCTTTACGAATCATGAAATAGCCTCCTGTTTCACTATCTTTATCAGCGCCAATAGCATAACCTTTCTTTCGTAATGAGTTAATAACGGCATACAGTTCACGCTTTTTAATTTGAGTTAAGGTTTGTAATGACTTGCCTTTGATTTTTTCCCCAACCTCTAAGCGTTCCAATATGACTAAAACCATGCTTTCTTCTTCAGTTAATTTAATGTTTTTACTAGTCATGAAACTCTCCTTTCTATTTCCAGTACACACGCCCGCCAAGCGTTATATTTACCATTCGTTAATAATTTCAGTAATAGCTTCAATCGATTGTTGGTACCAAAACCAACGCTTTTTGCTCTTACGTACTTCAAATTGTCTAACTCGTGGATCGTGGAGAAACTCTTCTTCTATAAACCTCTCACTCATTGACAATCGTTTTGCTAGACCTTTGACATCAACTAAAACTAACGTTTCATTAATTACCTCATCCAGTCGTTTTTCGATGTGCTGCTTAATTGCTTTTTCATCAATTTCAATGTTTAAATTTGCCGGAATCATATTTAAACCACCTCGCTTTTTGATTGTTCACCTATAATTAATAAATCGTTTGGTGTACACCCAAAAAAGTTGCAAAGTTTACTAATGGTTTTTAGATCAATTCGAGTTGTTTTCTCGTGGTAGATATTCGCTATTGCATTTCTCGATATCCCAGTTTTTTCAGAAAGAACTGTAATGTTTAGATGTCGCTCTGCCATTAACAATCTCAATCTATTTTTCATTTCAATCCTCCTTTCCTAAAAACAAAAAGACAACTAAAGTTAACAAAAATTATAATTGTAAATCAAATTTATAATCAAAACGCTAAGTAAAGTTGTCATTTTGTTCTTAAAATGGAGTTTAACACATATATTACTGGTAAACAAGTATAATTATCGAAAAGATAAGTTAACTTGTCACTTTGCTCAATTATTGATATATTTTATTGTGAAAGGTGGTTAAAAATATGATTAGAAATAACCTTGCTGCTTTAATGGGCGAAAGAGGATTAAAAATAACAAGAGTGGCTAAAGATACTGGCATTTCGAGGAATACCATTACTTCTATTGCTCAAAATGACAGTGAAATGATGAGGTTAGATACTATTAATACATTATGTAAGTATTTAGGCGTGACACCATGCGAGTTTTACGAATACGAACCTTTAGACATTAATTTTGCTGTTTATGTAAATCACATTAATTTCGAAATAGTTGACGAAATAAAGGACGCTTTTATTTCAGAAGATCATCTTTATATTAATGATGTGAATGTTGACGTAATTATGGACGTGGTTAAAAACTCGCAAACAGAAAGTTTCGATTTGCATTGTTCACTTATCGAAGATAGAAAGTTTTCTTTGTCTGATCCTGGGGACTTTAACTACGGAATTGATTTAAAAATTGAATTTGATAATGCAGCAGAAAGAAAGTCCTTTGTTTATGAGGTTTACAATAAAATCAACACATCATTCCATCAAGACATATATAACAACCTGATAAATGAATTAACTAAAGTGATGAAGGAGTGGATAATAGATTCTAAAAAGTATTCTTTAAATGCAAACGCTACACAAAACTTTATAAAAGGTATGAACCACTTTTTTGTAATAAGAAATCTACAATCTGATGTGTTTAAGAAATTTTAAAAATTTCACTTACCTATTCCTGTGCACACGCTCGCCAAGCAATGAAAGGAATGGTAAATGTGACAAAATACTATAAACATGGAAAAGAACCTGAATTATATCATTATTTCAATGCAAGCAATGAAAAATTGTGGATGTTTCGCCATAGATATTACGATGCGTTAGGAAAACGTAGAGAAAAAAGTAAAAGTGGATTTAAAACAGATAAAGCAGCACTTAAGGCTCTACTCCAAGTGAAAGCCTCATTATTGAATGGACAAACTAAGCATATAGAGAATGAAAATTTAACTGTTGGTGATTGGTTAGATTTATGGTATGAGATGAACCATAAAAAATGGAAAGAGAATACACGAATTCAACGTCAAAATGCTATAAACCTCCACTTAAAGCCCCTAATAGGGCGTTGTAAGTTGCAAAACCTTGATCGCGCAATGTACCAGCGCGACTTTATCAATGTGTTAGAGGGAAAATATAGCGCTCGAAGTATTCATATATGGCATAGTATTTTTACGATTGCCATTAACGCAGCAGTTGAAGAAGAAATATTATTGCGTAATAAATTTAGAAAAGTTGTTTTGCCGATTGTTGAGGGTCACGAAGAATTACAAGATAATTTTTTGAATGAAAGTCAACTCAATCTATTATTACATGATATCAAAGAAAATGAGGATATTACTGCTTACACCCTATTTTTAACACTTGCCTACACCGGGATGCGTAAAGGTGAGGCACTAGGCCTACAATGGAAAAATGTTGATTTTGATAATCACACAATAACAATTGAGAGAACTAGGGATGATAAAACCATCAATTCACCTAAAACAAAAAATAGTCTTAGAAAAATTTTAATTGATGATGTTGTTATTAATCAACTCGGAACATATATGGCCTGGTGTAAAAAAAGGATGTTTAGATATGGTCAAAAAATAAAAGATGATTCCTTCGTATTTATTTCAAAATATGGTGCTGTTCCTATTTTTCCTCGAAAAACAAATGACATTTTGAACAGATCATTAGAACGTACGAAACTTCATAAAATTACTCCTCATGGTTTACGCCATACTCATGCAACCATTTTATTAAACCGAGGCTTAGAAGTGAAACTTATTGCTGAACGTTTGGGAAATTCAACGGATATGATCTACAAAGTATATGGTCATATCTTAAAGGATTTAGAGAAAGAAGCAGTTAAAATTTTCAGTCAAAGTTTAGCTGTTGCTAAAGAAAAATAGATGCTACTGGGGGAGGATTTGGGGGAAGTTAATAATATATAGAACTTGAAGTATTGGTGTTATTGACTTCTTTTCCTATTAGTACTATTATTCCTACATATCTAATAGTAATTATATTCTGAATTCGGTATAAAGTATAGCGTTTATACCTTGTAGTTCAGTTTAAGGAAAACTATAAAATGGGAAAAAGAGGAATGAACGATGAAACTATCAAACAAACTGCAAAAACTCCCTACTCAATTTTTCGCATCCCTTGTACAAAAGGTCAATGCAGCGATTGCTGAAGGACGAGACGTTATCAATTTAGGACAAGGAAATCCAGACCGCCCAACACCACCACATATTGTGAGTGCATTGCAATTGGCAGCAGAAGACCCGCAAACCCATAAGTACTCCCCTTTCCAAGGTATTCAACAATTAAAGGAAGCGGCTGCTAATTTTTATAAACGGGAATACGATGTCGATATCGATCCGAACCGGGAAGTTGCCATACTTGGTGGGTCTAAAATTGGCTTAGTTGAGTTGCCGATTGCTGTTCTAAACCCGGGAGATTACATGCTTCTTCCTGATCCGGGCTACCCCGATTATTTATCAGGAGTTGTCCTTGGGGATGTCCATTATGATACACTTCCCCTAACGGAGGATAACGACTTTTTACCAGATTATGAATCATTATCTGATGAAATAAAACAAAGAGCAAAATTAATGTATTTAAATTATCCAAATAACCCAACTGGTGCCACTGCCAATCTTGAGTTTTTCCAGAAAACGGTTGACTTTGCGAAGGACAATGATATTGCTGTTGTTCATGATTTTGCTTACGGTGCCCTTGGATTTGATGGTGAACGTCCTCCTAGTTTCCTTCAAGTGGAAGGAGCAAAGGAAGTTGGAGTAGAACTTTACACGCTATCTAAAACGTACAATATGGCCGGTTGGCGGGTTGGATTTGCTGTAGGTAACGCGGATATTATTGCCGCTTTAAACTTAATTCAAGATCATCTATTCTGCAGCATCTTCCCTGCTATTCAACATGCAGCAATTGCCGCTTTAAACGAAGATCAACAATGTGTAGAACAACAACTTGCTATTTACGAAAGAAGACGTAACGTATTCATTGAAGAAGCCCATCGCATCGGTTGGGACGTATTGGCGCCAAAAGGTTCATTCTTTGCATGGTTAAAAGTTCCCGAAGGCTATACAAGTGAACAATTTGCCGATCTTTTACTTGAAAAAGCGAACGTAGCAGTTGCGGCTGGTAACGGCTTCGGTGAGTATGGAGAAGGTTACATTCGAGTCGGCTTATTAGTAGATGAAAGTCGGTTAAAAGAAGCGATAAGTCGTATCGAAGCATTAGGTTTATTTAAAGGCGAACCGATTTCAGTAACGAAATCAAATTGAACTGAAAATTAATAAAATGAAAAGGTTAAGGCGTTTATTCAAACACCTTAACCTTTCTTTATTATTATCGATTAACCATCCACTCTGGTTTACTAAAACCTTGGAAGTCTTTATCGATTACTTCTTCATATTCACTTGATTCAATAATTTCAACAAGATCTTTTGCTAACTGACTATCTTTATTTTCTGCTTTAATAGCAACAACATTGCGATATTTTTCATTCATATCTTCTAAAAATACAGCATTCATTAAATCTAATCCTGCAGCTAATGCAAAGTTACCAGGTACGCCGGCTACGTCCGCATTTTCAATTTGACGCGGAAGAGAACCCGCCTCTACTGGTTGGAACACTAAGTTTTTATCATTTTTTACGATATCTTTTTCTGAAGCCGTTAATTCGTCAATATTGGAATCAATTTCAATAAGTCCTTGAGCCTGTAACGTTAAAAGGGTACGAGCTGCGTTAGATGGATCGTTTGCAATCGCTACTGTTGCCCCATCTTCAATTTCCTCCACAGATTTATACTTTTCTGAGAAGAAGCCCATTGGTGCTGTTGGCACTGAAATTAATGCTTCTAAATCCATATCATTTTGCTGTTCAAACGTTTCTAAGTAAATGGAGTGTTGGAAAAGATTCGCATCAATATCCCCATTGTTTAAAGCATTATTTGGTTGAACATAATCACTAAATTCAACTAGTTCCACTTTATAACCTTTTTCTTCTAATTGGGGAATTATTGCTTTTGTTAACATGTCACTATAAGGACCTGCCGTTGCCCCTAATTTAATTTCTTTACTTTCTCCACCTTCTTTTGATGAAGTTCCTTCATCGTTTCCACCACATGCAGCAAGTATTACCGCTAATGCAAGGGTAAAAAATGTTAATAAATACTTTTTCACATCTATCTCTCCTTATCGTTTATCGATTGATTTTGCAATCTGTTCACCAATTAATTGAATTAGCTGTACGAAAATAATTAAAATGACAACAGTTGAAATCATAATTGTATCGTCATAACGGTAATAGCCGAACCGAATCGCTAAATCACCGATACCACCTCCACCAATTGTTCCTGCCATCGCAGAGTAAGCAACTAAACTAATAACGGTTAAAGTAATCCCGCGAATAATCGTTGATTTCGCCTCTGGAATAAGGACATCTGTTATAATCATCCACGGTGTAGCTCCCACTGCGATTGTTGCTTCAATTACCCCTTTATCGATATCTCTTAATGACGATTCAACTAAACGGGCAAAATAAGGAATCGCTGCTACCGAAAGGGATACACTTGCCGCAACAGGGCCAATTGTACTTCCTACTAGTAATTTCGTTAATGGAAATAACGCAACGAGTAAAATAATAAAAGGTATCGACCTAATAATATTCACTGCAAATCCGAAAATACTTTTGACAAATCGATTTTCCCAAAATAACCCTTTATCTGTAACAAACAACAATACACCAAGGGGTAATCCAATGATGAGGGAAATTGAAAGGGAGATTCCTATCATAATTAGCGTTTCAGTAAAGGCTTTCCAAATATCTGGCAACATACTAATAAAATACGGAAAATCAAACATGTTCAATCACCTCCACTAGCGCGCCTCGTTGTTCCATATAATGCTTGGCCTCATTAACAGCGGCTGTTTCACCTTGTAATTCCATGATAAAAATCCCAAGTGGACGTTCTTGAATATATTCAATCGTGCCATGTAAAAAGTTCCCTTTCACATCAAAACGTTGCATCGTATCTGAAATAACACCTTCTCCTGCGACATCACCTTTAAACAAAATTTTTATCACTTGTCCATTTACTTCTTTTAAGATTTCATTTGGAATCTCAAAAGATACGACACTATTAATAAATTCCTTCGTTAAAGGCTCCTTTGGTTCTGCGAAGATATCATACACTTCCCCTTCTTCAATAACCCGACCATCCTGCATAATCGCCATTCGATTACAAATTTCCTTAACAACATCCATTTCGTGGGTAATTAATACAATCGTAATGCCCAATCGTTGATTAATTTCTTTTAACAACTTTAATATGGAAAGGGTCGTTTTCGGATCCAGTGCAGAAGTTGCTTCATCGCAAAGTAAAATGGAGGGATTGTTGGCAAGGGCACGAGCAATTCCAACTCGTTGCTTCTGACCACCACTAAGTTGCCCAGGATATACATCTCGTTTGTCCGTTAACCCTACCATTTCTAGTAATTCCGTAACTTTTGTCGGGATTTTATTTTTAGGAGTCTTTGCTGCACGTAAAGCAAATGCAATGTTCTCTCCAACGGTCTTTTGACTAATTAAATAAAAATGTTGGAAAATCATCCCAATTTTTAATCGGGCAATCCGCAATTTACTACCGGACAGTTTTGTTAAATCGATACCATCTACAAGTATCTTTCCACTAGTCGGTCTTTCTAAAAGATTGACACAGCGAAGCAATGAACTTTTCCCTGCACCTGAATAACCAACGATACCAAAAATATCGCCTTTATTAATCGTTAGAGAGACGTTATCTACACCGACTATTTGTTTCTTTTTAGATTCATATATTTTCGTAATATTTTGAAACTCTAGCATGCACTTCTCCTCACTGGTTAGCATTTAGTTAATACCAACTAAATTTCTATATTTTATCAAAATACATTGAAATCTCTGTATTGTCAATAAATACAGAGAAATTGTTAGATTCATAAAATAATAAACTATTTTTATAATTTTAACTAAAATAAAAAAATTTCTACCCATATAGTAAAAAAAGAAGCAAAGTCGTTATTTTATAAGGAATTTGAAGCTCTTTTCGATAAGGCTACGAAGTACCGCAGGAGCAAAGCAGAATAGGGGCTGGGCCGTCTATTAACTTTTCCTTTTTGGACGCCCCAATTTAAAACCCCTATATAATTTAAGTAAAAACTAATTAGTTGCTTATATAAATAATCCCTCTGTCCGTTTATCGAATTCTTCTAAATTGATTGCTTGATCTATTATCTCTCGTACTTTTCTCTCTTCCTGAGTATACAAATTGGCATTAACTGTCGCATCAGAAATAGCTGATTTATATTTTGCAACAATCTTTTGTATATTGTTCTCTTCAACCTCTGTTGGATGACAATGCTGAGCAATGTCAAAGATTTCATCCCCTACTCGACTTTCATCCGGGAAATAAACATGTGGTTCAGTGCTGTCAAAAATACAAAAATTTAGCTCTGGTAAAATCACCATATCAACTGAATTTGAATCAAGGCCACACCATACCATTTGCACATCATATCCTCTTGAAGCAGCTTCGTCGGCAAGTTTTTTCATCATCGATGACTTTCCAGTGCCTGGGTAACCTTTTATAAACAGCCTTCTTTCAAGATTTTGCGTTATGCTTTGAACCGTATCTCGTGCCCCTTCAGGTGTTAATGTTCCAAGGAGACGGTGAGTTGTTTTTGCCATTTTAGCTTGTTTTGCGTCCCCAAAAAGAACGTTTTTTAGTTCATCAAATTGTTTATCTAGCCCTTGCCAGTTCATATATCTTCTCGTTTCTACTTCCCAATCATCATGAATTTTAATCGCATTAGCTAAAGCAGAAAAGCATTTTTGATAATAATTTGTTTTTGTTTCATATAATTGCTCAAGTTGCTCACCATGTAAAATAAGCTTCTGCTCATCTAGACAATCATATAATGAAATGACTTTATCTCTTTTTCCTAATACTATAGGTTCAACAGATGGGTTGGTAGCTTGGAGGTAAAGAATGTTGTATGGTTTTTTTACAAATATTGCCTCGAGGGTATTTTCAAAAAGCGGATCAAGGAAGTATTCAACGTCTACTCCTTTGTTACTGTAATGATTTGCAAGTTTCCCAAGCAAATCAGATATTTTAAAACTATGTGCTCCTTTTAGAAGATACACTGTGTTTGCTTCTGTGCTCATTAATTCTTTATATAAATGTTTCATGCCTTGCCCAGTCATTGCTTGCCCGAAAAAGTATGTTATTGTCCCAGTCAAAACTTCATCCTTCCATCGATTTGTTAACCTTATTTTTATGTCGCCAGCCTAAAAAAGGTACCTAGTTTTAGTTCACTAGGTACCTCAATCTTTAAATTACGCCTAATTCACGGCCTACTTTTTCATAGATCGCAAGTGCGTTGTCAAGCATTTCTTTTGTGTGAGCAGCTGTTGGCATATTACGTACCCTACCAGTTCCTTTCGGTACAGTTGGGAATACGATTGCTTTTGCATAAACCCCTTCTTCTACAAGACGCTTTGAAAATTGTTGCGTTAATTTTTCATCTCCAATAATACATGGAGTGATCGGTGTTTCTGACGCACCGATGTTAAATCCTAGCTTTTTCAAGCCTGCTTTTAGGTAGTCGCCATTTTCCCAAAGTTTGTCGTGCAATTCGGTTGAATCCATAATCATTTGCAATGCACGCGTAATTGCTGCTACATCGCCAGGTGTTACAGCTGTTGAAAATAGGAATGGACGGGAACGAACTTTTAACCAATCAATTAAGTTTTTCTTCCCTGCCACATAACCACCTACTACCCCAATCGCTTTCGAAAGAGTACCGATTTGGAAGTCGATTTCTTTTTCCAGTCCAAAATGTTTTACAGTTCCTTTTCCTTTACCTGTTACACCTGAACCATGAGCATCATCTACATAAGTAATTAAGTCGAACTCTTTTGCAATTTCAACGATTTCTGGAAGTTTAGCAATGTCGCCATCCATCGAAAATACACCATCTGTAATGACCATAATTTTATTATACAAACCGGATTCTTTCGCTTCTTTTGCCTTTGCACGAAGGTCATCCATGTCCGAATGATTATAAGCAATAATTTTTGCCTTTGAAAGCCTACAACCATCAATAATGGATGCATGGTTTAATTGATCAGAAAGAATCGCATCGTTTTTATCCATTACCGCTGAAATAGCGGCCATATTACAGTTAAATCCGGATTGGTACGATATGGCACTTTCTGTTCCTTTAAATTCAGCAAGCTTTTCTTCTAAAAGTACATGAAGGTCCATCGTACCATTGATTGTACGAACAGCTCCTGCTCCTACACCATATTTATCAATAGCTTTCTTTGCTACTTGTTTTAATTCTTCATTTGTTGCTAAGCCTAAATAGTTGTTTGAAGATAAGTTAATTAATTGTTTCCCATTTACTTGAATCATTGGGCCATTAGCGCCTTCAACGGCATCAATTTCGTTATATAGCCCTTGGTCTCGTAAAGCTTCTAAATTTTCATTCAGAAATGCATCTAAAATTTTAGACATGAATTTCATCCCCTTTTACTTCAGTTAGTTAGATTTTAGCATATTCAAAGGATTTTTCTACATGAGGGATTGATTTTAGTCACCCTCCCTTTAGTGTAACTGTATCTGTTCAAAGATTCCATTCAATATCAAAAAAACTCGCAAAAGCTACGATTCTTTTGCGAGTTTATCTGTTTTCCGACTAGGGAAAACGTTGTCAGTAAGTGATTCATTTAATTTAGTATGGAGCATGTTTCTGAAAAAAGGGAGCGCCGACTGCACAATATACCCTGTAAAAAAAGCAATAATAATTGTACCTAATCCGATAGGGCCACCTAACAACCAGCCGATACAAGCAATTAATGCTTCCATCAATAATCGAGCATTTCCGATAGATAAAGAAAACTTTTCAGAAATAATGATCATCAATGTATCCCTTGGTCCAGCCCCAAGATTAGGAGAAATATAGAGTGCACAACCTATCCCTAAAACGATGACACCTAACAAGAAATATATATAATCAACTATTAATCCAGTTGAATTTGGTAAAATCCAATTAAAAAAGTCAATAAAAGTTCCACATAGTAACATATTGATAATAGTTGCTAGTTTAGGCCACTCTTTTAAATAAAGGGAAGTTAATCCAACAATTACAATTCCCGTTAAAATAGACCACGATCCAACAGTTAACCCGAAATGATGAAATAATGCTACATGTAATACATCCCATGAGCTTACCCCAACTGCTTTTCCTTTAATAATCATTGAGACACCAAGGGACATCACCATGAGCCCAATGAAGAAGAACAGCCATTTCCACTTTAATTCTCTTCCCAATTTTAAGCCTTCTTTCTATTAATAAACAACTATGATACTGTCAATTTCGCAACGCGTGCATTTGTTACGCTGATTAAATGTTGAGGATGTAATTTAATCTGCATACCAATTTTCCCCGCGCTGACTACGATATACTCAAGATGATTGACAGACTCATCTATAAACGTTGGAAATAACTTTTTCATGCCAATAGGTGAACATCCACCGCGAACATAACCAGTTGTTGTTAACAAATCCTTCACAAGAAGCATTTCCAATTTCTTTACACCAGCAACTTTCGCGCATCCTTTTAAATTAAGTTCTTCCGATACAGGAATGACAAATACAAAAAACTTCCCACTTCCCGCTGTCGTAACTAATGTTTTAAACACATGGGAAACTGGAAGTCCAACTTTTTTTGCTACGCTCACGCCATCGACATGAAGATCTTCCACATCATATTCAATTAAGTTATAGGAGATTTTTTGTTGATCCAACAAACGAACTGCATTAGTTTTTACTAGTTTTCCTTTCGCCATTTACATCACCGCTCCTATACATAGTTAAAAACCTACACCTACTATATCAAATTTGTCAATACTCGTTTATAACTTTTGTAAAGAAAATAAAAAATGCCCATAAAACCTACGGACATAAAAAAATCATTAGTTTACTTTTAGAAAGGGTATGGTCCTTCTTGTTGGTGAGTGGTAAATATACAGTTTCCCCCTTGCAAATCAACTAACGGGGACATACAGTTGAAGAAATTAAAGGTTTATTGGAATTCGATTCAGATTCACATCACGGCTTCGCTTACCGTCGGATTCAAAGCTACATTTCGTTAATTTTTATTTAGGGTTAGATTAGAATATCTACCCTCTTTTATTGCAATCACCCCTTCATAAAAAAAGCTTCCATACCTTTAACTTTGGTTATGGAAGCTATTTTAGTGGAACTATATAATATGATGATTGTCTTCAATAATTGTTTCAGCAATGTTCACAGCGTGATCACCGACACGCTCTAAATTACTCACAATATCGGCGTAAATAATGCCTGCTGAAGCGGAACATTCGCCTCGATTTAAACGATGGATATGACGTTTACGTAAAACTCGTTCTAATTCATCAATACGATCTTCTTTACTTATTACTTCTCTTGCAAAATCTTTACTTTGCTTATCTAAAGCTAATACCGATAAACTTACCGAATCTAATACTAACTCAAACATTTCTCTTAATTCCTGATTCGCTTCATCACTAAATTTCACTCGATTCATTTCTCTTGCTTGAATAAGTTCCACAATGTTTTCAAAATGGTCCCCTACTCGCTCGATATCTCGAATGTTCTCAAGTAATGAATGGTGTACTTTAGAATCATGCTCGGAAAGGGGTTCCTTTGATAGCTCTACAAGATAATCAGTAGTAATGCGATCTAAATTATTAATTGCTTCTTCCAGTTGCACCGTCATTCCGACATGCTTCGTATCACTTGTAAACAAGAAATCCATTGATTCTTGAAGACCTTTTACAGCAAATTCACCCATTCGTACAACCTCTTCCTTTGCTTGTCCTAAAGCAATGGATGGAGATTGTTCAATTAATGATTTATCTAAATGTTTAGGTGCATACTCAACTGTCTTGTCCTCACCAGGAACAAGTTTTGTCACAATATAAGCAAGAGCACCTACAAACGGAAGTTGAATAATTGTATTGATTACGTTAAAAGTACCATGGGCAAAGGCAATTTGCATTTTATCTTCAAGGTTGAGAACTCCTGAAATCCATTCAACATAATTTATAAATAGCGGTAAAATTAATAGGAATATCACTGTACCAATTAAATTAAAAAGGACATGGGAAGCTGCAGCACGACGAGCAACGACTGAGGCGCCTAAAGCAGCTAATACCGCGGTAATCGTTGTCCCTATGTTATCCCCAAACAACACTGGAAGTGCGCCTTGCAACGGTATTAAACCTTCCGCATATAAACCTTGTAAAATACCAACTGTTGCAGATGATGATTGGACAACTACTGTGAACAAAGTCCCAGCGAGAACACCTAAAATTGGATGATCACTAAAACTTACTGTTAAATCAATAAAGGCATCCCAATTACGCAATGGTTTCATACCATCGCCCATCATTTCTAAACCAATGAAAAGTCCTGCAAACCCAAATAAAATTTGTCCGATATTTTGAATCATGTTCTTTTTAAAGAAGAATAATAGTACAGCACCAAGTGCCATGATTGGGTAAGAATACGCCCCTACATCAAAACCAATTATAAAGGCTGTTACAGTCGTACCAATGTTAGCCCCCATTATAACCCCAATGGCTTGGCGTAGCGTCATAAATCCAGCACTAACTAGCCCAACGGTAATAACCGTTGTTCCTGAACTTGATTGAATTAATACTGTTACAACTATTCCGACTAAAACACCCATTAATGGATTTGTCGTAAATCTATCTAATATTTCACGAAGACGATCCCCCGCTGCCTTTTGGAGACCGTCCCCCATATACTTTATTGCAAATAAGAATAAACCTAACCCACCTAAAAATTGGAAAATCATCGTCTGCCAATCCATCTTTTTGTTCCACCCTTTCAATCTTGTCGACACTATTATTCATTATTCTCACATGAGATGTAAACGTTATTACAAAACTGCAATATAAAATTTACATTAGCTTTACAATTCATTCGTTTTTTTGACACCTACACAATATTTAACTTTTATAATTAATAGTTTATTGAAATTTTCGAACAATTAATTTAACAATAGGTTGATGAACTTCCACATTTTCTTCCGTCCGCTTTATCAACTGAAAGTATATTAAACCTATGCTATATTTATACTTATGGAATGTAGAAAGGATGTTTGTCATGGCAAAAAGCTTAGTGCTAGCTGAAAAACCATCTGTAGCGCGCGACATAGCTCGAGTTTTAAAATGTAATAAAAAAGGAAACGGTTATTTAGAAGGGGAAAAATATATTGTAACTTGGGCATTAGGTCATTTAGTCACTCTTGCTGACCCTGAAAGTTATGACGTGAAATATAAAACGTGGAATTTAGAAGATTTACCAATGTTACCAGAACGGTTAAAACTAACAGTTATTAAGCAATCTGGTAAACAATTTAACGCCGTCAAATCCCAATTGTTACGTGGTGACGTAACGGAAATTATTATTGCCACCGATGCAGGTCGTGAAGGTGAACTTGTTGCCCGATGGATTATTGACAAAGCAAAAGTTCGAAAACCTATTAAACGTTTATGGATTTCATCAGTAACAGATAAAGCAATTCAAGAAGGTTTTAGAAACTTAAAACCTGGGAAAGCCTACGAAAACTTATATGCTTCTGCCGTCGCTCGTTCCGAAGCAGATTGGTATATCGGGTTAAATGCAACAAGAGCTTTAACTACTCGTTTTAACGCCCAATTAAATTGTGGTCGAGTTCAAACACCGACCGTTGCGATTATTGCGAAAAGAGAAGAGGAAATTAAAAACTTCAAACCACAAACTTATTATGGAATTGAAGCACAGACAACAGAAAACTTAAAATTAACATGGCAAGATGCCCAAGGAAATACCCGAAGTTTTAATAAAGAAAAAATGGATGCTATTGTTAAGAAACTAGGTAAACAAAATGCTATCGTTACGAGCATTGATCGAAAAGCAAAAAAGACATTTGCACCTGGCCTTTATGACTTAACAGAACTTCAACGGGATGCCAATAAAATATTTGGTTATTCCGCAAAAGAAACATTAAATATTATGCAAAAATTGTATGAGCAGCATAAAGTTTTAACATATCCTCGTACAGACTCTCGTTATCTTTCCAGCGATATTGTAGCAACATTGCCCGAGAGACTGAAAGCTTGTGGTATTGGTGAATATCGTCAACTGACAAATAAAGTATTATCCAAACCAATTAAAGCGAACAAATCCTTTGTTGATGATAGTAAAGTAAGCGATTTATCTAGAGTAGAATATAACAATGTAATTAAAGTATCTTAAGAATATAGATACTTATTTTTTTTACTTAAAATAATAAATATCTATATTAAAGTTTTATGATAGTTAAAGTATTTAAAGTTAAGGAGAATATAATGGCTAAAGTAGTCAAATTTAAGAACAGTATTGATGAAATTATTTTTCTAGTAACTTCAAATGAAGGAAAGCCCTACTTTTACGTAAATAAATATATTAAGTTTCTACAGACTATTAAAAAATCTACTAATACTATAAAATCTTATGCTTATAGACTGAAGTTATATTGGGATTATGTTGAATCTTATCAAATGGACTTTAAAAAAATTACTATGGATGATTTTGTAAAGTATGTGGGCTGGTTACAAGGAAACGGAAATATTCATAGTAAAAATAGATCTACTAATACTATAAATTATAATGTCACAGCAGTATTTGGTTTCTATAATTATCTAGCAAGATTTCATAGTGAAGTTTTGGAAACTGAACTAGATTTTTATACAGAGTCTATAAAAAAATATTCATATAGATCCTTTTTAGAACATACGAAGTCCAGTGTTAAATCTAAGTTAAAAGTGTTGAAATTACGGGAAGTAAAAAAAACATACAAAAAATTGAGCGCTGAACAGTTAAAAAAGATTTTTAACTACAAAATGAATCTTCGAAATCGTCTACTATTACAAATACTATATGAGACAGGTATGAGAATTTCAGAAGCTTTAAATATAAAACTGGAGGATATCGATATATCTGATAAGAAAATATTGATAACAAAATCAAAAACACCATATGGAGAAAATAGATGGGTGTATCTTTCTGCAGATACAATAAATTTACTACAAGATTATATCTATGAAATACATGAGAAAAATAACTTTGATAGTGACTATTTATTTTTAAAGTTAACTGGGAATCAAAGAGGGCAGCCTTGTGATTATAGTACTGTGGAAGCTTTTTTTAAATCTGTATCTAAAATGGTAGGTTTTAAAGTTACTCCACATATGTTCAGGCACACATTAGCAACTGAACTACATGAAAGTAATGTAGAAATATCCATAATTAAAGCAATATTAGGACATAAAGATGTCCAAACAACAATAAATATGTATATCCATCCCTCTGAGAAATCAATTAGAACAGAATTTGATAAAGTTGTTCAAAATAGAGAGAAAGGAAAAGAAAATGTTAAATCAAAATCTAAATGAGGAAAATATTATAGAGTTATTTTTCCAACAGTACCCTGTTTATAAACAAGATATTTGGCTAGCAAATGACATGGAAATAGCTAAAGAATCTAAAAGACCTGTTAGGAAAGATAGAAATAAAATCGATTTTACTGTTTATAAAAACACCTACATAAAAAACGAAATAAAGTATTATTTCGGAAAAAATTTGAATGATAGCCTTAGTTCTGTAATAACTATTTTCGAATCAAAAGCGCATCACTTAAAAAGGATGTTAAAATTTATTGATAATAATTATCCTAATATCAAAACCATTTTAGAGATACCTAAAGAAGAGTTGATGCTAAAGTACACGAACCTACTAATTGATGCTGGCATTAAGGTTCGAAGGGTAAAAAATGAATCTAAAGAATCAGTAGTTACCCCTGCACTTTCTTTAATGAACACTTTTTATGACTATATTTATAAAATATTTGATCAAACCCCTGAATTTGAAAAAGATATTTGGGATGGGAGTAAGCTGCCGATAGAATTAAACTTTACAAACACTTCCACAAAAAAATTAAATTTCAACAAAGTAAATAAAAGTTATAGATACTTAGCAAAAAAATATTTATATACAAGAGTCGTTGAACTGAAAAATTTAACCTTATCAATAGGAATCAGATATTTACATGAACTCTCAATTTTCTTTAACTTTTTGAATGAAAATTACCCTGATTTAGAATTACGTAATATTGAGCGTAAACATATTGTTACCTATTTAATATTCATTAAAAACAAACTCATCCTTGATAAAAAAACAAAAAAGAAAATACCAGCTACTGAGGTATATGTAAGCACTAATTTGTCTGTAGTAAGAAAATTATTAACCGATCTTAAAGTTTTGAATTGGGAGCAAGCCCCCCTACTCCATATTGAATCTTTATTTTTGCCTAATGATAACCCTCGCCGAACTAAAAGCAAAGCTTTTGATAACCCAAAATATATTCCTGATTATATATGGGAGCAAGTGGTTGAAAATATTCACCTTATGAGTAGCCGATATATACCTATTGTTCTTGTTATGGAAGGTTCAGGGTTTAGAGGTTCAGACGTATTAGGATTAAAAATAAACTGCTTAGAAAAAGATAACAAAGGTGATTATTGGTTAGTAGGCGATCAAAGAAAAGTAAATTATAAAAATCATAAAGTGCCAATTTCTAATGAATTAGCAAAAGTCATTATGTCTCAACAAGAAATGTGCAAACAAAATTCAACTCCTGATAATAATCCTGATGATTATCTATTTGTATCATATAGAGGGCCTCGTAAAGGGAAACCACAAACTACTGCAACCTTATCACGTGTTTTAAACGATTTTGCAAAGAAAGCAAATATAAGAGATGTAAATGGAGATATTTATAAATTTAAAAATCACGCATTTAGGCATCGTTATGGTGTAACACTTATTAATAATGGAATGAATATTGTGCATGTCCAAAGATTAATGGCCCATGCATCGCCTGAAATGACGCTTGCTTACGCTAAGATTCATGATCAAAATTTAAAAGAATCCTATTTTAAAGCACGGGAAAAGGATGGAATAAAATTTAATGAAAATGGTCATATGATTAAAATAAATATTGATAATCAAGCATTAGAAAATGATTTAGAACTTGAATGGATTCGTCATAATTATGATTCAATTCGTATGGATCACGGCATGTGTGTTAAAAGCACCAAAATGAAGTGTGACTACGCAGAAAAAGTAATAGAACCGCCTTGTATAGCAAATAATTGTAGAAGTTTCCATGTTGATAGTTCCTTTATTAATTACTATCAAAGTCAAATCGAGTCTTTAGAACATGATATAAAAGTCTATGAAAAGAATGGACATTCTCGTTCTCTAGAGTTTGCTAACAAAAAAATTGAGAACTATCGTAAAATTTTAAATGAAATATCTAATAATGGACGAGTAAATGGGCTTTCAAAAGAGAGACGTGAATATATTGGGGAGGAAAGAGAAAGTCGTGTCTAATAAAAATCCTAGCACAACTAGAATAGTAGAATTAGCTAAACAAAAATCTTTTAATACTGAAAAAAAGGTACTAGATACTATTAAATCGATGATAAAAAACAAAAAAGTTATTAACTATAATACAGTTGCGAAGGAAAGTACTGTATCAAAGTCATTTTTGTATAAGAATACGAGCATACGTAAAAAAATAGATATGATTAGAAATGAACAAGCTGATTTAAAGAATGTTACAAATCATAAAGGTAATACTTCTGATAAATCTAAAGATGTTATAATAGAATCTTTAAAGTTTAAAATCGAACGTTTGGAAAAAGAAAAACAAGAGTTAAAAGATGCATTAGCGGCTAAATACAATGATTTTTATAATAACCTATAATTATAATGTTTAATGTGGTCATTTTTCAATATATGTTATATTAAAAAGAAGTTTTTGAAAGGATGCGAATATCATGGTAAAAAGTTTAGTATTAGCAGAAAAACCTTCTGTAGCACGTGACATTGCAAATGTACTGAAGTGTCATCAAAAAGGAAATGGCTTTCTTGAAGGCGATAAATATATTGTTACTTGGGCTTTAGGTCACTTGGTAACATTAGCTGATCCAGAAACTTATGATAATAAATATAAAACATGGAATTTAGAAGATTTACCTATGTTACCTGAACGTTTAAATTTAACCGTCATTAAACAATCGGGTAAACAATTTAATGCAGTTAAATCGCAATTAAATCGTAGTGACGTTAATGAAATCATTATTGCAACTGATGCAGGACGCGAAGGCGAACTTGTAGCCCGTTGGATTATTGCAAAAGCAAAAGTAAATAAACCTATTAAACGTCTATGGATTTCTTCAGTAACTGATAAAGCAATAAAAGAAGGGTTCCAAAATTTAAAGCCCGGTAAAGCATATGAAAATCTATACCATGCAGCTGTAGCTAGATCAGAAGCTGACTGGTACATCGGATTAAATGCAACTCGTGCTTTAACAACACGCTTTAATGCACAATTAAATTGTGGTCGTGTACAAACACCTACAGTAGCTATGATAGCAGCAAGAGAAGATGAAATTAAAAATTTCAAATCACAAACATTTTACGGTATCGAAGCTCAAACAAATGACTTTAAGTTAACATGGCAAGATTCAAACAATAATAGCCGTAGTTTTAATAAAGAAAAAGTCGAGGCACTTGTAAAAAAACTTGGTACGCACGATGCAAAAGTTGTAACCATTGATCGTAAAGTGAAAAAATCATTTGCACCAGGACTGTATGACTTAACAGAATTACAACGTGATGCAAATAAGTTCTTCGGCTACTCAGCGAAAGAAACATTAAATATTATGCAAAAACTATACGAACAACACAAAGTATTAACGTATCCTCGTACTGATTCTCGATATATTTCAAGTGATATTGTTTCTACAATCCCAGAACGTTTAAAGGCATGTAATATTAGTCCATATCGAACATTAGTAAATAAAGTTTTATCAAAACCTATTAAAACAAATAAATCGTACGTTGATGACTCGAAATTAAGTGATCATCATGCAATTATACCTACTGAAGGCCATGTTAATTTTTCTACCTTCACCGATAAAGAACGAAAAATTTATGACTTAGTAATTAAACGTTTCTTATCAGTGTTATTTTCCCCGTATGAATTTGAACAATTAACTGTGCAAGCTGAAATAGTTGGAGAAAAGTTCATTGCTAAAGGGAAAAGATTAATCAATCTTGGGTGGAAGGAAGTTTATGAAAATCAATTTGATGATGAATCAACTGATGATATTAAAGAACAATTATTACCTTCTGTTCAAAATGGCGATGTGCTAAAGACAAAATTAATTGTTCAAACATCAGGACAAACCTCCCCCCCTTCCCGTTTTACAGAAGCTACATTACTTTCGGCAATGGAAAACCCAACAAAATATATACAAACAAACGATAAAAAACTTACAGAAACTTTGAAATCAACAGGTGGTTTAGGTACTGTAGCTACTCGAGCTGATATTATTGAGAAACTATTCAACTCATTTTTAATCGAAAAACGTGGGGGAAAAGAAATTTATGTTACATCTAAAGGTCGTCAGTTACTTGATTTAGTACCAAAAGAATTACGTTCTCCTACCACAACTGCAAAGTGGGAACAGAAACTTGAACTTATCGCTAAAGGTAAACTGAAAAAAGATATATTTTTGGAAGAAATAAAAAAACACACAAAAGAGATAGTAACTGAAATTAAAAATAGCGATAAAAAATATAAGCACGATAATATTTCAACAAAAACTTGTCCAGATTGTGGCAAGCCAATGCTTGAAGTGAATGGTAAAAAAGGAAAGATGCTTGTATGCCAAGATCGTGAATGTGGTCACCGTAAAAACGTCTCACGTGTAACAAATGCTCGCTGTCCACAATGTAAGAAAAAGCTTGAGCTACGTGGCGAAGGAGATGGTCAAATTTTTGTGTGTAAATGTGGGTATCGTGAAAAATTATCAGCATTTGAAGCTCGTCGTAAAAAAGAAGGCGGAGGTAAAGTGGATAAACGCAGCGTACAAAAATACCTAAAACAACAAGAAAAAGAATCAGAGCCTTTAAATAATCCATTTGCTGATTTATTAAAAGGTATGAAATTGGATTAAGTAGAAGGAAAAATCCAATACAATTAAAATGTACCCTATAAAATAGGCACTTTGAAATAGACCTTCTAATAGGGTACATTTTACATTTAAAAGTATAACTTTCTACTTAGTTATCTTTTTCAATTAATTTCTTAGTAAAATCTTCTCTAAACTCATTTTTCAATTCAGGAACATCTGTGTAAAATTTAACTCCAACAAGTCTTACTTGTTCATTTTCAGTTAATATTTCAATATTTGGATTCTCTGATAACGATAGCAAAAAGTTTTGTTTCCACTTATCTTCTTCTAGTAAATTTTTACCTTTGGGCTCCAAAAACACTTGATAGGTGCAATTATCATCCTTTAAATATAACAAGAAATCTGGCATAAATCCTCTTATCCCACCAATTTCTACAATTTTAACTTTCCGTTCATTTCTAATTAAATAAACATCATTATAACGTTCTTTTAGCCCCTCTATATAATTGTTGATAAAATCTAGCATATCGTTTTCCAATCCATTCACGATTGCCTTATCATAAATAAACCAATCATGATCATGCATATTTCTAGGTCTTCTAATCTCATTTAGTTGAATACTATTGCTAACTTTGCTTATTTCCACTACATAATCATCAATTAGTTCAGTAAAAGAAACCCCTTCAAATATTGGTGTGCCACGTTCTTTCATAAAATTAAGTCTGATGTTCTTTTCAGCATATGCTAAAAATTTCTCAATAATTTTCAATTTTTCTATCGGTGTAAGATCTTTTACAGAAATACCTACAGGTAATGAGACAATAATGTTTAATCCCCCTAGGAAATTTGGGTTCTCTATAAAATCTTTCATACTTGAGATACTAGGCACAAATGTACTCAAATTACTAAAACGATAAAATTTATTTCGTTGGATAGCCTTTTGTAATAATGCCTTATCTATATAAAGCTGTTCTTCATGTCTTCTGGTTCCAGAATACATTTCTTCTTTCGAACCGAAACGTTTTTCCACTGATGATTCAAAGTCAATTTCAAATGAAGTAGACACATTATAATTTTTGAATGATTGGTAATCAGTGGCAGTTGTTGGAATGACTTGATTTATATATATTTTACCATTTTTGAAAAATTCCGATTTACGGATTTTTTGTTTTACTTTTGCTTCTAATCGTTCATACTTATCTTCTTTTACCTGAATATTAGCCGATTCGAGCGACTTCTCAAGATTTTTTATGTAAGCATTTTCATTAATTGTGTGATAATGCAAAGTTTCAATTACCTTTAAATCACTAGCAACATCGTCAAAACGTCTCTTATATGATTGTTCTCCCTTATAAATGAAAGGATAGTATCTTGCACCACGACCAATTAGTTGAGCTTCACTATCAGTAGTTGTTTTTGTACTTGTGGCTCCCTCACTTATTCGAACAATATCAAAGAGATTTAAAACATCCCACCCTTCATTAAGTTTTGCAACAGCAAAAATAGTACGAATCGGGTTATCAGGATCTTCTAATGTATTAAGTAAAAGAGCATTACCTTCAGATAAAAAATTTGTGTCATTAGCATTCAAAGTAGTTTCTTTTGTAAAATCCCACTGCAAATCCCGGACAACCTGATTTAAGCTCATATTTGAATAATACTGAAACATTTTATACCAAATACTCATTTTATTATGGTATACAGCAAGACCGTTTTGAATGATTTTCTCTAATTGAGAAACTGTTAAATTCTCAACTATAGATAAAAAGGACTGATTTGCATTTAGTGAAATGGCAATTTTATTGGATTTAAATAAAATAATTGGTTTTAAATCAATTTCGTTGTCTTTGGCAATGTATTTTCGGTATTGGCTCAGGAGTAAAGCATTTAACATCTTTTTTTCATCATCTTCATTTGCTCTTAAAAGCACAACATTTTTTGAAAAACCGTTTGTCATAAATCGTTTCAAATCATATTGGTATACAATTTTATCGCTATATTTATGGAATAGTGCATCCTTTGTTAAATCTATTGTTGCAGTAAATTCTAATAGGCGATTGTCTCGATTTAATCGCAATAATTTACTTATTGTATATTCCCATGTCCGTTCCTGTTCTTCTTTCGTATTCAAATTTCTTTTATCGCTTCGAGTTAAAACGTTAATATGATGTGCTTCATCAGCTAATAAAACTACTCTTGTATTCTTTAAGGATTCATAGGTCAATCCATTTTCTCTTGGATTAGTTAAATCCATATGTAATTTCTGAATAGTAGTTAGTTTCAAGTAAATTGTGTTGTCAGCAGGTATAGCAGGAAACACATCTACTACTTGTATAGTGATCTGTTCACCATCTATTACGATTCCATCATTTTTAAATAAATATTTTGTTGAACCCGTATTTGTTAAGTTATCATATGTTTTCTTTATAATAGCATCACTATTAACAAAGAAAATAAAATTTTGATGCCCTTTTTCATAAAATAGATATAGGATTGTTCCAGCTAAAACTAATGTTTTTCCAGAGCCTGTTGCCATATGAAATAACAAATGATTAAAGGCAATATCAGCTGTATCAGAACGTTGTGTATAAATAAATTGACGCAATGCTTGTACTTGATAAGGTCTTAAATTATGACTTAAGTTATCTATAATATAATCTGGAACTTCGGGTGGATTCTCAAAAATATCATAAAATCGATCTTGAATTCTTGAATGTAATATTTCGTTACTCATGTTTTTTTCCAACCTTCTTTTTACTATAGAAAGAACGGTTAAATTGTTTTACTGGTTCAGGTATGCAATATTGTTCATCATCGATTTCAAAATAACTCAAATATAACTGATTAGCATCTAAGACTTGAATTAAAAGGTCTTTTTTTTCTTCCAAAGATAATGCTGTGAAATCATTATTTTTGTTCGTTACTTTATCAATTTTAATTTTAAAGTCTAGAAAAGCTGAAACTTTTATTCGTTTAATTAAATTTTCAATATCTTCATCCGAATTAGTATTTTGAATTTGTTCTACATATTTTTGATTTAGCGGATACAGCTCGGTATATACAAAGCTTCCTCCACCATTCCATCCTACTTCTTTAGATACTCCACCTTGATTTCCTTCAATTACTTCTCTTAATCGGGGAATTGAGAAGGTATTGATATAATCCATTTGCTCTATACCAATGAATTGTCGGTTCATTTTTAAGGCAGTGGCTTGGGTAGTTGCAGAACCCATAAAAAAGTCTAATACAATGTCCCCTTCTTCTGTCACCATTTCAATAATCCTTTTGATTAATGCTTCAGGTTTTTGTCCACTAGTAAATTCAGTTCGTTCTTTAGACATCGGGTTAATAACATAAATATCGGTCCATAAGGAATTAATAGGTTGCCCTTTATACTCATCTAGATATATTTTCCGATTAATATTTTTACTTTTATCATCAGGAAAAGCCAGTTTTCCTTCTTTATCCCATTGTTCTAATACTTCTCTGGATACTGAATATCCTTTTGCTGGTGTTTTATAACCCTTATAATCGTAGATTAGATTTTCTCGATAGTTTGGACTTTGAATAGGTGATTTCATATATCTTCTGCCATTTTCATCTAAGTGCGTGAAACGTTCTTTTATATACTTTTGTGTATTTTCATCATTTAAAGAGAAGACAGGAGTATAGTAGAAGTTCTCAGCATCCTTGACATACCACAGAATATAATCAACTACATTATTTAAACGGTTACTTGGGTTTGCACTTCCCCCTCTTCGTTTCCATGTAATTTTATTTCGAAAACATTCTCGACCAAATATCTCATCCATTAATACCTTTAAATAAGAGTCTTCATTATCGTCGATTTGAACAAAGATACTTCCATCTTCTGTTAATAATTCTTTCGCAACCTCTAAACGGTTTTTTATAAAGGTAAGCCATGTAGAATGATTAAATCGGTCATTGTACCTAAAACTATCCGAGCCTGTATTATAAGGTATATCAATATAGATTAACTTAATCTTCCCTGCATATCGTTCCTTTAAGGTATGTAAAGCGATTAAATTGTTACCTTTAATTATAAGATTATCGGTATCATTAAATTCAGTAACACTATGTTCTCCATTTTGATCGTACTTCTTTATATTAGTTAAAACCTTTGGTGATAATAAAATATCAATTTCTTCTTTAGCTAATACTTTGTGATAATAAACTTCATTTTTTCCTACATCTTCCTTTGTCATACCACCCTCTAATATGCAGTCCTTATGCGGAAAATTTAAAACAACGTCTGTGTTATATTTAAAATATTTATCATCACTAGTTAATCCGATTTCATTACTATATCGAGTATAGCTATTTTCCCAGTAATTTTTGTACCGTAACATACTAATAAATTCTTCTACTTTAAAAACTGTTCCATTTGTAATTTCTAATGTATAAGTTTGTCTTATGATTTCATTCGAAAGTAATTTCTCTATCAATTCTTTTTTGTAATTTCTTAAATCATCAATAACCCTACTTTTTATTAAAGAGTTGTTTTCCCAGTAATCAGGAAAATCCTTTAAAACATTTTTTATTTCAAACTGCACTTTTGTCTCCATCATTTTTTCCTCCATCTATCTATACATAACCAAAAGATTTAATATTAAAATAAAATCATAAGGTTATTTTTATCTAGCTATAAAATACGCTAAATGTTTTCCTGAATTTTTGGCATCTTTACAGCCATTGTAGATGGATTCCAATTCTCCCGAATTGCCATTCTAATTAAACCCTCCGGATTTTTCATCTTTTTGTATGATTGTTGCAAAATAAGTAGAATCTCTAACGTTCGTTTAATTCCGATACTTGTAAGGATTTGTAAGACTTCGTTAGTTGGTACGGTTAAAGTTACAGCTTGGTAAGCTAAATTAATTAATTCTTTTTCATCATAGGTTATCTGCTTAATCTGTTTATTTGGTAATAAGGTTAAGGGAATTTTACTACCCCATAAATTTGAAATCATCAGATCTTCTTCTGGAATTTTCCAACCTTCTTTATCACTACGAATATATGCGTTAGGAAATTCTCCTGACCTTAACCATCTTTTTATAGTTTCTTCATGTTTCCCAAATAATTTAGCTACATCTTTAACTGAATATTCTTTCACGACATCACACTCATTTGTTTTCATTATTACAAGTGCAATTTTACTGAAATATTTTGTTGTTGTAAATAAGTACAATTACTGTTGTATTTGCTAATTAGCTCCGTTACTTGCATACATCTCTTCAGAATTTCTATAACACTAGAAAATATTTAATCCCAAAATGTCTCAACAAATAATTTTCTAGTAATAAGATGTTTTTACCAAATGCCTTATGCTCAAATTGAAAAATTATTTATAACAAAACCTATCAAATTTACATATAAAAAAGGATAGAAACTATGTAATTCACATTTCCATCCTAATAAAATATTATGTAATTTATTTGGCTGCCATTATAGTTAAAGCTTGCTTCAAAACTTCTACTTCCTTCTTTAATTTCAAATTTTCTTGCTGAATATCTACATGGTTTATTTCATTTGCATCTAGTGAATATTTGCGAATCCAACTATAAACAGTTGCTTTAGAAATTTTATATTCTTTACAAAGAACTCCTACAGAATGTCCATTTTTAAATAGATTTACGATATTTTTTTTGAATTTTTCATCATAGTTTTTAAATACCATTTCTCTCATCCTTTTCATTACCGGTTCCATTTTATTGTAGCACCCCACACCACCGATGACTATAGTCGGTCGAAGCTTATTTCTTTTTTTCTCTTAATAGAGAGTAAGAGGTGAGCTTATGGAAATAGCAAAAGCATTTGGAATTGTTCTAAAAAAATATCGAACTAACAAAGGATTTTCACAAGAGAAACTTGCATTGATGTGTAATTTAGATCGTACATATATAGGTCTATTAGAAAGAGCACAGAGACAACCTAGCTTAACAACTATTTTTAAAATATGTAAAGTCTTAGAAGTAAGGCCTAGTGAATTTATTAATGAAATTGAAAATATTATACATCAACATAAAAAATAAATGGAAACTAACATAATACTATCTTAAACTACATGTATTTTAAGATTAATTCACTGACAGTATTATTATTTTTTTATTAATACTCTTGATTTCAAGAACACCATGCCATCATTCCAACAGAAGGATATGTGAATTTCTCTAATTTTAATGATAAAGAACGTAAAATATACGATTTAGTTGTAAAACGTTTCTTAGCTGTCCTATTCCCTGCTTTTGAATATGAACAATTAACCTTAAGCGCTAAAATTGGGGATGAAACTTTCATTGCCCGGGGAAAAACAATTTTATCGAGCGGTTGGAAAGAAGTTTATGAAAACCGGTTCGATGATGAAGAAACAGCAGATGAAGTGAAAGAGCAAATTTTGCCACGAATAGAAAAAGGGCAAACTTTAACGACTCAATTAATTGCTCAAACTTCAGGTCAAACAAAACCGCCTGCTCGATTCACTGAAGCAACACTACTGTCCGCTATGGAAAACCCTGTGAAATATATGGACACTCAAAACAAACAATTAGCTGAAACGTTAAAATCTACAGGTGGATTAGGGACTGTTGCAACTCGAGCAGACATCATCGATAAATTATTTAATTCTTTCTTAATCGAAAAACGTGGCGGTAAAGAGATTTATATCACATCCAAAGGTCGCCAGCTTTTAGATTTAGTACCAGAAGATTTGAAGTCCCCTACTTTAACAGCTGAATGGGAACAAAAATTGGACAAAATCGCCCACGGTAAATTGAAAAAAGAAGTCTTCATTTCTGAAATGAAAAATTATACAAAAGAAATTGTTTCAGAAATTAAATCAAGCGATAAAAAATATAAACATGATAACATTTCCACAAAGTCTTGTCCTGATTGTGGAAAACCGATGTTAGAAGTAAACGGCAAAAAAGGAAAGATGCTCGTTTGCCAAGATCGGGAATGCGGCCATCGCAAAAACGTATCCCGTGTGACCAATGCTCGTTGTCCTCAATGTAAGAAAAAATTAGAGTTACGCGGTGAAGGAGATGGCCAAATATTCGTATGTAAATGTGGCTATCGCGAAAAATTATCGACTTTTGAAGCGAGACGTAAAAAAGAAGGCGGCGGTAAAGTAGATAAGCGAACTGTACAAAAGTATTTAAAACAACAAAAACAAGAAGAACCTGTGAATAACGCGTTAGCAGAGGCATTAAAAGGACTAAAACTTGATTAAGTAATAACGAAAAGCCATCTTACACCTAGGTAGTAAGATGGCTTTTTGTCACTTTATAGCTTCATTGGAAATACCATATGGCTATTAAAGCTTGTTATTTCTCTTCTTTACTTGAAATTTTTTTATTCATCCCGCGGAATATTTGGGTATACATCGTTCCTTGCACGACATGCTCTAAGAAAAAATCACCGACTAATTTTAAATAGTCGTCATCATCGTACATCTTTCGGTTTTGAATTTCCATTTCCCCTAAGCCTTCGTATGTTGCAAGAAGTGCATACTTATAATCCTGACCAGTAATAGGAATGAACACTTCCACAGTGTGATCGTAATGTTCATTTCGATATTTCTTAATGTTTTGTAAGTTTTTGATAGCATCTTTAAATTTCCCCTGATTAATTTCAAAGGTTTGATATACATAAACAGGCATTTGTTCTACTCCTTAAAATATTTAAATTGGAAGATTTCAGAATTTGTCCTATTACGTTCAATGAATGAATAGGATGGTAAAAACCATCTATCTGTTACTAAAGGAGTTAAAAAATGAGTGTATTTTTCGGATACGTTTTTCTAGGGATATCACTTGCTGCCCCTATTGGTCCCGTCAACGCCGCACAAATAACGAAAGGTATATATGGTGGCTTTGGACATGCTTGGCTTGTCGGGCTAGGTGCAATGTTAGCAGATGCAATCTATATGCTAATTGTCTATTTAGGGGTATTTCATTTTCTTGAAACTCCGTTTATGCAAACATTATTATGGTCATTTGGTTGTTTTGTTCTCATTTATACTGGTGTTGATAGTATTGTGAATGCTGGGAAAGAAGTGAAAATGAAAAACGTTAAGGAAAGTTCATTAAAAAAATCCTTCTTTTACGGTTTTTTATTATCTATCACAAACCCACTATCAATGCTT
The DNA here is from genome assembly GCF_014836845.1 of Ureibacillus galli. GTDB lineage: Bacteria > Bacillota > Bacilli > Bacillales_A > Planococcaceae > Ureibacillus > Ureibacillus galli. Next base: position 238,033 of record NZ_JACSQA010000002.1, read on the forward strand.
TTTTGGCTAGGCATTTTTGGTTCTGTTCTTGCAAAAACGGTTTCCACTTATGACATTGACCATATTATTTTGTATAGTCTAGCTATATTTGTCGGATTATTCATTTGGGACGTTACAATGGCTTTTATTGCGAGTAGCTTCAGGAAAATCTTAACAAATAAATTATTAGGTATTATTTCAATCATATCAGGTCTATCACTTATAGGATTTGGCGTGTATTTTGGTGTACAAGCCTTTAAATTACTCTTTCTCTAAAATAGATACAATTAAACACTACGTGGTAATTCATTTTTTTTCTTCTTCCCTTTACGCATAAATAATATGACTATCAAGATTAATGCAACGAACAATATACTAACGAAAAAACCCATACGGTTCGTTTTATCAAAAATAGTGCCACTTACTGCAAGTAATATTAATAACATTGCTAAAATTCGCTTTATATGGTCAAAGGTTGTAGCTTTGATGAGTTTAGGAAATGAAACAAGAATAAAAAACCAATTATAGATGAGCATTAATCCAGCTGCTGTTGTAATATACTCGTACACTTTGTCTGGTACGAGTCTTGAAATAACAATCGAAATGACTAAAACGGAAATCGTTAATGCTAATGCGAAAGGTGGAACTTTAAGTCTTCCTTTTTTCGAAAAAAGTTTCGGTGCATCTCCTTCTTCAGACATCGTGACGAGCATACTAGTAACTGCAAATAAAGACGCAGCCATTGTAGAAAAACCTGCAATGATAATTCCTGCATTAAATACATGGGGGAAAAAATTCAAATTATAATCTGCAAGGGCAATAACAAAGGGACTTTCTTCTGCATTAAACTGATCAAATGCAACTAAAGTTGAAGCCAAAATGATAGAAATTAAATAAATGGACAATAACATGATTAACATGACTGTCGTCGACTTGATTACTTCTTTCTTTTGTTCGAGTCTTACAGATAAAATCCCCATAATTTCAATACCACCAAAAGCATAAAAACCAAAAATTAAAGATGACCATAAACCAGTTAATCCATTGGCAAATAATTCTTCTGAAGTGTTCGGAATATTAAAGTCGCGAATACTACCGCCGAAAAATCCAAAAAGCAAAAGTATAGCCAGTATGATGAACATAAATATAGCGGCCACTTTCATAACTGCAAATAAGTTTTCTGCTCTCTCAAAACCTTTTGTTCCGATTAATACGACGATAATACCTAGGGCAGCATAAATCGAAGCCAAAATCCATAACGGAATGTTCGGGAACCAGAAACGGGTTAAAATCGAAAGCGCCGTCAACTGACTACCGGAAATAAGCATTTCTGAAAACCAATATACCCATCCGCTACTAAATCCCGCCCAACGTCCAAATGCCTTTTTGGCATATGATCGGAACGAACCTTTTTGCGGATCCTGTACAAACATTTTGCCAAGTAACTCCGACACAATCATCGCTGTTAGTCCAGCGAGTATAAATGAAATGACAATGGAAGGGCCAGTTTTTGATATACCAATACCTGATCCGAGAAAATAACCTGTTCCAATTGTGCAACCAACACCAATTAAGGAAAGTTGCCACCATTTCAGCTTACCTTCACTATTTTTTTCATTTTTTTCTCCTACACGTGCTGGTATTTCCACCAAAACTACCTCCCCTGAATTCCTATTTATTATTGGCGTCGGAATGAAGTTTATTCATAAAAAGAAAACGACAAGATAGAAGATCGAATAACTTTTTTAAAATGTCTTTTCTTATTGAGATTTAAAATTGAAAAACCCCGAATAAGGACACTGTATGTAAGTGTCTCCTATTCGGGGTCTATCATTTCTTCACTAAGGCTTTCCCTTAGCGATTTTCACGGTTGTTTTTATTTTGATCAAGATCACGATTTAAGTTTAAATCTTCTGCAAACTCTTCACGATTGTTCGCGTCTTGATTACGGTTGCGGTTGAAGTTTAAATCTTCTGAAAATTCTTCGCGGTTATTTTCGTTACGATTACGGCTAAAATTCAAATCTTCCGCAAATTCTTCGCGATTGTTTTGGTCTTGTCGACGATTATTATTTTTATCCACTATTATTTCACCTCCACCCAACCTATTTTGAGTAATTACATTATTTTTATACTACAAAGAAAAAACACTCATCATCGAGTGTTTTATTTGACGTATAGGTTAAAAAAGCAACGTGACTTTTAAAAAATAAAATAACAGCGCATTAATTAATCATTTTTCAATATCATAAATTAATGTATCAAATAATTCCTCATCTACATAAGGTAAAATTGCCTATTCACCAGGCTTAGGTAATTTTATAGAAGATGGACTATGGGCATCTGACCCGTTATTTTCTCCTCCAAGTTGAAGGGACCATGCTGTTGTTTAAACAGGAGAAATTGTTTTTGATTTTTTACGAAAGCCGACTACAGTTAAATTTTTATTTACTAAATTGTCCCCCATAAATCCCACATCCATTTTTGATTGTTAAGACTTGGCATTTCAGCACCTATAACACCCGATTTATTTTCATTGCCAATGATTCCCCGTTCTTCAAACTTAGTAGCTTTTTCCCCCATCGATTGATTTAAAATCATTTTCTTCAACAAATTCGGAATATCTTCAGGTAATGTCACATCCTTATTAGAACAACCAACAAGAAATAAAAAAAGCAGAACGATAAAAAACATTGTTTTTTTCCTTTTTCTTATTTCCCAATCGTTTCCCCACTTTCAACTTTAAATTTTTTTACTTCTTCTCTCTAAAAATACGGTATCTCTCCATCTACCATTTAGTTTTCCTAGCTTTTCACGAAAACCTACAACTCGGAAACCAACCTTTTTGTGTAATTGAAGGCTTGCTTCATTTTCCGGAAAAATTGATGATTGCAAAGTCCAGTAACCCAACTTTTCACTTTCTTCTATAAGACGATTAAGTAAAGCCGTTCCCACTCCTTTCCCTATTGCTTTTGGTGCAACATATACACTCACTTCACCAACGCCTGCATAACAACTGCGACTGGATACTGGACTTAAAGAAACCCATCCTATTACATTCGTACCTTCTACAGCAACAAATCTACATAGAGGGTGATGGGATGCGTTCCATGCTACATAACTTGGTGGTGTTAATTCAAAGGTGGCATTACCTGTTGCAATGCCCGCTACATAAATATCTTTCACATCTTCCCAATCTTCTTTTATCATGTTTCTAATTTCAAAAGTCATTCTATTCCTCCTTTTAAACTATTCATTATATTTTGTTTTAACGAACAATTTCCCTTTTAAAAAACATTTTTTCAAACTTTGTATTATTTAAAAAAACATCTCCACTCTAAAAAAGGAGAGATGATTTTAATGACTATATTGTTAAGAAATTTCCTGAATCGCTTTTATAAAGTTCGAATAGGTATACTTACCAAATGTATCAGTATCTCCTTTAAAAAAATGCTCGACTATATAATCCTGGGTTTGAAGCAAGGAATAATTTTTTGCTTTCATTACAAGTTTTATATAAGCAAGGAAATATTCTACCGGTAAATTCCCTCCATGGTTAACGGTCATGATGATTCACTTCCTTAGGAGCAGCAACAACTACTTGATGTTGTATTTTTTTGAACTAAGGTAATGCTACATACGCCTGTTTCAGGTAATTCAAGTTCTACTTTTTTCGAAGCTTCTATATCCCCTGACAGATAGGAAACAACAGAACGTACTTGTTCGTAACCGGTCGCCATTAAAAATGTTGGAGCACGTCCATAACTTTTCACCCCAACTATATAGAAATTTTTCTCAGGTTGTCTTAATACTTCTTCACCGTGTGGACGTACAGTTCCACAACTATGGAAATTTGGATCTATTAAAGGAGATAAAGCCGCTACACTTTCAGTTGCTGTATCTACACTTAATCTAATTTCCCGTAAAAAGGAGAAGTCAGGACGACTACCTGTGTTCGTTATAATTTCATCGATTCCACATAGTGTGAAGTCGTTTCCTTTATATTCTCCTTTTAAATCAATACGACCATTATTTTGATTTAACTGATAAACCCTAAAAGGTGTTAATACTTTAACGAGACCCGCGTCAACTAATTGATGAATACGACTCCCTAGTTCCCCTCTTCCTTTAAGCGCATCGTTTTCTTCTCCACCATACGCTTCTTTTACACTATTCTTTCTCATAATCCAATAAATTTCTATGTTATTACGTAATTGAGAAAGCTCTAATATCGTATTAATTGCCGAATGTCCCCCACCAACAACTGCAATTCTTTTTCCTTCATATCTTTTTCTTTGTCTCCCTTTCATATCAGGAATGCCATAATATATATGTTTGTTTAGTTCTAGCTCAGATGATGTCCAAATATTGTCTGCGTTAACTGGGTTAGGGTGAGACCATGTTCCTGTTGCATCAATTACAGCCTTTGCCTCAATTCTTTTCGTCATCCCTTGTTGTTCTACATAAATAATAAAGGATGTTTCTTCTCGACCTAGATTTTTCATTTTATCTAGTCCCTTTTTGCTAATGGACACAACTTTTGAGTTTAAAAAAAGATTATTTTGAATGGCGGGTAATTTTGATAATGGCTCTAAATAACATTCAACGAATTCCTTTCCTATTGGAAGTTCGTTAGCAGATGGCTCATTCCACCCACTATTTTCTAACAATTTTTTAGCAACTTTATCAATGTTATATTGCCAAGGTGAAAAAAGTCGTACATGACCCCATTCCAATATATTACTACCAACACTTGGACCTGATTCTAAAACTATGAAGTGTTGACCTTGATTAACTAAATGGGCAGCAGCCGCTAAACCAACCGGACCAGCTCCTATAATCGCTACTGGTAATTGGTTCAGGCTACGACTTAATTGATTCTCCGAAGATTGATTTTGCTGTTTTAGAGAGTTACAGCAACTATTTAATACTCCATTTAATTCATTCATCATAAAACCCCCTATTTTTTACTTGCAAATTACAACTATTAATTAAATAGAAAGCAAGATTTCTCTTGCTTAATATAACGGTTTACAACAAACAGAGGATTTAGACATTGCTTCATTTAGTAATTTTATCGAACGAATGACCGTTTCTCTTTCAAACTCGTTCATATGGGAAAATACCTCATCTAAATATGCATTCATCGAAAGATCAATCGTTGTAGCAACAAACTTCCCTTCAGCTGTTAAACTCAAAATCGAAACTCGCTTATCTTGTGTGGAAGGTGTTTTTTTTACTAAATCCATTTTTACTAATGTTTGGATTTGTCTACTGAATGTCGTTATATCCATCGCTAATGTTTCAGCAACTTGTTGCATGGATGGTTCAAACTGTTTATCGATTTCATAAAGGATATGACTTTGAACTAAAGAAATATCAAAATTCCCAACCGAACAACAATTTTTATCTAATAAACCAAATCTCCTTGTTAGTAAGTGGAAAATATCCCTTTTGTTTTCCATCTTATCACCTCTTGTATTATTTATACGCTATTTAATTGCATATTGCAAGTAATTTAAATAAAAAATATATTCATTGTTTAGCCCATTTCATTAAACGGTTATATAAAGTAACTCAATGATGAAATAATCACCACAAAATAAAAGGCTACCAAAGAAGGTAGCCGTCTTTCGTTAAAGCAAATATCGTACTTATTCGCCCGTTTCTTTAAACTTTTTAATTCTATCTCCAATAGCATCTCGAACACGTTGGAAAGCCGCCCACTTTTCTTCCTCTGTTCCTTGAGCTTTAGTTGGATCATCAAATCCCCAATGTTCAGGTTTAACATTAGGAGGTGTTATTGGACATTTGTCTGCTGCATCGCCGCACAATGTCACTACTAAGTCTGCTTTGTTTAACACCTCTAAATCAATGATGTCCGATGTATGTTTTGTAATATCGATACCTACTTCTTGCATTGCTTTAATAGCATTGGAATTTACACCATGGGCTTCAATCCCAGCACTTTTCACTTCCCATTCAGGGGATAATAATTTTTTGGCCCACCCTTCTGCCATTTGACTTCGACACGAATTACCAGTACATAAAAAATAAACTGTTCTCTTGTTCATAATCTACTCCTTTAAAACATTAATATCGTTACATATAATCCTAATAACGTAATAAATAAAATAGGGATTGTCAGTATTATTCCAGTTTTAAAATAAGTTCCCCAAGAAATTTTTATCCCCTTTTGAGAAAGGACATATAACCAAACTAACGTTGCTAGAGATCCAATCGGTGTAATTTTAGGGCCTAAGTCAGAGCCAATAACATTCGCATAAACAAGTGCTTCTTTTACTACTCCAGTTGCATTCGTTTCAGCAATGGCTAGTGCATCAATCATTACAGTTGGTAAATTATTCATAATCGATGATAATATAGCGGCGATAAAGCCCATTCCCATTGTTGCTTCAAATAAACCATGATTGGCAATCGATTCGATTACTTTAGCTAATGCAATTGTTAACCAAGCATTGCCGACACCATAAACAACGACGTACATCCCAATTGAGAAAAACACAATGTTCCAAGGTGCCCCTTTTACAACATCTGCTGTATTCACAACGGAACTTCTTCTTGCCATTAATAAAAAGAAAATAGCAATAACCCCTGCTACAATGGAGACAGGAATGTCTATGAATTCACTCGTAAAATAACCAATCATCAATAGAATGAGTACGTACCAAGATAAATGGAACATTCTCTTATCTTTAATCGCATCTTTCGGATTTTTTAATTTTGACATTTCATAAGTGCTCGGAATATTTCTTTTAAAATAAATTAGTAATACGATAATCGTTGCGAATAGTGAAAAAATGTTCGGAATGATCATTCTTGAGGCATACTCGGCAAAGCCAATATCGAAGAAATCCGCTGAAACAATATTCACTAAATTACTTATTACAAAGGGTAAAGACGTAGTATCGGCAATAAACCCACTTGCCATTATAAATGGGAAAATCATTTGTTCTTTAAAATTTAAATTTCTTACCATTGCCAATACGATAGGGGTTAATATTAAAGCCGCACCATCATTAGCAAATAACGCTGAAACAATTGCCCCTAATACACTGACATAAACAAACATTTTTATCCCGCTACCTTTTGCGGCCCTTGCCATATGTATTGCCGCCCATTCAAATAAGCCAATTTCATCTAATATTAATGAAATAATAATAATTGCGACAAAGGTCAACGTTGCATTCCAAGTAATATTTACGACCTCTGTGACATCCCCAAAATCAACAACTCCAACTAGTAGAGCAACGATTGCCCCACCACAAGCTGTCCAACCGATATTCAATCCTTTAGGCTGCCATATAACAAAGATTAATGTTATTAAAAATATAATGGTTGCGATAATTGATATTAACACTTCAAGTCCTCCTACACAGACACTTAAACATAATCATATTGTTATATAATATTTCACTTAAACAACAAACACAATATTGTTTCATTTTATACAATATAAAAGGTAGAGACGTCCTAGACGTCCCTACCTTTTAACGATTGTAACATTATACAGTTTGTTTTTCAGACGATAAAGAATAAAGTATTTTCCCTAATCGTTTAATCCCCTCTTCAATTGTTTCTGGGGAAGTGTTTGTATAATTTAAACGGAATGTGTTTACGTTATGTTTATTTGTATAGAACGGGTCCCCGGGTACAAAAGCCACTTTTTCTTCCATCGCTTGATAAAATAAATCTAAGGAAGATACTCCTTCTGGAAGAGTTACCCAAATAAACATACCCCCTTCTGGTTTCGTATAGTTCACATTAGTAGGGAAATATTTCGCCATAGCATTTAACATCGTTTCAGCTTGTGTTTTGTACAGATGAACAATTTTCTTAATATGGGATTGTAAATCATTATTTTTTAAATAATCATAGATAACCATCTGGGAGAAAATATTCGTGTGCAAATCCGTTGCTTGTTTAGCTGTATTCACATGATCCATAAGCTCTTTATTTTTCGTAATGATATACCCGATTCTCATCCCTGGTGTGACGATTTTAGAAAAAGAACCAAGTAATACGGAATTCTCTAAACGTCCGGCACCTATGTAAGGTAATTTTTCACCATTCCAACGTAATTCCCCATAAGGGTCATCTTCAATTAGTACAACATCGTATTTTTTCACCACTTCAAAAATGGCTTCCCGCGTTTCCTTCGAATATGTAATACCTGTTGGATTATGGAAATTTGGTACTAGATAAATAAATCGTATATGCTCGTTATTTTTTAATGTACTCTCTAATTGTTCTACATTTAATCCTTCTTCTTCTAATTGAACGGCATAAAAAGATGGTTCGGCTAAAGTAAAGGCTTGAATTGCTCCAAGATAACCTGGCTCCTCCATCACAATTCCTTCCCCTTTATTTATGAGAACTTGCGATATAAGTTGTAATGCTTGTTGAGAACCAGTTGTAATAAGAATATCGTCAGCATTGAAATTTAAACCGTAGTCCCTATTATATTTATCCGCAATGTATTGGCGTAATGGCAAATAACCTTCTGTCGTAGAATATTGGAATAATTTCGCCCCATTTTCTTCAATCGCATGTTGAATCGATTTTTGCAAATCTTCAATTGGAAACGAGATAGGATTTGGTAACCCACCTGCAAAGGATATAACATCCGGTGCATTTGTCACCTTTAAAATATTTCGAATGAACGATGATGGCGTATTTAAAATTTTTTCGGAGTACTTCATTTTTATTCCCTCTTTTTTTGGATAATCGCTGACCATTCTTTCATCAAATTAATCAGTGTTATCAGATTTTATCAGACTATTCTAAAAATTTCAAAGGGGAAATGAAAAAAAATAATTTTTATAGATAAAAATAAACGTGAAATCGCTAGGAAACAGTAAATTAATACAAGGTATAGATAAAAATATTCTAACTTTTGCATTTACAAAACAAATTTCAAGTTTCCCTAGAGATGTTAAGTTCAAAAAAAGAAAATGCCCAATTAAAAAAACATTTTAATTGGGCATCAATGATTTACTCTGGTGTTAATTCGCTTTCTTTAAACCAAAAATGATCCGTTACAGTTTCACCAAGGGAATTCGTATAATCGACAACATAAACCGTTGTATTTTCCACAGTATCAATGACACCTTGCGCACCTAACATACCATCTAAATGGTCTGCATTAATGATGACATCAGCACCTTGATCTAGCGTTCCTTCGTCAACTGGATCCAGCTCTCCTTCTACAAACCATTTATGATTTTCCTCATAAGGATCACCGTTCGTAGGTGTGTAAGAAACGGAATACACCGTCGTATCATAGGCAGCCTTTATCGTTGCAACTGCCCCTTCCATTCCATCCGTATGACTTGCGTTTACAATAGCCGTACTACCAACTGGATACTTAGGGTTTTCTGCTTCTTTTAACCCTTCTGGTATTTGATGCTCAGTATGTTCAGTATGTTCCCCATGTCCGCCATCTGCTTCTGGCTGTTTATCCGTTCCTTCAAGATTATTCGTCACATTCGTACCCGTCTCCGATGTATCTCCATTGTTCGTATCATTTACTCCACATGCCGCTAATGAAATAGCAGCACCCATTGTTATGATGATACTTAGTAATTTATGACGCATATTAATCCTCCTAAATATTCTCTTTCTATATTAAGGATTGAACTTTGAACTCGATTCTATTCATAAAATTAACTAAACATCATTATGATTGGCAATTGGAGATATAAAAAAATTATTTATCTAATTCAACTTTTTGTAACCTTAGTGCATTTAAGACAACGGATACGGAACTAAAAGCCATCGCAGCACCTGCTAACCAAGGAGCAAGGAAACCTGCTGCTGCAATAGGAATACCTAATATATTGTAACCAAAAGCCCAAAACAAGTTTTGTTTTATATTTCTCATCGTTTTATAACTTATACTAATCGCATCAGCAATACTGTTTAAATCACCACGAATTAACGTAATATCTGCGGCTTCCATCGCAATATCCGTACCAGTTCCCATGGCTATTCCAATGTCGGCAACAGCTAGGGCCGGTGCATCATTAATACCATCTCCTACCATCGCAACCTTTTTGCCCATTTTTTGTAATTTCTTCACTTCTGCAGCTTTTTCTTCAGGTAACACCTCTGCAATAATTTGAGATATTCCTACTTGTTTTGCAATTGCCTGAGCCGCCCGTGTATTATCACCAGTTATCATAATTACTTCGAGCTTCATCTTTTGAAGCCGCTCAATTGCTTTTTTAGAACTTTCTTTCACCGTATCTGCTACTGCTACGACCCCCGCAAGTTGTCCACCAACACTTGCTAATATTGCGGTCTTCCCTTTGGATTCAAGCTGTTCCATTAAAGGAACGACAGTGGAAATATTCATCTTGTATTGTTCCATCAGTTGACGGGTACCCACAATGACTTCTTTTTGATTTACGATTCCTTTTACACCGTATCCTGGAATCGTTTCAAATTGTCGAACATCTCTTAATTCAATTCCACGTTTCCTAATTCCTTGAACAATTGCTTGGGCAATAGGATGTTCAGATTTCCTTTCAATCGAACCAAGAAAAGAAAGGAACAACCTTTCACTCATTCCTTCCGTTACATAAACATCTGTTAGTTCCGGATTCCCATTTGTAATTGTTCCTGTTTTATCAATTACTACCGTGTTGATATAGCGTGTTTGTTCTAAATGTTCTCCACCTTTAAATAATATCCCTAATTCGGCAGCTCGACCTGAACCAGCCATAATGGAAGTTGGAGTTGCAAGTCCTAAGGCACACGGACAAGCAATTACAAGAACAGCTATTAATGCTTTTAATGCAGGAGCAAATTCCCCAGGTGTTATAAAAACGAGCCAAATTAAATAAGTAACGATTGCAATGCCAATAACAATTGGAACGAAAATACCCGAAATTTTATCTGCTAAACGCTGGATAGGTGCTTTAGATCCTTGAGCATCTTCTACTACTTTAATAATTTGTGATATAGCTGTATCCCGTCCAACTTTCGTTGCTTTCATTTTAATAAATCCATTTTTGTTCATAGTAGAACCAAAAACGGTAGAGCCGGCTGTTTTATCAATCGGAAGACTTTCTCCTGTTAACATCGCTTCATCTACTGCCGTATTCCCTTCTAGTATTTCACCATCAACAGGTATTTTTTCTCCAGGTTTAACAAAGAGTATATCCCCTATTACAACTTCCTCTATTGGAATCTCTTGTTCCATATCATTTCGAAGGACAACAGCGGTCTTTGCTTGTAAGCCTATTAACTTTTTTATCGCTTCAGATGAACGTCCTTTTGCTTTTGCTTCAAAAAATTTCCCAAGCAAAATTAAAGTAATTAATACAGCACTTGTTTCAAAATAAAGTTGTGTGTGATGACCGTTTGCATTAGAAAACGTTTGATAAACGCTATATAAAAAAGCAGCAGAAGTACCCATCGTAACAAGAACATCCATATTGGCACTTTGATCTTTTAATGCTTTAAATGCACTTACATAAAATTGCCAGCCAATAATTAATTGAACCGGTGTTGCCAATACCATTTGGACCCAAGGATTATTTAAAAAATCTGGTACGTAAAGAAAAGATGTAAAAGTAAAATGACCTACCATTGTCCATAATAGCGGGATAGAAAGAACAGCCGAAACGATAAATTTTATTTTTTGCTTTTCTATTGCTTGCTGTCGATAATCCATTACATCCTGATTATTTTCTTTTATATGAGCACCATAACCTAACTTTTCCACACGTTGAATAATATCCGTTACCGTTACTTCTGCCGGGTTAAACTCGACGGTTGCATTCTCTAATGTTAAGTTTACATTGGCTAACATGATTCCTTCGATTTTTTGAAGGCCTCTTTCAATTCTCGTTGCACAGGCTGCACACGTCATGCCAGTAATCGTAAACTTTTTTTTCTCCTTCACAACACTAAAGCCAAGGGAATTAATCTTTTTTTCAAAGTCTTTCTCACCGACTTTTTCAGGATCGTATTGGATGACTGATTTTTCAAGGGCTAAATTTACGTTTGCATTTTCGACTCCATCTAATTTATAAAGACCTTTCTCAATTCTATTGGCACAGGCTGCGCAGGTCATGCCAGCAATGTGCAAAGTTGCTTCCTTTTGTTTAGTCGTCAGTTTTCATTCACCTACTTCCTAATACAGTAATGGGGTATATAATTGATACGAAAGAGAGTGCTTTTATAGAGCACTCCTGCAATTCTTCTATTCAACGTCATAACCTATGATTATCAATTGTTTCTTATATATCAGTAAAGGTTACTTTTTTAATTTAGGTCACATCGACTTTACCCAGCTCCAAATTATCACCAACTTTAAAAATTGTTAAAAAACTGTTTAATCGTTACAGCATGTCCCTTCTTCATTCAAATGACCTGAGCGGGCAATTTTCGTTTGCAAATAATTTTTATTGTATTCAGAAACGTCTCCCCATAAAGGTTTTCTAGCATTAACCGGTAAACCTGATTGTTTCAAAGCCTCTAATTTTTTCGGATTGTTTGTAATCAATGTGACAGGCTTAGAGCGAAGGGTTTGTAACACGTGAATCGCATCGTCATAATTTCCAGAATCATTGACAAATCCTAATGCATAGTTAGCATCTACCGTATCGTAACCATTTTCTTGTAGCAGATAAGCCATTGCTTTACTAAATAGTCCAATCCCTCTTCCTTCGTGATTTGCCAAATAAAATAATGCACCTGTACCATGTTCCACAATGATTTTCATTGATTGTTTCAATTGGTACCCACAATCACACCTTTTACTACCAAAAATATCTCCTGTATGACAGATAGAATGCATTCTAATTATTGCATCATCCCCGTCATTAAAGTTTCCATAAACGAGTACACTGGATTGTTGCATTTCAGCTAAGTTAATTGAAGATAGTTTTTCAACTATTTTTTCAATATCTTGATATACTTCATCACAATTTAACCAACAATACCATTGGAAAGTAACCGTTTCATCATATAAGTTCACAGGCAATTTTATCGGACCGACTAAATAAATAGCATTCTTTCCCGTTTGAATAAGTTTAATTTTATCCTTTAAAATTGAAATAACTTGTTGATCTAATTTCATCGAATCGCCTCCTATAAATAGTTTGTAACTTACCAATGTTTTTATGTTTGAAACAATGGAACGTTCCTTTTCAACTTATTTACAAATTTAAAATTCTATTATGGAGGCGAAATGTATAGTTTCTTTTATATCACTTTATTAACGGACATCATAAAAAATACATGAATGATTAACTTTTAAATAAATTCATTCTTCTACTTATAAGTTTAAAACATAAACTACTACTGGATCTAAACTTTAGGTTAAGAGTGTTTATTTAATCAGACATTGATTTCCACATTTTATAAGCTTAAAATTGCCTATAAGAAGAATTTGGTAACCATACATAGGGGGTGTTTCAATGATAGACTTTATCTTAACACTAAAACCAATATACCAAGTATTACTTGCGACGTTATTTACTTGGGGAATGACAGCATTAGGGGCTGCATTCGTTTTTACGACTAAAAACTTTAATCAAAAATTTTTAGATAGTATGTTAGGCTTTGCTGGTGGTGTTATGATTGCCGCAAGCTTTTGGTCTTTATTATCCCCTGCACTCGAAATGGCAGAGGGGGGACGTTTCCCATCATGGTTCACTGTAGCAATTGGGTTTTTACTCGGCGGAGGATTTCTATTCGCTATCGATAAACTGTTGCCCCATCTTCATCCGAATGCAGCGATTGAAACAGCTGAAGGAATACAACCAATACGAAGAAAAAGAAGCACTTTGTTAGTACTTGCTATTACATTGCATAATATCCCGGAAGGATTAGCTATCGGTGTTTCTTTCGGCGCTGCAGCCATTGGGTCTCCATCCGCATCTGTTGCTAGTGCCCTTGCTCTAGCAATCGGAATTGGGATTCAAAACATACCAGAAGGTGCTGCTGTTTCAATGCCTCTTTTACGAGATGGGTTATCAAAAGAGAAGAGTTTTCTATTTGGTCAATTTTCGGGTATGGTAGAACCACTTTCTGCCCTTGTCGGATTTCTCGCTGTTGCTTCCATCGAACCATTATTACCATTTGCTCTTGCCTTTGCTGCAGGTGCTATGATTTTTGTTGTTGTAGAGGAAGTTATCCCAAGCTCCCAAGAAGAAGGAAATAAAGACCTCGCCGTGATGTCTTCAATGATTGGATTTACCATTATGATGATTTTAGATGTGGCATTAGGGTAAAATAAAAGAATAGAAAAAGGAGATGCTTAGAAAGCATCTCCTTTTCTTTATTGAAAATCGATTTGAGTTAATACTGGGTCATGATCACTTGCACGACCTGATTCTTCTGTAAAGTCTGAATTTACATGTAGAATATCAAGAACTGATTTCTCAACTAGATTACTAGATACAAAAATGTGATCAAGAGCTTGAGAATTTCCTTGGTACGTATACGTATATCGATCTGCTTCATCTAGTGAATGAATCATATTTACCATCGATTCATTGTCTCCCTCTAACGTTTGAAGAGCAGGCGTCCATTGAAAATCATTAAAGTCTCCCAATGCAACAATATTGGCTTCAGGATTTTGTGATTGAATCGATTCAACAAAGTTTCGTATGATTGACGCAATTTGAATTCGTTGTTGTTCACTGCCTAATACTGGCGGTTGGATTGAACCGAATAATGGTGAGTCACCTGACTTCGAGTTCCAATGATTAGCAATGACAATTACTTGTTCATCATTAAATGTAAACTGTGCAGCTAAAGGTTTTCTACTATTAGAAAATGCTTTATTTGTAGGATTAATTCGCCCCGGATTTAATGTCAAAGCACCATCCACATATTCTGTTCCAACTGTTGCAGTACCAACTGATTCTGCCTCCGTCAATGACACTCTTTCAGGATTGTAAAGGAAACCAACACGAATATTTCCACCAGGCGCTCCGCCATCTTGATTATACTCTGGATCGATATTGACATACTCATATTGAGGGCCACCTTCAGCAACGATTGCATTAATCAATGTTTGATAACTTTGATCTGCTGCTGAACTTCCAGATGCCGTTTGACCGTCATTATCTTGCATCTCAGTAACCCCAACAATATCCGGTGCATTTAATTTATCCGCAATCGCTACAGCAATCTTCTTCACTTTTGCTGAATCAGATTTAGCCGAGAAGTTTTCTAAATTATAAGATGCGATTGTTAATTTTCCATCAGATTTTGTAATAGAGGTTGTATCTGGTACCTTCCCACCATCGACTATTTTACTTTGAATATCTGAATTCTCTACATAGACTTTATAATTGGAATAACCATAGTTTACAATACCCGTTACAGGTCCATTAATTCGGTCGCCTGTATTAATATCGCCACCATTTGTTAATTCCTTTTCACCGTTAAATAACTTCAATTGAATTCGTTCAGGGTTTGTATCCGTTTCCCCTAATAGAAGCCCTCCATTAATTGTAGTAGCTTCAACTGAGTCAAATACAGCTATTATTTCACCATATTCTTCTGGGGACACGACTCGCAAATTACTTTCTGTACCTTCTCCTATTTGAACACGCATTCCCTCAAGGCTTTCCCAGAAATCAATCGCATCACTCGTTGGGTCAAAGGAAGTTAATTCATCATCATCTATCGATTCTGAAGGAATCATCGACGGTGTAATGACAACCGGATCTGGTAATTCCACATTACTTTCTACAACTACCACAGAACCATTTTTTGCATTAATTTCAGTTACCGGTAAATCAGTATCTGCATCATCATAGCCATCCAAACGGTATTCATCTACAGTACCAGTAACATTTACTAAATCGCCTACTTTAAAAGAATAAGAAGAAGATGCATTACCTGCATAGACAACAATACCTTCTGATGTACTGGCATCATTATCTTCTGTTCCTTTTGCAGATTGCATATAGAAGTATTGGCTACCATCTAACTCAAATAAGGAAGTAATTACCCCTTGTACACCCTCTACAACACTGCCATCAAAGGAAGATGTATGGGAAGCTCCTTGTATTTGACTAATCGTTGGAGACTCATCGTATACTTCATAAGAGATACTAAAAACATCACTATCTTTTAAGCCTTCTTTTACGGCAATCGCTTTAATTGTTGTCGGTTCATTAATGATGATTGGTTCTGAGTATACAGCACTGTCCTTTGTTGGTTCTGAACCATCCAATGTATAGTGAATTGTTGCACCCTCTGTTAAAGTAGAAAGTTCAATTGCAGTTCCTACAGGGATTACAGTGGAACTAATAGAAGGTGTGATTCCTTGTACTTTTGTTGCATCCACAATCACATCCGCTAAACCGCGCGGTATAATTTGATATGTGCTATTAAACTGTTGAATAATTCCAGTAAGAGAATCATAGGTTTCCCCAACTACCAATCCCAGGGTTCCATTTTCATCTCGTACGACAAACGTAGTTCCTTCAGCATCTTTTGCTGCATAGTTTCCGGAACCATTATTAGCTGTAATTGTGATTTGTTTTACAGTAGCTAACTTTGATTCATTTTCTTCATTAATTTCCGCACCTGTTATTTCAATTGGAGACAATCCTTTACCTGTAGAGACTCTTTCTACTAACGAAGGACTTTGAAGTTGTAATAGTCCTCTATAGTCAGCCAGTTCCCCTGATAATACAACTTCATCACCAACTTCTACTGAATCGGCTAAACCATATACAGCAATAGCGGCTGTCTCATCTTGAATATGAATTGTATTTTTTAGTTTAGCTGTTACAATTCCTTGTACTTGCGCCTCTCCAGACCCTTGTTGACGAGCTTCAGCAATAGTAATGGTTACGCCCTCTTCTGGCTCATCAATATACGGATGTTGACCAAGATTTTCAAAAGAGTCTTTCCCTAAGTTCGTCCATTCCGTCTCAAATGTAAAAGCATCATTCGGGTTGATATCACCAGTCGTTACATCCGCATTCCTAACAAGTGTTACATCTTTCGCAAAATCACTACTTGATCCAATTTGTCCAATGGAATCTACGATTTCATCATTTTTTTTTAAAACTAAAGGGTCATTTCCATTAAAATTAATAACCGTCGAATTTTCGATTTGACCCACTGATTTAATCTCATCTGCTGCTTGCCCATGATATAAAACAAGCGCTTCTCCAGCTTCTAAAGTGCCATGTAACTCCATCGATTTAACGCTCTCAGCGACACCATTCGTATAAAGCTCTAATGAATACTCGGAAAGATCGATAACAGAGCTAGATGCATTATATAATTCAATCGCTTTATTGTAACTACTTCCTTCAATATATTGGGAGATCATTAAATCTCCCCTAGAAACCCCCTTTGATACATCTACCAGCCTTCCTTCAATAGATGTTGGAATACTTTCTACACTTACTAAATAATCACGGAAGTTTTCCCAATCAGATAAACCTAAATCTGTTACACGCCCTTCAGCATATGCTGTTGCAAATACATCATAGCCATCTCCACCTTTAGCTGTGAAAGCATTTGTTGCAACTGTATACGATTCGTCGTCTTGAATTTCTACAAAGTTACCTTGTCCATCTTTGTAATAAACGGCAACTACCCGTTCTCCTACAGGCTTTGTTGAATCGAACTCAACTTTCCCACCTGCTACATGTAAAAATCCGCCATTTTCAGCTGGATATTCCTTAAAACTAATTTCAAAAGCCGCTTTTAATTCAGCGCCTGTAACTGTCATTGTCGCTAGTGTATTTCCAAAAGGTAGAACGGTAATTACTTCGCCAACCGTAACTGGACCAGCATCAATAGCTGAACGAATTCCTCCTCCATTTTGGAATGCTAATACAACATTTTCGTTATACTGTTTTGCTTTTTCAAGCATACCGTTTGTAATTAAATTACCAAGAATTGTTTCACTATTTCTTACGCTTATCCCCTCCGTATTTCCACTATCTGATACACGAGGATTTGTAAGGGGTGCATCCAATGTGACACCAATTTCTTCATTTTTAATTTCTGCAATTCTATCTGAATAAGGGGCTAAAAGCTCTTTCGCTTCTTGGTCTTCTTCAAAGGAATCTACTTCCAACAGTTGACCACCATATTCTGTAATAACACCTTTTTTATCAAACGTAAGGTTTAACTCGCCTAGATATTCACTATATTGATAAGCTTGTACAATTACTGTCGGTTCCTTTTCTTCGCCATCTAAATCTTCAACAACTAAAGTAGGTTCATCTAATTGTGTATGACTATGTCCACCTACGATTACGTCAATCCCTTCGACAGCACTTGCTAATACTAAATCATTATCGATTTCTGCATTATCGTCATATCCGATATGGGTTAAGGCAACAATTTTATCCACACCCATTTTCTCAAAAGCTTTAACTGCTTTTTCTGCTTCTTTAATATAGTTTTCGAATGCGATACTTCCAGGACTTGAAATGGCTGCTGTTTCTTCTGTTGTTAAACCAAAAATTCCGACCTTTTCACCTTTAATTTTCTTTACAATCCCTTGATAAATTTTTCCGTCTTTCGGTTTGCTTGAAACTAAATCGGAAAATAAACCGTTAAATTTACTATCTTGTGAGAAATCAACATTCGCACTAACGAATGGGAAGTTCGCCCCTTCGATAAAATCTGCTAATGCTTGGTGACCTTCTGGTGAAGAACCTAAATCAAACTCATGATTACCAAATGTCATTGCATCATAACCCATTAAATTTAAAAATGTTAAATCAGCTTGTCCTTGAAATTCATTGAAATATAGTGTACCGCTAAATACATCTCCTGCATTTAAAAGAAGGGTATTTTTGTTTTCTTCTCTTACTGTTTCAACAGCAGTAACTAACTTTGGAACATTGTCTAAATGGGCATGGGAATCATTCGTATGCATAATCGTTAATTCAAAATCTTTTTTTCCTTTTCCCTTATCTTTGTCTTTGTCCTTGTCTTTCCCTTTTCCGTTCCCATTATCATTCTCTTTTTTATCCACACTTTGTTTCACTGGATGTTGATATTGAGCTACTTTTTCAGACTGACTACTTTTCCCTTCCGATTCCGCTGCCAACACATTTGGGGATACTGCGCCAATTGTCGAGGCAACAAGCGTCGTAGCTAATGTTGCTTTAAAAAAACGATCTCTACTTTTTTTAGAAAAATGCATTCATTTTCCCTCCATTTTTTGATTAATAATGCTATTGGTAATTCATGTAGTAAATTAGTAATTGTAAAGATATAAAACGAATAGATGAAGACTTTATATTACCTACATTATTCGAAAAATAATTCGAAAGAAATAGATTATTTGTAAAATAATCGTAAATAATTATAAAAAAAATCCTTTCCACGTAAATTTAACGAATACAGGTTATTATTTATCAGATTTTTTTGACTTCTATAATAAATTTCTATTCCCATTTCATTAAAAACGAACATCCAATTGTATATATAGGTAATTCCAACTAAAAACAGTCTACATACGGACGTAAAGACAGTTCTGTACCATTAGTATGGTTCACGATTAACCAACTATGTTTGCTAGAGACTTGTCATTTCCCAAAATTATATTCTTAGCCGTAAACATAAAAATGCCCCTAACAATTGTAGGGGCATCTTCATAACATCCATTACTCTTCTTCCATTATTTCATCAAAAGCAGAAGAAACTTTATCGAATTCCTCATCACTTTCAATTGCACTAAAATCTCCATCTTCATCAACTTTTAAGAAGAATACATCAATATCTTCTTCTGTCTCTTCTTGTAAGTCCTCCACGAACCCAACTGCAACATATTCAGTTCCTTCGATATTTATAGCTGCTAGAACTTCAACTTCTAATTCCTCATCATTTTCGTCTGTAATTGTAAAAATTTCTCCTACTTTTAATTCATCCATAAGTCCATTCTCCTTTTAAGAAAGTCTGTTAAACATATTCTTTTATTGCCAATTAGGGGCAAATTCATACTATAGAAAAAGCAATTAAGTCCCACAAAAAGTTCGATACGGTAAATTTGAAGGTTCAGGCAATTGACTATATTCTTGATGCTCTGATGAATCATCAAAGGGATTAGCCAGTACCTTTAATAAACGTTCCATCACACGATAATCTCCATTATTAACTGCTGCATCCAACGCTGCTTCTACACGATGGTTGCGAGGAATAACCGATGGATTACGTTCTTTCATAAGTTGCATTGAATCTTCTATCGTTTGTTGTTGTCTTGAACGACGCTCTTGCCACTTTTTTTGCCATTGATTAAAATCTTCTTTATCGTGAAGAGATGTCATTTCCAACTTATTGACCGTTAACGCTCGGAACGTATTTGTATAATCAGCACGATATTTCTTCATTATATCAAGTAATTCATTGATCAACTCTTTATCTTGCTCTTCTTCATTAAATAACCCTAATTTTTCCCGCATTCCGCCAAGCCAGTTTTTTTCAAAAAGGAGCGGATATTTTGATATTTCATTTTGGGCTATTTGAACCGCCTCATCCTCATCGTCATGGAGTAATGGAACAAGCGCTTCAGCAAATCTTGCCAAGTTCCATCCCCCTATTTTCGGTTGATTTCCATACGCATAACGTCCTTTTGTATCAATGGAACTAAAAACCGTATCAGGATCATACGTATCCATAAAGGCACACGGACCGTAATCAATCGTTTCTCCACTAATGGTCATATTATCTGTATTCATAACACCATGAATAAAGCCAACAAGTTGCCATTTGGAAATTAATTCTGCTTGTTTTTTAATGACTTCTTGAAGTAAATATAAAAATCGATGATCACTGTTTGGAATATCCGGGTAATGGCGAACAATTGTATAATTAGCTAACACTTGCAAGTCTTCATAACTACCCCAATTGGCGATAAATTGAAAAGTTCCGACACGAATATGACTCGATGCTACACGTGTTAAAATAGCACCTGGTAATTCCGTTTCTCTAATAATTTTTTCTCCTGTTTCAACAACAGCTAAGCTTCTAGTTGTCGGAATGCCTAACCCATGCATCGCCTCACTAATAATATATTCCCTAAGCATAGGACCAAGGGCAGCACGTCCATCTCCTCCTCGGGAAAAAGGAGTCCGTCCAGAACCTTTTAGTTGAATATCAAATCGTTCTTCCTTTGGCGTAATTTGCTCCCCATAAAGAGTAGCCCGTCCATCCCCTAGCATCGTAAAATAACCAAATTGATGTCCAGCATAAGCCTGTGCCATAGGAAAAGAACCTTCCGGGGCTACATTTCCTGCAAGAATCTGCACTCCTTCATCACTTTGAAGTTTCGCACTATCTAATCCAAGTTCTTCTGCAAGTTGTTTGTTCAACACGACTAACTTCGGATTACTTACCGGATGTAACTTTAAACTCGCATAAAAAGAATCGGAAAGTCTCGCATAACTATTGTCGAAGTTCCATCCTATTCCCATATAATCCCCTTTTCTTTTACTTAATATTTTTGCGTTTTCTCATCCTCTTTACAAAACCTACTAAGAAAACCAAATTTACCTTTGGTGCACAAGTTCCATCATTATACACTATCCTGGATAACATCACATAAACTCACATACTGGTGGAAAAAATCTTTTAAATAAAAAGCTTATTCCCAGGGACTCGTGTTCTTTTTACAACTTTATTATTATCCATATCTGTTTGATCTATGATAATTTCAAAAACTGTATGGATTTTTTTAAAGTAATCTCTTTGTAAACGCTTTTTTGATTACAATCCGGAATATGAATAAATTTTTTACTCAACGAAAGAACATTCTGTGGTAATATATCCTAATCAAATAAGTTAGAAAGAGGAAAAACATGAACGAAACACTTCAAACACCTCCAAAAAAGTTAAATTTATTTCATTTAACTTGGCCCATTTTTTTAGAGGTTTTTTTATTTATGTTAATGGGGCTTGCCGATACGTTTATGCTGAGTGCGGTATCAGATGATGCAGTTTCAGGAGTCGGTACAGCTAATCAATATATACACATTGCTATTTTAATTTTAGAAGTCGTTGGGAATGGGGCTGCCATCGTTGTTTCCCAATATCTCGGTTCTCGCCGTTATTTTGAGGCAGCAAAAATTTCCGCTTTAGCAGTCACATTAAATTTATGTCTTGGTTTATTAATGTCTGTCCTATTTATATTCTCTTCCAACCATTTAATGGTTATGATGAATTTACAAGATGCCGTTCTAGAACATGCACAAGGCTATTTAATCATCGTCGGTGGAGGTATATTCCTTCAAGCAGTTATTAATTCTTTAGCAGCCATCATTCGTGTACACGGTTGGACAAAACAAACAATGTTCGTTTCATTAGGAATGAATATTATCCACGTTGTAGGAAACTATATGTTAATTTTCGGTAACTTTGGTGCTCCTGAACTAGGTGTACAAGGTGCTGCCATTTCATCGGTTGTGAGTCGATTAATTGCCGTCTTCATTTTCTTCTGGCTACTATATCGAGCATTAGAAGTAAAGATAAAGATGGAATATTATTTTTCCTTATCTAAAGAATATGTACAGAAAATTTTATACATCGGATTACCAAGTGCCTTTGAACAAATTATGTATCAAGTTTGTCAAATTGTGTTCTTATATTATGTGACCTACCTTGGTGCAGAAGCTCTTGCAGCACGACAATACGCGAATAACATATCGATGTTTACTTATCTTTTCGCTATTGCAATTGGGATGGGTACTTCCATCATCGTTGGTCGTTTTGTTGGTTCAGGAGATAAGGACTCTGCCTATAAGCAAGTATGGGCAAGTGTGAAGGCAGCATTAATTTTTACTGTAATTATTGCAGCGATCGTGACCACTTTCCGTGTACAACTGGTTAGCCTATTTTCCGATAACCCAGAGGTCATCAAATTTGGCGCATCTGTTTTAGTTTTAAGTTTATTACTGGAAACTGGTAGAACGATTAACATTACAATTATTAACTCGTTACGTGCTTCTGGGGATGCTCGTTTCCCTGTTAAAATCGGATTCTTATCGATGATATGTATGAGCTTACCTTTAGGTTATTTATTAGTGTTTGTTTTCGATTTAGGGTTAGTCGGCGTTTGGTTAGCCATTGCGGCTGATGAGTGGACTCGTGCTATTATCGTCTTATTTAGATGGAAAAGTCGAAAATGGGAACAGTACGCGTTAGTTTCTCCAGATAAAGAAATTGAACCTGCTGAAAATCCCGTTACTCCTTAACATGTATTTCCTTTAAGAGTGCTTCCTAAAGCACTCTATTTTAAATAAAAAAGACTTCCATTTAGGAAGTCTTTGAAATCTAATTTTTATCCACCGGTTGTTTGGGTAACGTTTCACTTAGCTTACAATATTCAACGAACACGCGAGCTAGTTCACGAAGACGGTCTTGAATCGTCGCATCAATAATTTGATTATTTTCATCAAAATGGGATGAATGGGTATAAACATAGTTCGGTGTCACTAGACAACGGAAGTAATCTAATATTGGTCTAAGTTGATTCTCAACTACTAAATGGTGCTGATATGTACCACCATTTGCTACCATTGAAACTGGTTTATAACGCATTGCTTTCGGGTCAATCATATCAAACGCATTTTTTAATACTCCCGGAATAGACGCTTGGTAAATTGGTGTTGAAATAATATACCCATCCGCTTCTTCAAACTTTCGAATCATCATTTGCATATCTTCATTTAAAGGGCTACCATCTAAAATTTGATGTTTTAAATCAGCGAAATATAATATTTCAAGCTCTAAGCCGCTATTATATTCTTTTATATATTGTTCAACTTGACGCAATATCGCACCTGTTTTAGTACCGAATACAGTGCCATCAACGAGTAAAATTTTCATGTTGTGTATCCTCCACCTTTTTATTTCCATCCGTTATTGTAACAGATGCGATAAAGCACGAGTAGGGAACAAGATTAGATTCATTAAATTTCAGTCTTTTGTCGTAATTTCTGTTTGACTCGCCTTTTCCATCGCTTTCTCCATCATTCGGGTAGGAGATGTAAGACTGACGATTGTTGTTCCAACGTCAAATGAACGCTTCATCCCCTTCGTAAAAAATATTAAATGGTTATCTTTATCTACCGCGAATAATGGGATCGTTTTATGACCATCGCCTTCAAGAAAGCGTTCAAATGTATATTGATCCGTTATTTGTGTTTTTCGAATTAAGTATCCTTCATGAATAAGGCGATTTAACGTGTAAATATCGTAATCCCCGTCAAATAACGTTTTTCCAACAATTGTTTCACTGTAATCACTTGAATCGTCCGTAGGGATAGATGTTTGAAATATATGTTCTCGACCTAATTCAGGAACGAAACGTTGACATATAAGGGCATTATACGCATCCTCTTCCGTGGCGGCTACTAATATTTCGTAAGGAGTTAAGTCTACATGAAACTCCGTATATTCACTTAAGATATCCCCTACCTCTGTTTTTATCCCTAATTGACGAGCTTCAGATAAGGCACTCCATGAACGATCGATAATGAGAACAGGCTTTTGGAAACTTTGTAACGCTTCACCTAATACAGCAGTAAAAGGACTACCTCCAACAATCGTTACGCCCATCTCGTCTGTACATTGTAAGTTCAATTTCTTCGCAAGCCAGCTAATCGATAAACCGTGCGCTAATACGGTAGCAAATACTAACGCTAACGTTAAAGCAGTAATAATATCCGCATCTTCAAATCCCGATTCCGTTAAGACACTAGCAAAAAAGCCAGATACAGTTAAGGCGACGATTCCTCTTGGTGCAATCCAACCAATTAACAAGCGTTCCTGTTTCGTTAAACCTACCCCAATGGTTGATAGCCAAACGGATAACGGTCGGACAATAAACAACATTGCTACTACAAACAAAAGCATACGCCAGTTTAAAATATCGAGTAACGTATGGATTGATAATGAAGAAGTTAACATGATAAATAACGTAGAAATGAGAAGGACAGAAACATTTTCTTTAAAGTGCAGCAATTCTCTTAATGATGTTAAATGCATATTGGCCATGACAATTCCCATTGCGGTCACAGCAAGTATCCCGGTTTCGTGTATGATTTCTTCAGATAGTACAAATACCATCAGTACACTAACTAAGACGACCGGCGATTTTAAAAACTCGGGTATAAAACCATGTTCAAGTAAACGGCCTAATATAAACCCTATTCCAGCTCCTATAATAGCCGAAAAGATTGAAGCACCAAAAAATAATAAAAGGGACGCCTCCGAAATCATGCCATTCAAATATAATACGGCTTCGAGGGCAAATAAGGCGACTAAAGCACCGAACGGGTCAACAATAATAGCTTCCCATTTTAAAATGGTGGCTGGCCTTTCTTTTAGCTTAGCTTGACGGAGTAACGGCAATATCATTGTTGGACCTGTAACGATAAAAAGCCCGCCCATTACAAAGGCAACATCTATTGATAGTCCTGCTATAAAATGAGCAGCTAAAGAACCAATTATCCATGCGATGAAAGCGCCTAAAGTGGATATACGAAAAATCGATTGGCGAAATCCCTTAATTTCTCGAAGATCTAAGCCTAAGCTACCTTCAAATAAAACAACGGCAACAGCAAGCGCAATAATCGGATTAAACACTTCCCCAAAGCTTTCTTGCGGATTAAATAACCCGAATATCGGACCAACTAGCAATCCGACTAATGACATAATAACGATGGCAGGGAGTTTAAATCGCCAAGCTACCCATTGTGACAAAATTCCTAGTCCTACAATTACAACGATTTGAATAAGTAGATTGTCGAGCATTGTAACATCCCTTTCATCCAATATCGAAAAACAAAAAAGTCCTCCATTAGTATTTACGGAGGACGTTCTTTCATTCCATTTCATAAAGCTATTTATTAAGTTCATTTTTCGTCTTGATTTCCCTTAACTTTTCCCGATTAAATACAACTTCTTCATCAATTGGTATCGCTTCTTGCTCTTTAAATTTATCCCAATTAAATAATTGTTCCCTCGGAATCACTTTCTCTTCTTTTACTTCAGGCATTTTCATCATAGCAAGTTGATGGGACTCGTAGATTGTTACCGGTGATTTTTTTCCAAAAAGAGCGATGACTTTCATTGCTAGAGCAAGTTGATCTGCTTCAATCGGACGATATTTTTTCAATGATCCAATAAATAACGGATTTAACCCTTTTAAAATCCATTCACCCATTTTCTCCCCTAAACGAAATTCCTTACGATCTCCAACTAACAAAGAAGGTCGTATAATCGATAATTGGGGCAAATCTAAAGCTATTAATTCTCGCTCTACCTTCCCCTTCACTTTATTATAATAAAAAGCTGATTTTTCACTGGCACCCATTGCAGAAATCATAATGAAGTGCATAATGCCACATTTTTTCGCTAAAGAGGCAATGTGCAATGGGTACTCCACATCCACTTTTTCAAATTGTTCTCTCGTCTTCGCTTTTTTCATCGTTGTTCCCAAACAACAAAAAACTTCATGGGCAAAATCAATATCCTCTTCTTCCAATTGGTCAAAAGAACGAACTTTTACGGTTAGTTTCGGATGTTCGAAATCCAATTTCCTTCTAGATAACACTGTTACCGATACATATTCTTCACTGTCACAAAGTAGTTTTACGAGGGCATTTCCAACTAATCCTGTCCCTCCTACAACGATGGCTGAACGCATTTCCACTTTCACGCCACAACCTTTCATGTTTTTCTTCTATTCAGCATAAAATTGTTAATCTAAGTTTCTCCTATTTTATAGTGTTAATTTTCACACATACTTTCTAATTTTTCACCATAATTTAATTAATAGTTGGGAAAGGATGGGATTTTATGAAAAATGAACTAAGTGTCACTTCGATAAAAAAGAAAATTGCTTTTATAGTGGAGCATAGTTCGATTAAAGGGTATTATCCCCTTGAGCGTGCAGCTACATTAGCAAAACTATTAAAAGATGAAGAAAGTGTCTATGTATTTTTAAAACAAGACGGGCATGAGGCAATTGAAATTTTTACGGATTTACAACTTTCTCCTATTTTATACGACCATTATACAGAGTTAAAAACACAGATTCGTAATCTTGAACCAGATTTAATTGTTCAAGATGGGAAAGATACATTAGTTGAACATATTGAACAACTTAGACCTTTCTGCAAAACGATTGTCCATTTTGATGATTTTGGCGATGGTGCTGAATTAGCAGATTGCAATATCGTTGCCCTTTTTGAGGAAGTAAGGGAAAATACAGCACAAAACATTCTGTCTGGGAGCTTTGCTTTTGCCGTAAAGGATTCCCTTAAAGTAATTGCAAAGGAACGTGTTTCGAATGAACTTTCGAATCCACCACATATTGTCGTTGCCTATGAAGATGGTGATGAAAATAATTTAACTTATCGAACATTACGTCATTTAACTCAGCTACAGATTCCATTAAAAATTACCGTCGCCATTGATCGGGAATATCGTCATTCTGTAGAAGATTTGCAAATGATGGTGCTTAGTCGCCGGAACACGAAAATTTTTAAGGATGACCAAGCTTTAGAAAAACTGCTCCATGAAGCTGATATTGTCATTTGCAACGCGAATTATACACCTTATAAAGTCGCAACAGTCGGTATTCCTTGTATTACAGCTGCTCAAAACGAACGGGAATTAAACAATGCTTTTCCAAGAGAACATAACGGATTTATTCATCTCGGATTAGGACGTAAGATGAAACAATCCAACATCCAAAATGCGGTGATGGAGCTATTATTACATGAAGCAAGACGTGAACGGGCAGTACGAAAACAATTTGAATTGGAAATCTCGGATAACAATGAAGTCATTAAGTCATTGTTATTAGATTTTGCATATGAACGTCATAATATGGTTTCTTTATAGACTAGCCTAGAGTAAATAGGACGTCCCCATTTTAAGTTCTTTCCTGCAACTATAACTACTTAATTTTAACATGTGGCCCGACATCGATTATTAATGAAAAGAGCGCCCTTCTTATGGTACAATGTTTGTACGTTTATTTTGTACGAAATTATATTGAAGGAGCTACTTTCATGTTAACTAAATCAGAACTTCAACAAAAAATCGCAGAATTAAAAATGGATTATATAAATCTTCAAGGTGATATCGAAAAGCTTGAAAGTACAGGCCATGAAGAGTCTGTTCGAAAAGCAGAAGAGCGCCTATCAAACATGGAAAAACAACTAGCAGAACTGAATAAACAGCTCGCGGTGTTGTCTTAACCCGCGAGTTTTTTTGTATCCTTAAACTAAAAAACTTTGAAATACATTATCGGAGGAACATATTATGGCAATATTAACAGTTGAAAATTTAGGACATTCCTTTGGTGATCGCACCCTTTTTAAAGATGTTTCATTCCGCCTCGTTGAAGGGGATCATATCGGATTAGTCGGAGCAAACGGAGTCGGAAAGTCTACATTAATGGGGATTATTACTGGGCAAACGATTCACGATACAGGTCGAGTAGAATGGCTACCAGGAACACATTATGGCTATTTAGATCAGCATACAGTTTTAACAGCCGGCCGTTCTATGCGGGAAGTTTTACGAGATGCCTTCCTCCC
This sequence comes from Ureibacillus galli, assembly GCF_014836845.1. Classification (GTDB taxonomy): domain Bacteria; phylum Bacillota; class Bacilli; order Bacillales_A; family Planococcaceae; genus Ureibacillus; species Ureibacillus galli. The sequence continues at coordinate 266,591 of NZ_JACSQA010000002.1, forward strand.
TCTTTATAAAAAAGAAGCGGAATTAAATGAAATTGCCAATAAAATGGCGGATGCTTCTCCCGAGGAGTTAGAAACATTATTAGAGCAAATGGCAGAAGTACAAGATGCCCTCGATGCGGGAGATTTTTATACATTGGACATTAAAATCGAAGAAGTTGCGCGCGGTCTTGGTTTAGATGCAATTGGATTAGATCGAGACGTTGCTGCCCTTTCAGGTGGCCAACGTACAAAAGTGTTGCTGGCTAAATTATTACTTGAAAAACCGAAAGTCTTGCTACTCGATGAGCCTACGAACTACTTAGATGAAGAACATATTACATGGCTTTCAAACTATTTGAAAGATTATCCCCATGCGTTCCTATTAATCTCCCATGATACGGAATTTATGAACGGTGTAGTAGATGTCATTTTCCATTTGGAATTTTCTAAGCTTACTCGTTATACGGCAACATACGAGAAATTTTTAGAGCTGGCGGAAATTAACAAGCGCCAACATATTGATGCCTACGAGAAACAACAGGAATTTATTAAAAAACAAGAAGAGTTTATTGCAAAAAACAAAGCAAGATATTCTACAACAGGTCGTGCTAAATCACGCGCTAAACAACTTGATCGTTTAGAACGAATTGATCGCCCAGAAACGGCTGTTAAACCCGAGTTTAGTTTTAAAGAATCACGCGCTTCTAGCCGCTTCGTAGTAGAAGCAGAAAATTTATTAATCGGTTACGATAAACCATTACTTCCTCCCCTCACGTTTACAATTGAACGTGGCGAAAAGATCGCTTTAATCGGGATGAATGGTGTTGGGAAATCTACCTTATTGAAAACAATGCTCGGTAAAATTAATGCTTTAGGTGGAAAAGTAGCTCGAGGGGATTTCCTCCTCCCTTCTTATTTCGAACAAGAAGTAAAGGCAGATAAAATAACACCTATTGATGATGTATGGAACGCCTTCCCAAGTATGGACCAACATCAAATCCGTGCTGCCCTAGCCCGAGCAGGTTTGAAAAATGAACATATTTCCCGTCCATTAAATTCATTATCAGGGGGCGAACAAGCAAAGGTTCGTTTATGTAAACTGATGATGGAAGAATCGAACTGGCTAATCTTTGACGAACCGACAAACCACTTAGATGTAGACGCTAAAAAAGAATTAAAACGTGCTATGAAAGAATACAAAGGTACGATTGTTTTAGTTTCCCATGAACCTGAGTTTTACGAAGGTTTAGCAACAAAAGTTTGGAATGTCCAAGATTGGTTCACAACTGGTAAAACAGACTTATAATATTCAAAATAATCGGTTTGGATTCCTTAGGAGTTCAAACCGTTTTTTATTACCTCCTTTTAAACATTATGAAAATTCTATTCCGCTCTTTTTTATCGATCCAACATCCTTTCAATCATTTCTTACGCTCCATTATCAAATTAACTTGTAAAGAATTGAAACTTTTCTTTTCTTAAGACGTATATATTTATAGGAAAACGGTTATATATTTATATGTAAGATGCCCACTTATAAAATATGGAAAAGCTATTGACTTATAATTATCTTACTGATAAGATATAAATATAATTAAAAATATCTTATTTGTAAGCTATTACAAACAAAAGAAGGCGAGGAGATTTTATGGCAGTTACAATTTACACACAATCTAGCTGTTCCTCTTCACGAAAAGCCATTAAATGGTTAAAAGAAAATAATATTTCTTATAATGAAAAACGTATTACTTCACAACCTTTAACATTAGCAGAATTTAAAAATATTTTAAGAATGACTGAAGATGGAACAGATGAAATTATTGCTACGAACTCCAATGATTTCAAAAATTTAAATATTGATATCGACCAATTATCTATTCAAGACCTATACAACTTAATTCAACAACATCCACGTATGTTACGTAGCCCTATTTTACTTGATGAAAAACGTATTCAAGTTGGCTATAATGAAATGGACATTCGCCGTTTCATCCCACGCAAAGTACGTGCTTATGAATTAAGTGCCATGCAAAGACTGGCAACACAAGGTTAGTCAATAGTCTAGCGATATATAATTTCGTATTGGATTCGTTTTGAGGCATGCGAAATAAGACTTAAGTGGAGCTGAACATAATGGATAACCAGAGATATGAATCACTTTCCTCTCTTTTTGAAGTAGTGTCTTCATTGGAGCGAAAATGGGCAAATGAATGGAACCATCAAAATATATTAGGATTTTCAAAATCTCATATTTTACTGTTAGATTTATTAGCTAAAGAGGGTCCAAAACGCCCTTCTGCTATTGCTGAGCGCTTAAAAGTGACGACTGGTGGCGTAACCGTTTTAACCACGAAATTGATTAAAGCGGGACTCATTGAAAAAACCCAAAGTAGTGCGGATCGCCGCGCTTCTCAGATCGTTATTACACCAGAAGGAAAAAAAGTTTTAGAAGAGTCACAAGCTCAGGTGACAGCAATGGTGAATTCAATGTTCGGCATGCTTACAAATGACGAAATTCAAACGCTACATAACATCTTCGAAAAGTGTCTAGTAAATAGCAATGGGCTTAATAAATTAAAAGATGAAGAATAATTTAACGTTACTAACTATAAATTCAAAAACGCAAGGTGTATGAATGCACCTTGCGTTTTTACATATGAAAATGTTCATATAAAAAGAGACTCTCCCAATCGAGATGGAGAGTCTCTTTTATTTGATATTAAGCCATGACCACATCTTGTAAAGATGCATCTGCTAGTAAAATTTCCTTTAGTCTAGCTTTTGCTCGGAATAAACGTGATTTTACAGTGCCGATGGAAACTTTCATTAATGTCGAAATTTCAGCCAATGAATATTGGTCCACATAAAAATACCATAAAGTTCTTTGATAAATACCGTCTAATTGCTGCATTTTTTCTTGTACAATTTTTGTTACGACTTCTTTTTCCACTTGATCTTCCGTAGAAATTTCATTATTGGGAACCAAATCTAAAATCGGTACGTCTAATGTTTCAGGTTGACTCATCATATATTTACTTCTTCTTACATTTTTACGATAGCGGTCGCGGAATGTATTCATAGTAATAGTAGTAAGCCAAGCTTTTACGTGGTCAACCTTCTCTACTTGTTCTTCATTACGAACAACTTTGACCCAAACTTCTTGCATTAAATCTTCGGCTTCAGCAATATTGCGTGTTAATTTTAAACATAAGTGATATATGTAGCGATTATATTCTTCATAAATTCCTGTTAAACAGTTATTCATTCTTTCTTCCTCCAATTTCTAACTACCTTCTATATACATTTTCCCAAATAAATGTATTACACTCTATCGGATTTGCTTTCAATTTCATTACATTCGTGTAAGATTAAAAGTCTTTCCTTGTAACTTTCGTAAATTCGGTTTATATTGCGTCTACTAAAAAGAGTATGACTCCAAGAATAATTTCCCTTTTTTAAAGTCATCCAACAGTACCTGTCTCTTCTATGTGGTATACTATTTCTACTATCTGAAAAATTTGAAATGAGGGATTAATCATGAGTCATTTACAAACATTAGATGCTTATTTCTCCGAAAACCGTGAAAAACATTTAGAAGAATTATTTGAATTTCTTCGTATTCCAAGTATCAGTTCCCTATCAGAACATAAACAAGACATGCAAACAGCTGCCCAATGGTTAGCAGACAAACTACAACAGTTGAACATTGAAAATGTATCCATTGATCAAACAGAAGGACATCCAGTTGTATATGGAGAATGGCTTCATGCGGAAGGAAAACCAACGATTTTATTCTATGGTCATTATGATGTACAACCTGTGGATCCTCTTCACCTTTGGGAATCAGAACCTTTCAATCCAGTAATTCGCGATAATAAATTATTTGCTCGTGGTGCATCAGATGATAAAGGTCAAGTATTTATGCACTTAAAAATGATTGAAGCATTATTTGCAACTGAAGGAACCCTTCCTGTAAACGTGAAATTCATCTATGAAGGGGAAGAAGAAATCGGTAGCCCTAATTTACCCGCTTATGTAGAAGCAAATAAAGAGAAGCTTTCTGCAGACTTAATTTTAATTTCTGACACTGGATTATACGCTCCTGGGAAACCAGCCGTTTGTTATGGGCTACGTGGACTTACAGGAGTTCAAATCGACGTACGTGGAGCTAAAGGCGATCTTCATTCTGGTCTTTACGGTGGCGGTGTACAAAATGCCATTCATGCATTAACTGAAATTTTAGCTTCCTTCCGTGATGAACACGGCACAATTCAGGTGGAAGGTTTCTATGATAAAGTGCTTCCTCTAACTGAAGAAGAACGTCAAGCTTACCAAGATTTAAATTTTGATGAAGAAGCATTAAAAGAAGAAATTGGTGTAAAAGAATTATTTGGAGAAGAAGGTTTTACTTACTTAGAGCAAACTTGGGCTCGACCAACGTTAGAAATTAACGGCGTATTTGGTGGTTTTTCCGGTGAAGGCATTAAAACGGTTCTTCCCGCAGAAGCTGGCGCCAAAATTACTTGTCGTTTAGTTCCAGATCAAGATCCGAATGAGATTGTCGCTCTTTTAAAGGCACACATTGAAAAACATAAACCAAAAGGTGTAGATGTAACGGTTTCTGAATTTGATAAAGGAGCTCCTTACCTTACACCATTTGATCACCCGTTAATCCAGGCAGCTGGGCGTTCATATGAGCGTGTTTATAACGTTCCTACCGCATTTACTCGTGGTGGAGGATCGATTCCAATCGTTGCAGCTTTTGATGAAATTCTTGCATTACCAGTTGTGTTAATGGGGTTCGGTTTAAATAGCGAAAACTTCCATGCACCAAACGAACATTTCCATTTAGAAAACTTCGATAAAGGGCTTCGTGTATTAGGCGACTATTTATATGAAGTATCTAACTTACAATCATAGCAAAAGACAATTTCCTATATTGACCTAAAGGTTCTTTACGAACTTTTAGGTCCTTTTTTATGCCTTACAATAAAACACTTCATATTAAAATAAATATAAAAATATTTCATTTATGTAACAAAAAGGAATTTTCTAAATATTTGTAGAATTGAATTTATATAATATATTAACAAAAAAATTTAGCTAGCTACTTGTTAACTTTTAAAACAGGAGTGATTCGAGTGGAAAATAAATGGAGTTTTGTTTTACTAATGCAGCCTGTTGCAGGTCTATTACTTATTTTAATTGCCATTTACACTTTTACTGTAGGAAGTCCTCACCTATTACCTTGGGCATTTGTGTTAATGGGGCCTCTCTTTTTGGCAATGGGGATATACGAAATGAAGAGACAAAGTAAAAACCCAAGTATTTTCTATTTCTGTTTAGCAGCAATCTCCTTACTATTTGCTTTATTTTCATTTACGGCCTTCTAATAAACTATACCTATTTACCGATGAAGAATAATTCATCGGTTTAATCATGTATTTTAATAGAATTTTAGATTTGGGGATAACTTTGACAGATGGACTTATAGAAAAAAAGCACCGCGCTACTGGAAGCACGGTGCTTTTGGCTGACCTTTTAAAAAGCGTTATATATATAAACATAGGGGAGGTTATATATCTTGTCGAACAAGCTTTTACAAGGTTCAAATGAGCTTAACTTACCACTTTTACTAAAGAGCGATTTTTCATAAGAAGCAATTTACGTTTCTCTTCTTATGATGTTTTAATCATAACATCCATCTACTCCACCATGGTATACCACCTATTCACATGTCACATTTTTATCACAAACTCGTTCACAATTCCGAAATATTTTGTTATATAACAAGTATTTTTTTAACACTTTTTTATTGAAATCCTTAGATATATATATTTAAAAACCTTTATATAAAGCGCTTTCATGTAATTTAAAATTATATTTATTATACATTATTGATATGGAACAGAGCATTACCCCATTAATTTATACTAATTTTTTATTAGTTACCCCCCTTCCCTTTTTCCATTCCTTAAAGGTTCTAGTGTAAATGCCCTTCCCTTTATTTTTTATCCACATATCCACCATTTGTTATTTATTAGGGGCTTTATCCACAAAATAAAAAGGTGCCCCAATTAGGACACCTTAACATCTTTATTGTAGAATCATACCAACACTTGAATAAATAATGACCGTTATAAATAGTAACATCATATAAATTAAAGAGTAAGCAAACATTTTATTTGCCCATTTTTTCTCATCCATTTGGCGGTAGCCAACAATACTAATCCACAACCAAATTCCACCTAAAATAAGGGAGCATAATGTTAATCCCCAGCTTAGTGGAACAAATAAAAAACTAGTAAACATTAAAATAATTAAATAAATATTTGTTTGAAGATAAGTTCTTCTCATACTTGTCTTCACAGGTAACATTGGTATATTTGCTGCGGCATAATCATCTTTTTTTCGTATGGCAATGGCATAAAAATGTGGCATTTGCCAAATCACCATAATAATGAATAATGCCCAAGCTGCAGGATACCAAATATCAGGTGCAACCGCTGCCCAACCAATTAAAGGCGGCATCGCTCCTGAAATACTACCAACTTCTGTATTCCAAATCGTTTTTCGTTTTGTCCACATCGTATACGGGACAACATAGAAAAACACACCTAGGAAACCAAGAAATGCCGCTAGCAGTGTTGTTAAAGAAAGTATCACTAATCCTACGATAAGTAAAACGATGCCAACGATTAATACTGTACGAGCACTTAGTTCACCTGTTACTGTAGGTCTTGATTTAGTTCTTTGCATAATCGCATCAATATCACGATCGTACAAATTATTAAAAATACCTGATGCTCCGATAATAAAAGCAGAACCTACAAAGGCAAATAGTATATGTGGAATATGTTCAATAAAGCTTAAGTCGTACGTATATAAAGCGAGCATAAGTGCAGCAATCATGGGAATTAAATTTGATTTAATAATCCCTGTCTTAACTGTCTTTGCCCAGAGATCAATAGTATTTTTCATAGTCTTTCTTTCCCCTCATTGTTCAGCAACCTTTCGGAAGCACTATATACTATCATACCACTAATAAACTTCTTCCAACAATGAGCTGAGCCTTTTTTTATGAAAATTCATTGACGATTATTTTAAACGAATAGGTTTTTTGTACATTGTCATCCTACACATACTATTCAGAATCTTTATCGAATAATTTAAACTAGGAGGTGAATTTGAGTGAATCGATACGTGATGCACATTATAAGAATTTTACTTGGTGTCATTTTCTTCAGTGCTGGCGTTAATGGTTTTATTGTATTTTGGGGCATGGAATCCCTTTTTCCCACGAGCAATGAGGCAATGATTCTCTTTCAATTTGATTATTTATTAATAGTAGAAAAAACAATAGAAGTTCTATGCGGTGTCTTCCTATTGCTAAATCGATATGTTCCATTAGCGGTTGCTAGTTTGTTACCCATTATTGTGAATATCTTTTTATTACATGTTTTTGTTGATCCTTCTTTACTTATCTTGGCTATTATTCTCATTATTTTTGAAGTATATTTATTGATTTACTTTAGAGGAAATTTCATTCAATTATTCGAAAAAAAGTCTTCAATATAAAACAAAGGTGTTCCAAATTATTTTGGAACACCTTTTTCGTTCAGTGTTAATTTTATTCCTCTATTTAATTGCCTTTTATCAATAAAAGAACAAGCCATTTTTAATAAAGGTAAAACGAATAAAAAGACAAATAGTAGACGGAACATTTGAAATACCGTTACGGTTATAACATCTGCCCCAATTGCTGTCGCAAGAAGACTCATCTGATCCAGTCCACCTGCTGCTGTACTAAGGAAACTAGTCGGCAACGAATAGTGTAGGAAATATATTAATAAAAGACCTTGTGCGAAAGTAGCAATCATTAGTAACAAGGCACTTCCCACCCCTAATAAGAGAACCCTTTTTCCTAGTTTAATCATGTTTGGTTTTAGGAGTAATCCGATATATGCTCCCATTAATAGTTGAGCAATATGTAATAAGTACCCTGGTAGTTCCGGCGTTTCAACAGAAAATAACGACAAAACAATAATAAACAGGATCGGTGTTAAAAAATAAGGTACTGGTATTTTTAGTTTCTTACCAAACCAAACGGTTGCTCCTGAAGCTAATAACAATAACAAAATCGGGATGATTTCATTAACAGAGAAACCTGCTCCTCCGTCCGCTTGCACGACATGACCTGAAAGGACAAAGGGAATCAACAACACAATACTAATCACACGAACGACGTGAAAATAAGTAACAACAGCTAAATCAATATCCTTTTCCTCTTCAGCAAACAAAACAATTTGTCCTAAACCACCAGGAACCGTACAAGTTAAAGCGGTTTTCAATGGAACATTCCCTATTTTCTGTACACCAAATGCCATTAATACACTAATGATGACGAGGACTACATTAAGAAGCAACATGAAAAATATTAACCACCCCATGCCAGCAAATACGGAAAATTGAAAAGTTTGACCGATGGAAACCCCAACGATAATTAATCCGACATTACGAAAATGTACTGGCCAGTAGAGTTCATATTTAATAAAAAATTGACTAATTAACACTGTAAATAAAGGACCAAGCATCCACGGAACAGGGAAATGTAAAAAATCAAAAACTAGTGCCCCTACTAAGCTAATGACTGAAACTAAACCAATCGATTTTAAATGCAAAGGGAAACCTTCTTTCAAAAGAATGATAATATATGTATTAGAGTACCATAAATCGATAGTTGTGAAAGTCACTTTTCAACTTCCACTATTATCTATCTCAAAATAAAAAAGCCGCTTTCCCATTGTAGCGGCTAATTTTCATATATTATTACTTTTTCTCCATAACAGCAAAATAATTACCTTCATCATCAGCAAAATTAAATATTTTCCCGGAAGGTAAATTGACCATTTCTCCTAGAGTCACGTTTTTATTTGCTAAATCACTATATAGTTTCTCCACATCATCGGAATAAAACATTAACGAAGGTGTTCCAAGATTTAATTCTGGCTCCATATTCGCAATGAATTGTTTATCATGTAAAACGATACTCGTTTGAGCACTATTTTTTGGAGCTACTTCTATCCATCTCATTCCTTGGCCGCTATCTTCTTCCCCAATAACAGTAAACCCTAACTTTTCCGTCCAAAACTTCACCGCTTCATCTTGATTATTCACATATAACATGACTTGACCTAATACATTAATCAAATGCTCCACCCACTCTTTTAAATTTTGAAATCCATCCCATTTATATTAGCGTTAATAATTCTAAGTACTAATTCTGCCTATGTATGTAAAACTCCTTTATTTGTGTTGCATTTCTCACACTTTTAATACAGAAAATGAAAAAAGCAACTAACAATCCTTTAGATACTCTAAACATTTTTATAAATTAAATTTTTCCTTAATTATTTTAGCTACTTCTTCGGCACTTAAGTTTGTATTGTCAATCTTAATATAATTTGGGAATTTGATTTCACCTTCAAAAGAATTTAATCTATGTTTCTCCATTGTCTGTTTTAAGTCATTCTCAGACCATTCGATATCTCTTTTTTTAGGTTTATGTTCAAGTCTATTTGGAGTTTTATTTCGGTTAAGTCTCTCTTCTAAATCAGCTTCTAATTCGACATAGTAAACAGTACCACCTCTTGACTCAAAAAGATGGGAGATACGCTTAACATAATCCCAATCCGACTCTAAATCAAACATCCAAACATACGTGAAAATCATCCCATATAAATTACTTTTTGAAGCCTCTTCAAAGATTTCTTGACGAAATAGGTTTACTAACCGTTTCCCTTCTTTTGTACCATAATCAAAAAAATGACTAACCAAGTCAATTGTCATATGGTTATGAAAAAGTCTCAAATCCGTTATTTTCATTAACTCTTGTCCAACCGTCATTTTCCCAACCGCTTGTGGTCCAAATATATGAACGAATTTCATAAACTCCCTCCTCCATCCCCATTGAGTTTCTTTCGATTTTTTTATTCTTTAGCATTCATCAATTTTAAAGAGTGGCAAACATTATACAATAATATTTAGAAGTTGTTTAAAATCATTAATAACTAAATCGGCATGCTTTAATTCCTCTGCTTGGGCAAAGTCGAAATTCACTCCAATGGACCGTAATTCATTATCTTTTGCAGCCATTATATCTGATAATCGATCCCCTATTACCCATCCTGCCTTAATATTATTTTCATGAATAACCGTTTTCACTAAATCAGATTTATGGCCCGATGAAATTGATTGAATACTATATACTTTTTGTATAAATCGTTCTAAGTGATATGTATTTACAATCGCCTTTAAATACTCAGGTTGCCCGTTACTTGCAATGAAAAGGGGAAATTTAGAGCTAAGTTCCATTAAAATTTCTTCTACATGTGGATATAAACTACCTTTATGATCCTCAATCATTTCTAGCAGTTTATCGTGAAATAAAGCATTACTCATTTCCCGAATTTCCATTGAATGGTTTGGACAAAGTGTTTCCCATACAACTTTTAATGGTACTCCCATAATCTCCCGATATTGATCGATAGGTGTTTCTCCATGTCATAAATGTCGTTCCCGTAATACTTGAAAAGTTGCTTCTAATGCTGGCTCCAAGATCGTATCTGTTTGAAATAATGTTCCGTCCATATCAAAAATTACTGCTCGCATTATGTCACTCCTCGTATTCAGTTTCTCTTGCTTGAAATGGAGAAATTTCCTTAGCATCCAAAGGTAGTTGTTGAATATGTTCTAAATAGGCCAGGACTTTTTTGACTTCGATAACCGAATAATTAAATTGAAGTCGATTTGCTACTTCCAATGTTATCTGTTCAAACAAATTCGTCATCGTAAATAAAGCATCCCAAATGTCATTTATATTTCCTTTCGGATACGTGTTTAGGAGTGTATTCCAAATTTCTTTTTCCAAATACTTCTCCATGTACTTACCGTTTTTCCCTATACTGATAGTAAAGTCTGTTTCAATTCCTATTTTCCATTCAAGCATTTTCAATAACATATTTCTTATGATTTGTAGATGATCCATCGCATAAAGAATTTCATTTCTCCATAATCCTTTGGCGACATAAGTTGAAACCCACCAAAACTCATTTGTACAATCATCAAATAATTGTTGAGAAGGTTTATTTACCCAATAGTCCTGATCTGTAGGTGAAGGTAGGATTGGAAAAATAGAATCTTTATCTAGTAAAACTTTGGCTAATTTATCATCTTGTATCCATTCGTTACTTTTTTCAACTGGCCAAAGGGTCAAGTCAATGCGGTTTCCGTCTGTAAAAAGCATTAAATAAGCATATTGATCGCGATTAGATGGATACAAAACAGAATGATCTGGCCTTTGCATAATAATAAGTTCACCGAACACTTTTATCCAATCTACACGATTTATAAATGAATCCATATCCGTGACAAAATAAACAATGTCATAATCTTGAAAGGGATCTTTAGGTACCTTTAAGTTTGTTCTAGACCCATTCATACCAACTGCCCTAATCCGCTCATCCTGCTCAGCAAACTTTTTTATTAAATCGATCATTACCTTTTCCGAGCGCATTTTTGTCCCCCTATCAAGTCCTAACCATCGTCGTAAACTGTGCTTTATCTGAACAAAACTCAGCTTTTTTCTTAAAACCCAACTTTTCGTATAAATGTACTGCTCTTTTATTAAAAGTAGCGACGGTTAAACGGATTGGAACCCCTTTATATTTCCTTTCAATCGATTGGAGAATAAAAGAACAAAAGAAAAATCCATTCCCTTGTCCAACATATTTAGGATTCATTCCTAACCCCATATCAATACAACTTTCTCGATAAGCATTCACTTGATGACCAATAGGAACTTGTGCCGATTCTCCAATACAAAAATAACCAAACAACTCTCCATCTTCATTTTCGATCGCGTAATAATATCCATCTAAAAGTTCTTTTCTATTATCTTCTGTATCAACACTATTATAAAAATCATATGGTATATGGTATTTCCAGCTTAATATTTCTTTCGCAAATAGTTCATTCATCGATTTAATATGTAAATGCATGTTCGAACACCTCCTTTTTGCTGTTCAAAATAAAACTACCCATTTTAATAAAACGAGTAGTTTCTCCTAAACTAGAAGTTTTAATTTAAATAGTAACGATTTAATATTTAATTTCTTCGTCATAAAGACACTATTTGGATCTTCAACGTAGTTTGCAAAGGGCTCACAATATGTAAAACCAAAATTCGTATATAATCTTCGTGCTGGTTCAAAGGCATCCATTGAACCAGTTTCTAAGCTAAGACGTTGATACCCCCTCTTTATTGCTTCCTCCAAAATATGTTGTAGAATTTGTCTAGCCACCCCTTTTCTTAAATGGTCAGGGGAAGTTTTCATCGATTTAATCTCACCGTGGTCTTTAGAAAGCTCTTTTAAAGCCCCACATCCTAGTAATTCTTCCCCTTCCCATGCACTCCAAAAAGTAATATCCGGACTTTTTAATTGCTCCAAATTTAATGCATGAATGCTTTCCGGCGGAGATTTTTCCCCCATATTTTGAAGATGGTCACCTATTAATCGGGTAATTTTTGTTCCTGTTAAATCGTCTAATTTAATTTCCATAGATTACTCTCCTATCAATTTTAGCAATTACAAATCATGACTACATTGCCATCTAGGTCTTGAATGTTAAACCAAGCCATTTCTCCTACTCTTTCTATTTCTCTTACAACTTCATATCCTATTTCTTTAATATACTGGTAGGCTTCATCAATATTTGGTGTATAAAAATTGAAAATGGGACTTGGACTAACATAATGTTTAAAATGGGGATCAAAGGAGTGGTCATCTAATGTTAGAGATGTTGTACCGACAACCGGAACATTAAAAACAGGTGATATAACCTTTTCTACATCTAGTTCTATTCCTAAAAGGTCACAATACCATTTTGCCGACTGCTTTAAATTTGTAACGTGAACAAAAATTCCATTCATTTGGTTTTTAATCGGAATTGTTTTTTTCATTAGTAGACCACCCCCTTTGCATCATGTTTACTTCTTTTCATATAATCCAATGCCAATACCAACTGGATCAACTAAATAGGAAAGATAGAAATCGTCAAACTCCATCTTCTCCCGTACAACCTTCGCACCATTTTCTATTGCTTTCTTCACAGCTTCATCAATGGAATCGACTTCAATTTGGATCCGTGTACCATGCGGATAGTCACTAGGACCTTTGCTAATACCACCTATGATCCCCTCTCTTTGACAAGTTGAAATAGACCAACTTATAAACACCTGCATACAAATAAAACAAGCCATAATCATAATCCTGAAGATAACGTAGCAGAAATTGCTGAAGAATTTGATTCAAAAGTTAAAAATAAAAATAATGCAACGAACCATGATAAAAATCAACAATCCAATAAAAGATAAATATTTGGAGGAAAACATCGTGGCAAAGAAAAGAAAACCAAATTTTAAAGAAAAAGAAGATAAGAAAAACAATAATCAAAAAAGCAATCAAGAAATTGCTCAAGAGTTAGATGTCAATGAAGTAAAAAAGAAAGCGAATAAACAAAAAAACAAATAAAAAAATTAAATGCACCATAAGTAGTTTTACTCTTTGGTGCATTTCTATTTACATCAAATTATTTGCAGAAGCTAACGTTTTATACTTCTCGATCATCTTTTAATCCTCAAAAATATCCCTTAAAAAACGTTCGCGATTTTCTAAAAAATACTTTGTAATTTGGTAATGACTCGTTTCTTCATAATTTACTTCTTCAATAGTTCCGTCATCAAAACTATATATCGTTGCATTAGGGTATCCTAATAAAATCGGTGAATGGGTCGCAATAATAAACTGGCTTTCTCCAGATACTACTAAATCATGGATTATTCTTAAAAAAGCAAGTTGTCGTTGAGGGGATAGCGCTGCTTCCGGCTCGTCCAACAAATAAATCCCTTTTCCACTAAATCTGTTGGCGAATAAAGAAATAAAGGATTCCCCATGGGATTGCTCATGTAAAGAAGTACCACCATAGGAATCATAAATACTTTTATGACTTTCTCCAATTTCATCTATATGGGAAGCAAAATGGTAAAAAGATTCTGCTCGAAGAAAGAATCCATTTGATACTTTTGGCAACCAAGAAAGTCTTATGTATTCCCCTAATGCTGATTCCGAACGGTCAACTTTATATGTATTATTCCGACTACCTCCCGCTGTATTAAATCCACATTTATCGGCAATGGCTTCTAAAAGCGTGGATTTACCTGATCCATTTTCACCTACTAAAAACGTAACATTATTTTTTATATCTAAACTTTTTAATGATTGGATAGAAGGTATTGAAAACGGATATTGTTGATAAGAATCAATCCGATCATGTAGTAATTCAATTCTTTTAAGGAACATGGAAACACCTCTTTTAAATATTGAATTGTGCCATGAGAATTTTCTGAATGAAAAGAAATACACCCCAAGAAACAATCCCTACAATAACGGCTAGAATGAAAGAAAAGGAATTTTTTAGCATGAAATAAATGGCTAAAAGCATCACAATAGTAGCTGGCAAACCTAAAATGACACCTAATGTAAAGGATTGGATTTGTTTACTTGTTTCTCCTTGAACGGTTAACCAGAAAATACTGAGTAAACTAATGAGCGGGAGAGCCGCAATTATTCCTCCGTAAAGGGGAAATTTCCTAGCCAACTCTGTTACAGCAGCAATAATAAAAGCCGACGTGAAAAGTTTTATCCAAACCATTATTTCGCCGCCTCACTTAACAAACGAAAGGCTCTCATGACGTTATCTTGCTCTTCTTCGGATAACTTTCCTAAAGCTGCTTTCAGTAAATTTTCATCTAACTCAGTATGTTGCTTTACAACTTGTAATCCAAGTTCTGTAAGTTTTAAATAAACTTTACGTTGATCTTTATCAGAACGCTCCTTCTTAATCCATCCATTGTTCTCCAACTTTTTCACATGCTCTGAAGCTGTATTATGAGAAATAGTCAAAGCTTCTGCCAAAGATCGAACTGTTACACTTTGTTCTTTCTGTAAAATTTGCAAAATACGTACACTTTGGTGAGAAATCGCATGTTCCAATTTTGGATGTAGATAATAATAAATATCCGTAAAATAATTATTTAATTCCATAAAGCACCTCGCATTTATATCGTTTATACAGATTATATCGTATAACACGATATAAACAAAGGTCCATCATCATTTCCCTATAAATAAGGTTTCCATTTTCCACCGCTAAAATGGCAAAACGGTCTGGATTGTTTAATGAAAGCTCCGTACATTCCTTAGGTGAACCTGTAAAACGAAGTTGGTCCTCTGTAATTTGATATTCATCAACCGCCTGTTGATATGTGTCATTATAAAAGTACAATTGCATCTTTTTTCTCCTCCAGAAAGAACATTTGTTCCCGTTTTACCGAATCTGTTATAACAATTCAATAGTTTTTTCAGAAATCTTCGTCAACTCTTCGATGAAATTGATTGCTGTACAAAATATGTTTTTGTTCAAATCCTGCCTTAAAGTAGACATGATTTGCTCGGTTATTTTGATTATTTACACTTAAACGAATTTCTGTAATATGGGAGTGGGAAAACATCTCCGTCAAAACTTCTTTTAATAACAAAGTGCCTAATCCTTGATTTTGAGCTTTTGGAGAAATGGCTAAATATTCTAAGGAGGCCTCCCCTATTTCAGAGTCGATTTCATAGTAGGCGTAACCAACAACGTCATTCATTTCAGATTTCAATACTTTTAAAATACAGTGCTCACTTAATCGATTAATAATTGTTTTCGCATCGTAATAGGTATTGGGAAACATTTCAAAATGTAGCTTTTCAAATGTTGGATAATCCCTTTCTTCGTAAGGTTTACTCCGTATTTCTCCCATCTCATGAAAGTTTTCTTTTTTTATTTCTAAAATTAGATGTTCTCCTGTTTTTGCAGCACCTATTTCATTTAAAAATTGTTGTTGAGTTATGTTTTCTTTATTAACAAAAAAATAAAACTCGCTTATTGAAGAATTTCCCTTTACAACTTGCTCCCATAATTGATGCTGTAGAGGTAGAGAAACTATTTGCAGAAAAGGTCCCCACACTTCTGCACTAGTTCCAATGTCTAACCCAATTGCCGTAATTATTACTCCATCTTGATTTTTAGCTATCCAAAAGGAAATTCCATCCTTTTCATGGACAAAATCTTCCTTTAACGTTTTATAAATTTCCTCTTCAACTTCTCCACAATATCCAATATGAAATTGCTTTTGGTTATTTAATTTCGCCAAAAACCGGGATAACTCAATTAAATTTTGTGCCTTCTCCATTGACCATTTTTCCCCCTTTGTCTTATAAAATATTTCGCCACCCAATTCGTAAAACCTTTCAATAGCATGAAAAAAGCGCCTCCTCATAAGGAAGCGCTTCTAGCATGATAAACTTAGTGAATATCTCTTTTTCTGAAATTACCGCCTTTTACTTCAGCAACGTCATAAACCGTTACAAAGGCATGGGGGTCAATTTCCTGAATGATTTCTTTTATTTTACTTTCTTCTAAACGGTTAATTACACATGTTATCTCTTTGAATAATTCATTCGAATAGCCACCGTATGCATCTTTATATGTAGCACTTCGACCTAAACGATCCCTGATTGTTTCCACCATTACTTCTGGATGTGAAGTAATAATTTTAAAGGTTTTTGAACCGCTTAACCCTTCCTCTACGATATGAATTACTTTAGATGCTATAAAATAGGCAATCCCTGAAAGAATGGCACCTTGTAATCCGAATACTGTAGAAACAATAATGAATACAAATAAGTTTAAAAATAAGATTAAATCACTTGTTCCAAAGGGTAACTTTTTAGAAAGTAATACTGCTAACATATCAATACCATCTAGGGCACCACCGTTACGCAAGGCAAGACCCATACCAAAGCCGAGAATGACACCACCGACAACTGTAACGAGCAATGTATCTCCTTTAATAATAGCTGGTACATGGTGCATAAGAACCGTTCCAATTGCTAATGACGCAATTCCAATTACCGAATAAATAGCGAAACTTTTCCCGATTTGTTTATAACCTAACCAAACAAAAGGAATGTTGATGATTGCAATTAAAACGCCTAATGGTATACCGAATAACTGTGAGCCAACAATACTCAGACCCGTTACCCCACCGTCAGAAACATTATTTGGGATGAGGACCGCTTCTAGTCCGTAGGCTGCGATTAGTCCACCAAGGATAATCAAAATCGATTTTGATAAAAATTTTACTATCTTAGGTTTACGTTTTTTCTCTTTATTCATTTCATTTCCCCTATCCAAATTAAAATTAAATATTGTATACAGTACTGTTTAATCTATGTAATAAGATTTTGATACTCCTACTTAATTATAGTAGTACAGAAACGATTATCAAAATCATAAGTCTTCTTATTTAAATGTAGTATGGCATTTAATACGAAAAAATACTTTATTTTATTACCAAGGATCCACACCTTTCAATCACCACCATTGATATTTGTAATATTTTAACAGTATAATAATTACAAGAAACGGTTGACTTCATGAGATTTTTACAGCTGCTTAAAATATCGTTTTGACGTTATGAATCAAATGAAGGGGAGCTAAATTATGGGGATGAAACTGAGTGAACAATTTCAACGTTTTGCAAAATACGAGTGTGAAAATTCTAGTAAATTATATGAAGTACTTTCCTATCAAATAGCTGAGGACGCTGAATTACTCGATATTGTTACCACCATTCCAACAGGTCAGCCTAAACCGAATTTACTTTTCGCCATCGTCCACTATTTATTATTTGAAAAGGATGAATCATTAAAAAATTACTATCCTACCTTTTCAGATCATCTACTTCCTGCTGAAGAAGCTTTTTTACCCTTTAAACAATTTGTATTAAAACATGAACAATCTCTAAATGAACTTTTTCAAACGAAGCTTGTACAGACGAATGAAGTTCGGAGATGTGCTTATTTATATCCAATGTTTGCCGAAATTTACGAAGAACATAAGCAACCATTAGCATTAGTTGAAATTGGTACAAGCGCTGGTCTTCAGCTTGGCGTGGATCAATATAATTATTTATATAATGGGGAAATTTCCGTTACGAACTCCAAAACACCCGTTATAATCTCATCTGAAAATATCGGCACTCCATTACCAAATGCCATTTATACAACCCCGAAAGTGAAAACACGGATAGGAGTGGACTTGAACCCGATTGATTTAAAGGATGAAAACGAATTAAGATGGCTACAAGCCCTTATTTGGCCCGAACATCATGAACGGAGAGAATTATTAAAGGAAGCGGCTAATGTTGTAACACAGCTCCATCTTCAATTAGTTCGAGGAGATGGGATTGCTAAATTGGAGGATCTATGTGAGCTTATTCCTGAAGGTGAAATGATTGTCGTTTTTCATACTCACGTGGCAAATCAAATCCCAATGGAAGGACGACAACAGCTAGTTGAAAAGTTGAGTAAAATAAGTACAAAACGTCCGTTATATCATTGCTATAACAATATGTACGATCCTAATTTACATCAAGATTATATATATGATGGAGAAATCATTGAAAAAAGAATGATGGAAAATACAGATGGTCATGCAAGATGGTTTAATTGGGCAAAGTAGAATAAAGCATCCCCCATAATTTGGGGGATGTTGTCATTCCTTTTCAAATGAATAGTTTTTTTCCACTTTACAAATTTTTAAAGAATATCCTTTATACCATTCGGATTTCCCTTTTTCCTTGGCGACCTTATGAGCTGTATGTTCTCTCCACTGTTGAATTGCTTCTAAAGAATCCCAATAGGATACCATAATTCCTAATTCATCATCTCGAACACTTTCTATCCCTAAAAAGCCCTCTTGGCTAGATGCTAAAGCTGTCATTTTCTCTGCCATCGTGCCGTATCCTTTGTCTACACCCGTTCCCTTTGACGTGAAGATCACTGCATAATAAGGTGGTTCATGAATTGTCGTAGCTTCGTTCATCTCAGGTGCCCTCCTTCACTACTTTCTATAGGATATTCCTTCTTTTTCTGGTTCTATGTCAAATGTTGGGGTGAAGTGATATTACACGGCACCCCGATTATCCTAAATGAATCCCAATTTTCTTAGATAAATTATTTAATAAAATTTTCGCTTTAAAGTGTTCATAGCTTCTAAAACCATAAGCATTACGCTTCAAAACTTTTGATTTATTATTAATTCCTTCTAAAAAACCATTTAAATATCCAAAACTTAAACTATTTAAAATTTCAACTTGCCAATTTTTTAGCGTTTGAATGGCCTTTAAAAATGCCGGAATATTTGCTTTTTCTACCTTTCGGTAAAAGGCTTCTAATCTTTTTTTTATTTCTATCAAATCATTTGAAGTTTTTGCCCAATCAAACCATTCGCAGTAAGCTTCTTTTAATTCATAGGCTTGCTTTAGTTCCTTCGACATTCCTATGTAACGATTTAAGTACCAACGATTCGTTTCTGTTAACTTATCAAATCGTTTATATAGTACATGACGCATTTTCTTACATTTCTTTCGATCATATGCATGCCATTCTTTTTGAACATTTCGACGTACTTCATCTAGTGCCCAGTAAATATAACGACAATAATGAAAGCGATCCGCAATAATAATCGGGCGATTTAACGCCTTCCTAACTGCTGCTTTAAAGCTTGGATTCATGTCCATAACCACAATTTCTACATCTGCACCGTATTTCATCAAGTAATCCTTAATGGTTTCTTTTCTACGATTTGGTAAAATATCAATTGGTTCATGTGTTTCCGCATTGGCAATAATTAATTGATAAGTTCCCGCATCGGTATCTGCTTTATATTCATCAATCGCGATACATTTTGGTAAATGAACCCCTTCATTTAATTGTTCCTTTACTACTTCTTTAAAGCGACGAATCACTGTTGAGCTTGATGTACCAAGTACTTCAGCTGCTTCTTTAAATGTTTTTGCCTTTATTGAACGGATTCGTACAACTTGATTCCATTCTTTCGAGAAACGTTGATATTTATCCACGAAAGGGGATTTTTCTGAAAAACGTTTCCCACATTGGCATACATAACGACGACGTTTATAAAAAAGGACGGTTAATCGTTCAAACCATTTTAAATGATTAATTTTTTGAATTCGATAATCATGGACTTTTGATGTTATATTCTTGCATGCTGGACATTGATGTTCTTTTTTTGGTATGGAAACGTGTAGAACAATACGTTCCCCCATCTCCTCCACCTTATGAACAGTTACACCTTTTAATCCTGGAATATTCATGTTAAAATTCATTTGCACGTATCACCTTTCATTGCTTGTTTCTCGACAATTCAAGTATATAGAAATCGGTGATTACGTGCTTTTTTATTTATGAAATTTTTTCAAACCCCAACAAATATTATAGAGCCCTTTTTCTCTAGTTATACCTAAATAACAAATAAAAAATGCGTCTTCTCATATGAAAACGCAGAAAACTAAAACTATTAAACCATTAGATTAATGATTGATTTCCTTTGTCAGCAAGACCACGTCCGATAACATTAGCGGATATTGGCTTCTTCCCTAGTTCTCTTGACCAAATGGATAATTGACCAATGTGGTGAATTTCATGAGCAATGATATGGCGCATGATTTCACCCCAAGTGTCTGTTACTACTCTTCCATCTGGTAAAGTTTCCGTAAATAGCCGACTTTCCATACTCGCATCCCAGTTATTCACAAAGCCCTCTACTTCTTCTTTAAACCGAGCATCTAATTGTCGCACCTTTTCTAAACTATTAAACTTTTCAAAGTCCTCTTGAAAATCAGGTTTTCCTTGTATTTGGCGGATCCAACTCCACTCTACGTCTACGATATGGAAAAGAGTTTTTAATATACTCTCCATCCCTCCCGTACGTTGCCGTAATAACTCCTCTTCTGGCAACTCCTCACACCATTTATACCATTCTTCCCTTACCATCCAATTATATTGAAAGAACATGTTCATCTTTTCCCGCTCCTTTATGGCAAACTTGAAATCAAACAACCTATTATATATATTCTTTAAAAGGACTAATGATGTTTATTTAATTTCCCCTAATTTTTCTGCTGATACGATGGATAAGAGAATACTTAGACCCCCTAATATACAAAATACAACGATTAATGTATCTTGTTGTACATTAATAAAGGATGAAAAATTAGGCAACTGCATCACAACAATTGCACAAATGATTGTTGGAAAAACCGCTCTTTTCCATATACCAAACAAAAATAACGGGATAAATGTAATTATCGTTGCCTTGAAAGCTGTACTTATCATAGCAGTTATAAATGTTATCATGTCATTAAATGTTGGCTGTCCATTAATAATCGGAATAAATTGATCAACAGTAACAATCACGATACTAGATAGTAAAGAGGAAAATAGCGTTATGATAAAAACGACAAAAGCTATGAACAAAATCTTTGCTATAAACAATTTTCTTCTAGTAATCGGATATCCGAAAGATAAGGCCATCGTTTTTGATTTATACTCTTCAATAAATACATGATTAATTAAAGATGCCCCAAATAATATGACCCCCAATTGAATAAAGGAATTCAGTTCAATGGCCAGGGCATAACTTTCGCTAAAATAAGGGATGATGGAGTGAATAAAAAATGGAGGAAGAATCATTAGTATTCCTAAGTAAATGGCCATTTCTCCTATTACTAAGGAACGTTTTAATTTTTTCCATTCAAGCATCATTAATTTAGTCAACTTTACCACCTCCACTAATTTGCGCATAATAATAGTCTTCTAAGGAACTTGTATGCTTTTGAATTTCTTCAATGTCCACACCATGAACAATTAACATTTTTGTAATGTCCGATTGGGAATGGGTTAAGTCGTAAATTCGAATTCGATTATTTTGGACGATTTTCATATTTGATATTTGAAGCTCACTTTCTAGGACATAAACGGCTTTCTCCACATTTGTCGTTTGAAGCTCAATATAATCCGTTCGTTGTTTTCGAATTTCCTCGATGGAAATTTCATTAATTAACCTCCCTTTATTAATTACCCCAATACGATTAACGACTTGCTCCATCTCTCCTAAAATATGACTCGATAATAAAAACGTAATGCCATATTCTTGATTGAGCATTAATATTAAATCCCGAATATCTTTAATACCGATTGGATCTAAGCCATTGGTCGGTTCATCTAAAATAATCAATTCCGGTTTCGTAATGATTGCCCGCGCAATTCCTAATCGTTGTTTCATCCCAAGGGAAAAATCTTTTACTCGTCCGTTTTCGTTTCCCTTTAAATGAACCATATTTAACGCTTGCTTAATAGCAACTTCGTCATAATAGCCTAAATAGTCGCAATGGATTTTTAAGTTTTCCATCGCTGTTAAATGTTCGAAAAAGGTAGGATATTCAATAATGCTTCCGACTCTCTTAAGAGCTGCCTTTGAACGATTAGTAAGCTTATGCCCAAAAAGTTCAATTTCACCGCTTGTTGAAGAAGTGATTCCTGTGAGCATTTTCATAATCGTCGTTTTCCCAGCCCCATTTTGACCAAGGAAACCATATATTTCTCCCTTTTTAATGTGTAAATTAATATTTGAAACTAGCTCTTTCCCTTTTACTTTTTTCGTCAGACCTGTTGTTTTTACGATATATTCCAAATCGCCTCTCCCCTTTCTGTTACCCTTATCATAAGCAACAGACTTTTCTTTTTTCTTTCTCAAACCTTACAAATTTCTTAAGTTTTCTATGTATAAAAAAGAAAAGATTATAAAAGTTGATTTGACGACTTTTGAAGTCCCACTACTAGTAGGTTATCCGGTTAAAGACACACGTAAATACCGTTTTTTCGTAAGGTTTACTTTTTAATAAGATAGAGCCTTTCATCCCTTCCACTAACCGCTTTGTAATACTTAAACCGAGTCCACTTCCTTGAAATTCGGGATTCCGCGCATCATCCAACGTATACAGCCGTTCAAATACAAGCTCTTGCTCTTTTTCTGCAATGCCCTTTCCTTTATCCCAAACATCTATAGCAATATTATCCCCTTCTTCTCGTACGGTTAAGCCAATGATGCCTCCCTCACTACCATAACGAAGGGCGTTAGAAATTAAATTACTCAATACACGATTTAACGCTTCTTCATTTCCAAAAATAAAATAATCTTGTTCAGGAATGTCCAGTTCCACTTGCAATTTTTTTGACTGAAGTAAATGGTAAAATTCCAGCACATTTTTCCTGCAAATCTCGCTTACAGACACCTTTGTTAACGGAATAGAATAATCCCCCGATTCCAATTTCACTAAATCAAAAAATCGATGAATTAATTCGATTACTTGCTCAGTTTTTTTATAAAGTTGTTGCGTAACTATTGTACGTTCTTCTTTTTGCATCATTTTATCCATCGTTAATTTCTCTACATATCCTAAAATGACCGTCAATGGTGTTTTCAAATCGTGGGACATGTTTGAGATCATTTTTCTTAAACTTTCTTTTGTTTTCGAATAATCCGCAATTACTTTTTGATTGAAATCGAGTAGGCGATTTATTTGAATGAGAGCAGTTTGAACCGTTTCCTCATTTGTTATGAACAACACCTTTTCTGCAGACTGGTCATGAAGGATAGAATCTAGTTGTTGACTTAATTCTCTTAAGTTTTTCTTGATTTTAAACTTGGAATAGAATTGCCAACCAATCAGGAGTAACAATAGGACGATGATTACAATCAATAGTAAAATCATGTTCACTCTCCTAACTTGTAACCAATTCCCCAAACGGTTTGAATATATTGGGGGTTGGATGGATCTTCTTCGATTTTTTCTCTTAATCTTCGAATATGTACGTTAATTACATTTTCATTTCCAAAATAATCATCTTCCCAAATCATTTCGTAAATTTGTTCCTTTGTAAATACACGACTTTTATTCGTCATCATTAGCTTTAACATATGAAATTCCTTTGATGTAAGCTTCACTATCTTATCTTTAACTTGGGCTGTAAATGAATTTAAATCTAATGTCAATTCTTTGTAGTGTAATGTATTCGCTATCGGTTGTTTCTCTACAGTGGAATATTGCGTTGCCCTTCGTATTGCCGCATTCACTCGAGCAGTTAGTTCAATCATAGAAAACGGCTTGCTAATATAGTCGTCTGCTCCAAATCCTAACCCTAATGCTTTATCAATATCGCTACCTTTTGCTGAGATAATTAGTACTGGAACTAAACTAGTTTCCCTAAACTTTTTCAATAACTCCATGCCACTTAATTTCGGAATCATTAAGTCTAGTAAAATTAAATCAAACTTATCTTGTTGAAAATGACTAAGAGCTTCTTCCCCATCAAAAGCAGTAATAATCGTAAAGTTTTCGCTCTCTAAGTGACTTTTAATAAGATGACTTATTTCTTTATCATCTTCAACAAGTAAAATAACTTTTTGCATTTTTTCACACCCAATTATTTTTCATTTTTACCTATTTACGCCTAACAAGACTTCTTTTAACTGTTCAACGGAATCAACGATGGTAGTGGGTTTACATTCCTTTAACTCTTGTAGCGAGCCGTATCCATAAGTAACGCCTATGGAATCAATCCCTACTTCATTGGCACCAATACAATCATATTTGCGATCTCCAATCATAACAAAGTCACCTGGTGAATCATTGTTATAATGATCTAGTATATATTGAATGATTTCTGCTTTTGAAGAACGGGTTCCATCTAAATGACTGCCAACGACAAGGTCAAAATATGGATCCAGCTGAAAGTACTTTAAAATTTGATTAGCGAATTCAGTAACCTTAGAGGTAGCAACAATTAACTTATACTCCTGTTTTTTAAGTATCTTTAAGAGAGAGGGGATCCCTGGATATAGTTCATTTTCAAACATTCCCTTTTCTTTAAATCTCTCTCGATATAATTCTACAGCTTGCTTCGTTTGGCTTTCATCAAAGTTATAAAACTCCGTAAAGGAACTATGTATTGGCGGACCTATAAATCGTTCAAGATGATTTAAATCAAACTCATCGATGTTCATTTTCTTTAACGCATATTGAACAGATTTTGTAATACCTTCTTTAGGGTCTGTTAATGTTCCATCTAAGTCAAATAGAATATTTTTATATTTGTTCATAGCCGTCTCCTTTAATGTTGAGTATCATTTAACTCGTCACTGGAATAAATTTTTAATTGGGGGCAAAATGGCTTTCCGTTTTTTATTTAGAGTGTACCCTCTTACATTATTTACTTTTCTATACTAATAGTTTTAAAGCGCCTCCATTTCGGAAACGCTCATTTGAAAGATTATCGATAGTTGTTATGGGTAGGGGTAAATAAATCCTCTTCTGCATTACGAACCATCGAAAAATGGTCCACATTATAATGACCGTGAAGAATTCGATTATGATGAAGAATAATTTGTTCTGCCGTTAACATGCTCGAATCATAAGTAGAGTGACCATCTCCAACTAGCGTCACATCAAAACCGCTAACGGTTGCCGTTCTTACTGCCGTATCGATACACGCTTCCGTTTGACAGCCCATTACGACAAGATGTTTAATTTTTTGTTCCTCCAAGTAATCCTTTAAACCAGTTCCATAAAAGGCATTCGTTGCTGCCTTATTAAAAATAACTGAAGCATTCGGAATATGAATGTCACCATGTATTTCAAACCCTGGACCTTCTCCGTTGGACACGTCAATGTCCCTTATAAAAATAATCGGAACATTATCTTGTACTGCCTTTTGAATGACATGATTAATATTCGCTATTAATCTTTCTTTCTCGTATACACCTGTTTCTACTTTTTCTCCATCAATTAACGCTTGCTGGGCGTCAATTATTAAAAGGGCTTGTTTCAATCGATGACCTCCTTGAGTCATTTCATAAATAACACTTACTATATGGGTGTCCACTTTTTACTATTCCATTTTGATGATTACAAATCCTTGTTTTCCCTGTTAAAATTTCACTTCTTGTTTCTTTGCCTTTATGACAAGAAAAGAAGGTTTTCTTTCTTCATTTATGACCTTTGGCATTTTCTCTAAACCAATTGCTATCGACGTTGGCTCCACTACTTTTTCTAAAACTAATCCTTTCTCTATTAATGTATTGAGTAAAGTCGAAATCGTTCGATGGTATTTAATAACACCATCTATATACCAATATTCTTTTCGAATCCCTTCCTCTTGATAATGATCTACAGCCCAATGAAGTTTATTTCCTCCCTCATCCCTTACCCAATTGTTCATATCTTTTCTAGCGGTTACAATTGGATGTTCAGTAGAGAAAATGAATTCCCCACCATCCTTCAATAATTGGCTAATCTTCGTTATAAGACTATCGTAATCTTCTATATAATGAATCGCTAATGAACTAATAATCAAGTCGAAGGTTTGATGATTGAATTGGAAATCTTCAATCGGACTACAATGATATTCAATTTTTTCGTGATTGTTTTCTTTCATCGCTTTATCGATCATATTTTTTGATATATCGACTGCCAGTACTTTTGCCGCACCCTTTTCGACACAATAGTTTGCGAATTGGCCTGTTCCACATCCTAAATCTAAAACCGTTTTATCCTTTAGTGATGAAATGAGCGATTTGATAGCTGGTTGTTCAATAAAATCGTTGTAAGTTACTCCCGTTTCCCTTAAAGAAGTATAATTTTTAAAAAATATTGGATTATCGTAAATATTTTGTTTCAAAGATTCCCCTCCCACAAGCACAAGTTTCATTCAAGAACCTACAGAATATGTTCGCTATATGTAATGGAAGTTCCTTTAAAGCTACCCTATTTCTACTACGTACGAATATTTTTCATTGAATAATTAATTACATTAAAGGATAGCCTTTTGAAAGGAAAATAAGGAGGTGCTCTTTATGTTTGAAAAGAAATTAGCACTTCACGAAACGTTAGAATTTCATGAAGTGATTAACTTTATGACGACAAGTCTATTGAAATCGAAACTCAGTCAAGGAATCGTCTTTGATCAAGATTTACGGGAGCTATTGGACAAAAACGTTAAATTATCCACACCTGCTTTGACTGCTATGTTAAAACTCTACTCAAATTCCGAGCTAGAATAACTGGAGGTAGATAACATGAAAGACTATTTAGATCCCATTAACTCTGTCGGTATGCCAGAACTAACTGACTCTGGAATTGCATTGGAGTTTTTATTATCTGTAAAAACAGGTGTAAGAACCCTCTCCATTGCTTTAACCGAAACGGCTTCTCCAACGTTACAAAAGATTATCAAAACCCAACTGGAAGTTATGATTGAGTTATATTTCGAAATTTCAGAGTTAATGATGAAAAAGGATTGGCTAAAACCATATGACTTAGAAAAGCAAAAAGAACTGGATATCCGATCGGCGGAAAATGCCATTAGCATTGCGAAACTAGACTTGTTCCCAGAAAATATGAACCGTAAAGGGCTGTTCCCAACTCCACCAAAGAAGGAAAAATGAATAAAAGGGAGTTTTTAAAATGAAAGCTGTAACCTACCAAGGCATTAAAAATGTTGAAGTAAAAGATGTAAAGGAACCAAAAATTAAAAAAGATGATGATATTATCGTGCGATTAACGACTACTGCTATCTGTGGGTCAGACTTACATTTACTTCATGGAATGATTCCGAACCTCGGAGAAGATTACGTGATTGGTCATGAACCAATGGGCGTTGTAGAAGAAGTCGGAAAAAGTGTAACGAAGTTAAAAAAAGGTGATCGGGTCATTATCCCCTTTAATGTTGCTTGTGGACAATGCTGGTACTGTCATCATGATTTAGAAAGTCAATGTGACAATGCCAATCAAAATGGTGAAATGGGTGCCTATTTCGGTTACTCCGACACTGCAGGAGGTTTTCCAGGTGGGCAAGCTGAATTCATGCGGGTACCTTATGCAAACTTTACTCCTTTTAAAATACCTGAAAACAGTGAATTGTCCGATGAAAGTTTAGTTTTACTGGCAGATGCCGCTCCTACTGCCTTTTGGAGTGTCGATAATGCCGGTGTCAAACAAGGCGATACTGTTGTGATTCTTGGTTGCGGCCCTATCGGATTATTAGCACAAAAATTTGCTTGGCTAAAGGGTGCCGAACGTGTTATTGCAGTCGATTATGTCGGCTATCGACTGAAACATGCAAAGCGTACAAATAAAGTGGAAATTGTTAATTTCGAGGATCATGAAAATTGTGGCGAATATTTAAAAGAAATAACAAAAGGAGGTGCCGACGTAGTCATCGATTGTGTCGGTATGAGTGGTAAAATGACTCCCCTTGAATTCCTTGCTAGCGGATTAAAACTGCAAAGCGGTGCCATGGGTGCATTGGTCACTGCCAGTCAAGCTGTACGAAAAGGTGGTACAATCCAAATTACTGGGGTTTATGGTGGGCGTTACAACGCCTTTCCATTAGGTGATATTTTCCAACGCAACGTTAATATCCGTACAGGGCAAGCACCAGTCATCCATTATATGCCCCATCTTTATAATCTCATTGCGGAAGGAAAAGTCGATCCAAAGGATATCATTACCCATGTCCTCCCCCTTGAAAAGGCAAAACATGGCTATGAAATTTTCGATACAAAACAAGACGATTGTATTAAAGTCGTATTAAAGCCGTAATAGTATTAAGAAAAAAATCATCTTATCTTTAATCTGTTTTAAAGATAAGATGATTTTTTATTAGTCTATGCACTTTTCCAATTTAAGAAGTGTCAGTACATTTCTTCCGTTATTGCCAAATCGCTTCTACCCACTCTGGATGATCGATGAATGGGTTACGGTTATGTTGATAATCGTTATAAATGATTTCATTTCGTTGTTGTTCAAAATGATCGACAGGGTCTTGTTTATGCCATTGAAGCAAGACGGATAATTTTCCGTGGTATGGAGCGGAATCGTTATTAACTAAATTATTTAATTCTAAATCTGGTTCTCCACTATCACCTTCATATCGTACTGCCATATAAAAGAGCATTCGTGCT
The DNA here is from genome assembly GCF_014836845.1 of Ureibacillus galli. Taxonomy (GTDB): domain Bacteria; phylum Bacillota; class Bacilli; order Bacillales_A; family Planococcaceae; genus Ureibacillus; species Ureibacillus galli. The sequence continues at coordinate 295,622 of NZ_JACSQA010000002.1, forward strand.
ACGTCTCCCTTTACGCTATCCCGCGGTTCCCAAGAATCAGAATCATAATAATTACCAAGGGCTTCAGAGTGCTCTCTCCCCCCGTTATCAAAGTCTAAATTGTTTCTTGTACTGTTCACTGACGCATCGGTTGGGCGAAGAGGATGTAAATCTGTACCGGGCCCCATTGTTGTTCCAAAGTCTCCATGGGATTTCGCCCAAACATGCTCTCGATTCCAATCATTCACCCCTGATCCATTCGTATATTTCCCTTGGGAACGTCCTGTATATAATAAGATTACATTATTCGGATTGTTCGGATCTTCATCCGTTTCTCGAAGGGCATCCCAAACTTCGGAATAGGATAGTTCCGTGTGATCATCAATAATATTATGCAATGCAGTTTTTAATGCTTCTCCCGTTTTTCCAATAGCTGCATCATAGTAACCGTTTGGTGTTGGTATTGGATCTGGCTCGGGTTCTGGTTCAGAAGGAGGTATCCCCTCTCCCATTCTTTCGAAAGCTGTTCCATCTTTTAATCCAGCATGGGAAAAATAAGCTGTAAGTGTACCCGTTACTTTAATGCTTTCTCCCATTAAAAAAGGATTCGTTTTTAATCCATAGGAAGAGCGGAACGATGAAGGAACTTGAACATAAAGCATTTTAGAAATATTTGTTTCCGAAGGATTATCGGCTAAAGCAAGGGCATAATCATTCGGAAAACCACTTGTAATAACAGTACTTGTCGATATCGGTTGCCCAACGACGTACCCTTGGACTGTTTTGACTGTGCTAGTTTGACTGTTTACAGCTTGCGAAACAGAAAAAGGTGATGACCATGAACCATCCCCTACTGCTGCAGTCAATGAAGATGGAATCGTCTGAAGGAAAATGAAAGCAATCAGAAAGATTGTTACTAAACTTTTAATGAAGCTTTTCCCCATGTTACTCCTCCTAAAATAGTTATTTGTTTAATTCCCCTAACGTTCTCAATAGTATTATATCATATTTTTAAATTTTCAGACTTTTTATAAACTTATAGAAAACCAACTATAAAGGATACGAGAAAAAGGAGTAGCAATTAGAACTACCCCTCTTTCAAACTTTTTATAGTGTTTTATTTTCTTGGATCTACGTAATCTGGATAATCTGTAATGATTGCGTCAACTCCCATTTCAAATAGGAAGTCTGCTGCTTCTTGACTACGAACTGTCCACGATCCAATTTGCATACCAAGAGAGTGAACTTGGTTAACTAGTTCCTTTGTGACAATTCCGTAACTTGGGTTAAACCAATCTGCATAAGTTGAAAATTCCTGTAAAGCTTCCGGAGTTGTATGGGCACGGTTAGAAGTTAATACACCAATCGGAACTTTCGGAAGAAGTTTATCCATTTTCTTCATTGAATCAAAATTAAAAGATTGGATAATAATTTTTTCGTTTTGAGGTTTATCAAGATTGCGTTCCTTTAATTCCTCCGCCACTTGTTCTTCAATACCTGGATACAGTTCTGGAGATTTCATTTCGACTAAAATTCCAACCTTTCCATGATAACGATCAAGAATTTCATCAAATGTTGGGATTTTCTCTCCTTCAAACTGCTCCCCAAACCAACTACCTGCATCAAGACTTCTAAGTTGTTCAAAAGTTAAATCTCCAACTTTTCCTGTTCCATCCGTTGTACGATCCACTGTTGTATCATGGATTAATACTAATTCGCCATCTTTACTTCTTTGAACATCGATTTCAATATAATCTGCCTTCATCTCAACAGCTAAATCAAAAGCAGCAATCGTATTTTCTGGTGCATAACCTGTTGCACCACGGTGGGCGACATTATCCACTTGTTTTCTTTCTCCTACTGTTGGTTGTTCTGCAAACACCTGACTGAATGGACTAACTAACAATGAAAAAGCTAACCCTGCACCTACTAAAAACTTTTTGTTCACTCTCTCCATCTCCTATCTATCCTGATTTCAATTCCAGTTTAGTAAAGGGATATTGAGGAAGTTTATGGAAATAATTAAAGTAGATGAAGAATGTGTTAATAAAATTCTATCTTTATACTTATATATTTTTACAAATCTATTACTCTAATTTACCTAAAACGCCTTATTCTAGCCCTTTTATGTAACCTTTTTTTAATAGATTAGTTCTTCTTAAAATTGAAATGAAGAAGTTACTTTCGCAATTATTAATAGAAAATGTAAAACTTCATCTAACTTTCAATTATTTAAAATTGAATTTCAAATTTTTTCCGTTGATAGAGTATAAAATCTATCGACCATATCTATTTTTGTTGTTTATAATACAATAAAGTCAAACATTGTAGGTGAAGATATTGGACGATATCGTAATTACAGGTTATGGGATTAAAGGGCCTGGTATTTCAGACAAAAATAGTTTTTTACATGTATTAGAAAATGGGATTTGTACCCAAAGCATTTACAACATTGATAATCAGCCCGATTCTAGCATTGTTGCTGGTTTGATAGATGATCACTTTCAAGAAATAAACGGAGAAGATTACAAACGATACCCTCGTTCTGTAAGGATGGCTATTGCGGCTGCAGTAGATGCTTCTGCAATGGCAAAGTTAAATTATTTTCAGCCCCAACGAATTGCCGTCATTATGGGGACATCCGCTGGAGCAATATTGGAAATTGAGCAATATTCTATGAATTTTTTCGATTTAAGAAAAACTCCGATTCAAGGTGTTTCGTATGCAGATACGCACACGCTTTCCGGTTCTGTTGCCGAGGCAATTGGTTCTTGTGGGCCTGCCTACACATTAACGACTGGCTGTACCGCAAGTTTAGATGCAGTATCAATAGGGAAACTATTACTAGAGAACGGCATTGTGGATGCATGTATTGTTGGAGGAACAGACGCTCCCTTAGGTCAATGGACAATTAACGGCTTTAAAAAATTAAGAATCCTCTCTAAAGAAACCTCTATCGAACAAGCTGGAGTTCCATTTTCAACGGAACATCGAGGCTTTGTTTTATCAGAAGGTGCAGGTGTAATCGTTTTAGAGAGAAAACAAACAGCAATCGACCGAAACCAACAAATATATGGAAAAATTGAACGCGTTGTTTCAAGGAACGAAGCACAAAAATTATTAAGATCTGATGTAACGGGTAAACATATGCTTAGCGTTTTCCAAGAAACCCTTGGAAATACAGTACCAACCTACATAAATAGTCAGGCGCTTGGTATCGAAACAAACGATCAAATTGAACGATTCATCCATAACGAAACATTCGGTTTAGAGGTACCGATTACTTCCATTAAGGGAATGATTGGACATTCCTTTGGTGCCATGGGCGCAATGCAAATTATTTCGTCCTTACTGTCAATGGAATACGGATTTATCCCTCCTACAATTAAAACGAAAGGGATTGGTTTCGAAGAACTTCCAATCGTTTACGAAACTAGATATCAAACTGTTGAGTCCGTCTGCATAACTAATCATGGTAGTAGTGGGAATAACGCTTGCCTATTGATGACACATATATAGGAGGATTGTTTCATGTTTTTTATATTTCTAATATTATTATCTTTTATCCCTATATGTGTTGGTATTACACTATTAGTTTTATTTAAAAAAAATAACTTATCAAAAATTATATTTTTATTTCTATTAATGATTTCCATTTGGCAATTAGATGTAGCTTTTTTGTATTCTTATAATCTATTTAGCTACGAAACGATTAAGTTTTTTTTCAATTTATTCCGGTTTGGATCTATCATGATAACCCCATTGATTTTCCATATAGGATATACAATTGTGAATGAGGAATTGTCCTATGATAAAAAAATAAAATGGCAATTCCTCGTAAATCGTACATCAGTCTTATTATTTTATGGAGTAGCTTTTTTTGTCTATATAATAGGATGGAGTGATAAGGGAGTACAAAACATTGAACTTAAACAGATAGATTCAAGTATATTCTACTACCCTGTTTATGGAGAGCTATCGTGGATTTTTTATTCCAACGTTTTCCTTTTCATAGCTAGCATGACTTTCTGTTCTCTGATTAGTTTAAATGTACAAAATAAGAGCATTCGCTCATTTTTAGTTTATTTTAATATCTTTTCGTCTATCGGTTATGCAATTGGCACCTTAAATATGCTCCCATCAGCAAGATTATATCCGAGTTCTATTGCATTACTAGTTTATGCCCTTTCAATTTTAATTCTTTCAAGCCGAATGCATCTTAATATAGTAAACAATATGAATAAAAAGCTATATGATCAATGGAAGTTTTTATATCAAGTCATTGATTTGAACCCGAATTATATTTATGCTCAAGATGAAAATGGACGTTACCTTCTTATGAATCAATCGTATGCCCAATTAATGGGCAAGGATATTCGCTATATGATTGGAAAAACCGATGATGATATAAATAAAGATTCAATAAAAGAGACACCATTTGCCCATCAAGAAATTGATAGTCATAAGTTGGGGAAGTTTTCCATAATTGAAGAATCCATTACGGCTGCAACTGGCGAAGAGAGATGGGTACAAACGGTAAAAGTACCGATTCATATAAATGAAAGTTCCGCATTACTTGCAGTATCAACAGATATTACGGAACGAAAGCAATATGAAGATGAAATTAAATTTCAAGCGAATCATGATGCACTAACAGGTTTGCCGAATCGTAGAATGTTTAATGAAGATTTAACGAACCTTTTGGAAAAAGCAAAAATAAATGGAAGTGAAATTGCCATCGTGTTTCTTGATTTGGATCGTTTCAAATATATTAACGATACACTTGGCCATAATTTCGGAGATTGCTTATTAATAGAAGTATCAAGACGTATCGAAAGGTTATTAAAGCAAAGTTATCAATCCGCACAAGTTTATCGACTAGGTGGAGATGAATTCACTATTTTGCTCCCCCGCTCCACATCAAAAGATTGTGAAGGATTAGCGAAAAGATTATTGAAGCTATTTGTTGAAGGGTTTTTAATAGACAATAATGAGTATTTTATTACTCCAAGTATTGGCATAAGTATTTATCCAAAGGATGGCGATGATGCGAATACATTAATCAAAAATGCAGATACCGCTATGTACTATGTAAAAGAAAGAGAAAAAAATAACTACCAATTATTCACATCTGAAATGCAGCATCACTTCTATCGGAAAATGATGATTGAAAAACATTTAAGAACTGCTTTAGAAAATGATGAGTTTGAACTTTACTATCAGCCAATCCTAGATTTGAAAACAAATAAACTAATAGGGATGGAATCTCTAATTAGATGGAATAACCACATATTAGGACAAGTTAGACCTGATGAGTTTATTTCAATAGCCGAAGAAACGGGAATGATTATCCCAATAGGCCAATGGATATTGAAAACCGCTGTTAAACAAAGCGTTAGTTGGCAAAAGGAAGGAACGGAACCTTTCCGAATAAGCATTAATGTATCTGTGAAACAATTACTTGATCCAATGTTTGTAGAACATGTGAAAACAATAATCGAAAACGCTAACATTGATCCTTCTAATATTATTTTAGAAATAACCGAAAGTATTGCAATGTATGCTGAATCGATGATTGAAAAGTTAAATCGATTAAAGGCGCTCGGTATAAGCCTTTCAATGGATGACTTTGGAACAGGTTATTCATCCCTTAGTTATTTGAATAAATATCCACTAGATTCATTAAAAATCGATAAATCCTTTGTAATGGGCATGCACCGGGACGACGAAAACAAAGCCATTGTCAAAACAATTATAGCTATTGCTAAACAGCTTGATTTGAAAGTGATAGCAGAAGGTGTTGAAGGATTTGAAGAATGGCACTTTTTAAAGGAAATTGATTGTGATTATGCCCAAGGCTATTACTTCAGTCGCCCACTCCCTGCCGATGATTTCAAGGAAAACTGGCTTAAAGAATTAAACTAATCCAACAGTCTAATTATATTTAATCTACACCTCTGTACAGTCTCGTACAGAGGTTTTTCATGAAGCGCCATCCCTCTTTCTAAACAACTAAAATTAATTTTCTGAAAAATCCATATATTGTGTTAATATAAAACTATCTTAATAGATTGGAGAGTTGTTATGGTGAAGTTTGATAAACCGGATGTGGAACAATTTTTTCAAACATTAACAGTTGCGGATTTTACCGTGAGTCCCGACGAAAAACAGCTAGTCATCAGTACGAACTTAAACGGTCATTTTAATCTTTGGGGAATGGATTTACCTAATCAGTTTCCTTACCCACTTACATTTAATAACCAAAGTGTCGATGGCCTTACTTATGCTAAAACAGGTGAATTTATCGTCGTAGGTTTTGACCATGATGGAGATGAAAATACACAAATTTATGCCCTTCCTCCCCAAGGAGGTAAACTTGTACCATTACGTATTCATAAAGGGGAACGCCACTTAGTCTCCCGTATATCGGATGATGGTAAACGGCTATATTACGCAACTACTTATGGAAATTCTACTTATCTTAATAACTATGTCTATGATTTGGAAAGTGGTGAGGAGAAACTATTAGTCGAAGGACAAGAAGCTCCTACCTATTTAATAGCTGTTAGTCCAGAAGAAAAATCCTTTGTTTCCTTTAAACAGTTTGGGAATACTCACTCTTTAGCCTACGTTCATCTAAATAATGAAAAATTTTTAATGACGCCTGAGACTAAAGATCAACATACAGTGAATGAAGTAGTTTACACTTCGGAATCGGATATTTATTTTTTAACAAACTATGATTCCGACTTAACTTACCTTGCGAAATTTGATTTAGAAGCGAAAACATTTGAGAAAATATTACAATTAGAAAAAGAAGATTTTACTAACTTAGTATTTTCTAAGAAAGATCAAATACTTTATATAATTGGCTCTTATGGTGTAGAAGATCGATTATATGCATATGATTTAAAAAGTAAAAAGCTAGAGACTATTAACTCTCCAACAAGTATTATTGAAAAATTAATTGTTATGCCAAGTGGTAATCTATATATCAAAGGTAGAACTTCTACAAGACCAAACAATATTTTTGTTTCTAAGGATCGAAGCACCACTTGGGAAGAGTTAACTCGTTACCGTATACCTGGTGTTCGTGATGAAGAATTAGTTGAACCTGCAGTTTTAACTTATCCTTCCTTCGATGGATTGGAAATTGAAGCATTATTCTTTAAAGCGAAAGAGGAAAACTCGAATGGGTACGTCATTTTATGGCCCCATGGTGGTCCCCAATCGTTAGAAAGAAAATGGTTCCGTGCAATGTTCCAAGTTTTGTTAAACCGAGGCTATTCCATCTTCGCACCAAACTTCCGTGGTTCTTCGAATTACGGCTTAAAGTTCGAAAAAATGGTAGAAGGCGACTGGGGCCATGGACCACGCCTTGATAATTTAGAAGGGATAGAATGGATGATTCAAAACGGCTATGCCGATAGAGAGAAAATTCTTTTATTAGGTGGTAGTTATGGCGGCTACATGGCACTTTTACTTCATGGACGTCATGCAGATTACTTCAAAGCGGTTGTTGATCTTTTCGGCCCAAGTAATCTTTTCTCCTTTATCGAATCTGTACCTGATTTTTGGAAACCATTTATGGATCAATGGGTAGGACATCCAGAAAAAGATAAAGAAAGACTGACGAAGGATTCCCCTATCTCCTATTTAGATGGCATGACAAAACCGATGTTAGTTATCCAAGGAGCAAATGATCCTCGTGTAGTACAAAAGGAATCTGACCAAATTGTAGCTGCATTAAAGGAAAAGGGACGTGAAGTGGAATACATCGTTTTAGAAGATGAAGGACACGGCTTTTCCAAAAAACAAAATGAAATAATGGTTTATCGCAAAATGCTCGAATTCTTTGAACGTTATGCGGATTAATCGCAAGAAGCGCCTCATTTTTATAATAATGAGGCGTTTCTTTAATTTAGCCTTAACATCGAATGATTTTTTGACAGGTTGTGAATAATAGTGAGGAGATTTTTATTACAAAATTCCAACTAGGAGGTTATTACTTATGAACGCTCAAAGGGCACAAGAAATTTCAGAATCACCAGTTATTGCAAATGTATTATATAACGGTATGAAAGTGTATATACAACACGTTAATGAAGATAACGAAACTGCTCGAATTTATCCGTTAGACGATCCTCAAAAGGAACAGGAAGTGCCTTTAAACCAATTAATCGAACAATAATATAAAAAGAGAGAATCAGTAAAATTAAGGATTCTCTCTTTTAAAGTGTACCCTTTGTAAAGGACATTTTTAAAAAAGGCTTTTAAGCAACTTGAAGAAGATGGTGACTGTATTGTGCAGGCGTCATCTTTTTTAAGTTCCATTGACCTCGGTAATGATTGTAATAAATCATATAACTCTTAATCTCTCTTTTTACTTCTTCTAATGTTTCACACGATTTAAAGTCTGTTTCATCTTTAAAATGACCAAAAAACGATTCTTGTGGGGCATTATCCCAACAGTTTCCACGACGTGACATAGATTG
>NZ_JACSQA010000030.1 GCF_014836845.1 Ureibacillus galli
GTTCATTGAAGAAAATAGAAAAACCCCGAATAGGTCCACTTTTTTTAAAGTGTCCACTATTTGGGGTTCAGTTCAAATGCAATCGCCCTACCCTTTTATCTTCTTATGGTATTGTCACTGTAAAGTTTTCAAAGTGAATGTCAGGTCCTTCATATGGTTGGATGTTCGTCTTTGTTGCTTCATTGCCTTGTAAGTCGACTTCGACACCCATTCCTGACTCAGGGAAAATCATATACGGAGTGACTGTTAATTTTTTCACATCGTCTTTTATTGGATCGATTAAGATTGTACCTGTAATCTGTTTCTTTTCATGGTCGACGATGGCACTGCCTGAATGGGACGAAAGTTCATTCCCCTTCTCATCGAAAACATTAAAATCAATTCTTCCATTTCCTAAATCCGTTTCATAATTTGCACTGTAGCTAAATAACAAACCAGCTGGACTGACCTTTACCTCTGATACTTTTAAGTCTATGCCATTTGCTTTTTGTTGGTGATCAATGACTACGTTTTGAACTTCTTCGCTCTTCTTGACTTGAGTTGAGAACTCCCATTGTTTGCCGTCTGCCCCAGTAAAAATTAAACCAAGTGTGAAAGCTTCAGGCAAATCTTCCACTGAATCCATATCGACAATTCCTGTTTTATGAGTAGGAGCAAGTTCTTTTTCACCATAAGTACTAGCACCTGAAAAAGCTTTACCGTTTATCGTAATTTCAGGTCCGGAAGCTAGATAGAAATCGCCAATTGGATTTTCTGATACGATGGAAAACCCAATCGTTAAACGGGTCTCATCATAAAATACTTCATCGAGTGTCATCGAAGTCTCCCCTACCCTTTCAGAAGTACCAATGAGTTGAGATAATCCCTGTTGATTTACTTGTTTTAAACCAACGTCTCCTGAATCACTAAACACTGAACCTAAAATAGGAATCTTCGAAACGATATTGGCCATCGCCGGTGAAAATGAAGACGTACTAACTAATAGTAGAAAGGCAGCGGCAACAGCTGTTAAGCTATAGACGATTTTGTTTCCTTTCAACTTTTTCCTTTTCCCTTCATATTCATTAATCGTATTCGAGATGATGGCATCTAACTTTTCAGTCGGGACATGAATATGATTAATTTCTTCTTTAAACGATCGAGTTTTGTCTGTCATCAAAATAAACCCCCTTTAATTTTGAACGTAAAATTTCTAATCCACGGCGTATATTTGTTTTCACTGTACCTTCTGGACAATCAAGAAACGCGGCAATTTGCTTAACAGTATAATCTTGATAAAACCGCAGTAGTAACACTGTCTTGTACTTTTCTTCAATGTCATCCATCGCATGAAGAAGATCTAAATGTTCCTCCGATTGAAAATATGTAACATTCCCTATCTGTTCATAAACCTCATTGTTCATCAAAACGAACTTTTGTTTCTTTTTTAATGCGGCGATGGCTGTGTTTATTAAAATTCTCATTAGCCAAGTTGAAAAATAGTCGTTCTGTTTCAATGTACGAATGGAATTTAAAGCTTTATAAAGGCTTTCTTGAAACACTTCGAGGGCATCTTCCTCATTTTTCATATACATATAAGCCATTCTGTACATTTTTTCTTTCTCTTCGTGAATGAGCAACTGAAATGCTTCTGTATCCCCCTTTTTCGCACGCTTTACTAACTTTGATTTACTCTCCAACGTACAACCTCCTTTCGCTCATACTTATTAGAGAAATGACAGCAACAAAACGATTCAACTTTTTATTAAAAAATAAAAAAATCGGCTCCCACTCTCACTGGAAGCCGTTATCGATAACCTTATTATATAGAAAACTCTTTTTATTTTTGTAGATTTTTCTTCATAAGCGAAGCCACTTGTATATTGTCGTGTTGTGAGGATTTTTCTAAATGTTTTATAACGAGCTCTTGCCGTTCCACAGGATGATTTTGACTTAATTTCGCTTTTCCTTCCACTTTCGTAATGTGTATTTTAAACGCTACAATCCCTTTCGTCATCCCTTCGATAAAACTTGGCTCGACACTTTCTAAGCTGTATGGACTATCGGGGGCTTCATATTTCTTTACTAATTCATTTAATGAGTTAAAAACAACTTCTTTATCTTCAATTACCTCGAGCTTTCCATATACATGGATTGAAACATAATTCCAAGTTGGGACTGCCTTCGTTGTTTCGTACCATGAAGGTGAAATATAACAATGAGGGCCTTGGAATATGGCGAGCACTTGTTGGTCTTCAACATCTTTCCATTGTAAATTCGGCCGGGCAAAATGGCCATATAGAGTCTTTTCATCTTTATTTAACATGAGTGGAAGATGGGTTGCGTAAGGTTCTCCTTTATGTTGAGAAACTAAAGTGGCAAATCCATATTGTTCGATTAAATCATAAATGACTTCTTCCTCTTCCAATTTGAAAAATTTAGGAATATACATTCGAATCCCCCTTTAGACGAGCGTTTTCATCATAATATAATCGATTTGTTCCTCATCGCCCATATAAAAAGAGTGGGCACCCGTTTGAACAAACCCCATTTTGTTATAAAAAGCGATGGCGTTTTCATTTTTTTCCCATACACCTAACCAAATTTTCTTTTTACTATATTCCATCGCAATGTCCATCGCTTTATTTAATAAATATTTACCAAGGCCATGTTTTTGGTATGATTTCTTTATATAGATTCGTTCAATTTCAAGGGAGTCATCACCCATTTCTTCCGATTGAGCAACACCTGTATTGATTTTTAAATAGCCAGCTACGTCATCATGAAAATAAACAAAAAAGAATTGGGAACAACGATTGGATAACTCTTTTTCTAATTGCTTTAAGTGAAATGCCTTTTCTAAATAGGCTTTCATATTTTCTGGCGAATTCTGATCTTTAAATGTATCGTTAAATGTTTCGATACTAATTTCTTGCAGCATTGGTAAGTCTTCCATAGTACATAATTTTGTTTTTATTGTCATTTTATCAGCCCCTCCTCCATCAATAACTTCTCTTGTTTCCCTTTTTGACAAATTCCCAATCTGTTTCCACGTTTTTTCTTACTCGATAAAGGTAATCAAATAATATTTCTGCTTCCTCTTCGGAAAATCCCTGTAATGCAACACTATTGGAATAATCATTTTCTCGTTTAATAAAAGGATAAACTTTTTTCCCCTTCTCTGTCGGATAAAGTTTTTTTATTTTTTTGTTCTGTTCATCATCTTTCTTTTCGATAAAACCATGTATCTCCAGTTTCTTTATCGCACGAGCGGCAGTTGTTCGATTTACTTTTATCATTTCAGCTAATTTTTCTTGAATGATTCCAGGATTTTCATAGATTCGGACTAAATACAAATATTGTCCTTTTGTCAGGTCATATTCTTTAAATTCGATGTTGCTAATTGAATCCAATGCCCTTGCGATCATACCAATTTCGCGAAGAATTTCCTTCATCGTTACCACCTCTAAATTATTGTTGCATATACAATAAAAAATCGTATATATTTAATCTAGTGTAATTTTGTTGTATTTGCAACAAAAATAATGATAAAGAGGTCGAGTAAAGTGAAAATGTTTTGTTATGTAATCGGAATTTTAATTTTAACCTTTGGTATTTCCTTCACTATACAATCGGACCTTGGCACTTCCCCTTTTGATGCCCTTTTAGTAGGACTATCAAAGAATGTAGGACTAACAGTGGGAAGCTGGGAAATTATTATCGCCTTTCTATTAATCTGTTGTAATGCGTTATTAAAAAGAGAAAGACCTGAAGTTTTAGGGTTGGTAACCGCCTTTATAACGGGTATTGGTATTGATCTATGGCTCTTTTTAGTGCATCATTTGATAACACCCGAACTTATGTATAGCAAAATTCTTTGCTTTGGTATTGGCTTAGTTGCTATTGGATTAGGCACCGCAACTTACTTACAGACAAATTTTGCGCCAATTCCTATTGACCGACTTACTTTGATTCTACAAGAATTAATGAAAAAGACGCTATTCTTTTCGAGAACACTTATTTACTTCGTATTCTTAATTTTAGCCATCCTTTTTAAAGGGCCAATTGGAGTCGGAACAATATTAACCGTTTGTTTTGGCGGGCTCATACTTCATTTCTTTATACCTTATACCGAAAAAGTTTTGAACCGTTTCATTTCACACGATGCAAAAGAAAAAAACCATTCGATTTAGAATGGCTTTTTCTTTTTTGAAGCTATTACAATATCTCGATATACCCTTCTGTTCCATGAACACGAATTCGTTGTCCGTCCTTTATCATTTTTGTCGCATTTTCGACTCCAACAACTGCTGGTAACCCATATTCACGAGCGATCACTGCTCCATGGGTCATCAGTCCACCCACTTCTGTAACTAAGCCTTTTACAGATACAAACAATGGAGTCCAACTCGGATCCGTAAAGGCAGTAACTAATATATCTCCTTCTTCTAAATCAGCATCTTCCATATTGAAGATGACCCGCGCGCGTCCCTCTATCATTCCAGCAGAAACGGGTAAACCGACAATTGCTTCGGATGGGAGGTTTTCTCGTTTATAAGAACCAGTAATGATTTCCCCATCAGATGTTATTACACGTGGTGGAGATAGCTTTTCATATAATTGGTACTCTTCTTTTCGATTGCGAATGATTTCGTAATCTAGTTTTTTTGTACGTACGACTTCGTGAAGTTCTTCAAAAGTAAGATAGTATATATCTTCTTTTTCGTGAATCACATTGTCTTGGGCGAGTTGTTCTGCTTCTTTTAGTAACGCCTGTTTATATATGAAGTACCGATAAATCATCCCGTATTTTGGATATTCCCTAAAGCCACTGAAATTTCGGATGATGTCAATCATTCGTTTCGTTTCTTTTACTTTTTGTTCACCATCCGGTAGTTGCTTTAATCGTTCTAATAATGCTCGTTCTTTCTGTAAAGCCTCCTGGAACCCTTGCTCAAATTTCCGCTGGCTTTCATTTGGCCCAAAGTTTTTAATGTTATTAAGAATCATTGGAACAAGTGTCGTTGGTTTTTCAATCCACCGCGTTCTTGTCATATCGATTTCACCGCTACAACGCATTCCATATTTGTTCAGAAAGGTAACAATCGCTTCCTGAGTTTCTCGTCCACCTTCTAACTTCACTAGGTCATCCAAAAAGTGATGATCGTTTGCATGCTGTAAATACTCGATGACTTCTGGATAAGGACGAATCACATCTGCCACATCTAATAACGCTAACCCCATTTCCGAAGTGATATTATTTGGTACAGATTGTGATATCGTATCTGCTGCGTTTTTTTCCCCTAACCATTCGTTCATTTTTTCATTCAACCATAAGGAAGCATCCATTGCCGCTCGAATGACAACCGAACTTTTTGGATGAAATAAAATCTTTTTTAATTCCTGAATATCTTCCAAAATAAAAGTAAATAAATCCGCTCCTGATTTCGTTTGGATATTTTGTTTTAACTGTTCGATGGATACTTCGGTACTTTTCATTAAATCAAAAACAATTGACGGATCTTTTTCAATTTGAGCTAGTATATCCTCATTGCCTTTGCTATGATTCGGTGCTGGTTGATGTTTTGGCATCGATTTAATGAAGTCTCGTCGCTCTAGAATGGTCATTATTGCATCTTTTAAGAGCGGATCATGCTGCCCCATACTATTTAAGAAAAACTCTCTGATATTAGGGGATGCCAGATTATGAGTGATATCCACAAATAACCTTCCTCCTGCTTTCCGCATCGGTGCAGGTGTCGTCAACAAATAAAAGGACAATCCCAATGGTTTGATAGGATCCGTCATCATTTGTTGATGACCAACAGAGATATAAACGTGATTTTCTTGATCGTTTGCTTCAGGGATTGGGAAAAGCGTGGTGATTGGACGACTCTGTACAATATAAAAAGTATCTTCGACTAAACACCATTCAATATCTTGTGGCTGACCAAAATAAGCTTCAATTTGTCTTCCAATGTGCGCCAGTTGTAAAATTTGTTGATCCGTAAGGGTTTGGGTCTTTTGCTCATTCGGTTCAATCGGCCGTGTCTCTGTGCCTCCTTCTTGTCGTGCATAGACAGCTAATTTTTTCTTTGCGATCTTCTTATCAACAATTTCACCTTCCTGTACTTTATAAAAATCGGCAGAGACCAATCCGGAAACGAGTGCTTCTCCTAGTCCGTAACTGGCGTCAATGGATAGTAACTTTCGATTACAAGTAATGGGGTCTGCGGTAAATAATATCCCGGAAGCTTGCGGGAAAACCATTCTTTGAACAATAACCGATAAATAGACTTGGCTATGATCAAATCCATGTTGCATCCGATAAATGACCGCGCGATCCGTAAATAACGAAGCCCAACATTTGCGTATATGCTCTAAGACAGAATGGACGCCGATAATATTTAAATAGGTGTCTTGTTGTCCAGCAAATGAGGCATAGGGCAAATCTTCTGCAGTTGCACTTGAACGCACTGCATAAGCATGCTTCTCGCCGTAAAGGGAAAGATTCGCTGTGACGGCTTTTGTAACATCAGAGGGGATTTCTACTTCCATAATCGTCTTTCGAATTTCCTTGCTAACTTTACGTATTTGATCTTGGTCTTCTACTTTTAACATCGATAATCGTTGTACCAAGTGTTGATACATTTCATTTTGCTCAACTGCTCGTTGATAACCTACTGTTGTTATGCAAAATCCTTCTGGAACACGTATTTCTTGTAGTTTTGATAATTCCCCTAAATTTAACCCTTTTCCGCCAACGAGGAACTGCTCTGTTTTCTTTATTTCCTGAAAACTAATTACTAAAGAATCCACTCTACATCTCTCCTCACCCTGAATGTTCTATTGATTTTACCAGTCGGAAACGGCAAGAAGTAGTCTATAATATCAATTTTCCATGTGCTATAATTAAAGTGGGAAGAGTAAAAAAGTGGAGTAAACTAATTCGTTGAATACTTTCTAATACTCCTTCCATCACTGTTAACATAAAAAGAGCTGACAATCTATATTTACAGATTCTCAACTCTTGTATTCATCCAATTTCTTCAATCCACTTCAATGCTTTTTCTTCTATTTCGTTTACAAGCAATTCTTTCCCTTTTATATAGGAGTCAACATCATACGGAAATTGTTGAGCTAAACGTTCTTTTAACTCACCGTAACGCTTCATTGCTTCCGGATGACTTTTTAAGTAATCTCGAAAAGCCAAATGTCGCTTTATCTCTATATTTCCTACTTCATAAATATGAACATGATGGGTGCGATTGTCTCCGCCTTTTTGAAAATATCTCCGTCCAGGGATACCTTTCTCTCCTTTAGGTTCATATCCAATGTTCCGCATCGCTTGATTGTATTGGTCAATGATGCCAATGTCCTGAACGACGGGCATGATGTCGATTATTGGTTTCGCTTTTAGACCTGGAACAGATGTACTACCAATATGATGAATCGCTACTACTACATCTCCAAAAATAAGCTTAAGTTTTTCAGCCTCTTCCGCAAAATTAAACGTCCACTTTTCACGATATGAACTTACTTCGACTTTTCGCAATAAACTTCCCCCTTCCCTTTCTATAAGTTATTTTAACAGACGATATGGTAATGGAATCATTTTTCCCATCCGAAATGTGCCCTTTAATTCAACGTGTTCATATGAAGGAAACTCTGTCGATTGTTGAGTTTTAGGGAAAGTATGTAAGAAGATGTGGCGTAACCTTTTTGTCGCTCCAATTAGAAAGGATTAGGCTTTGTTTCTTTAACTTCTCAGCCAACAATTTATGTTTGTTCCTTTTTGGTTTGAAAATACTAGGATTGGCAAAGAATAAATTTATAAATATGTTCTTTGGAGGTCATCCATGACAAAACATCAAACATTGCTTACATCTAGTGAGATTGGATCGATATGGACTAACTTTATGTATGATAGTATGTCTGAGTGTATATTAGGATATTTCTTAAAAGATGTGAAGGATGAGGAGATTAGACCCATTGTTCAGTTAGCTTATGATAATTCAGCAGCTCATATCGAAAAGTTAACAAGCCTATTTCAAAGAGAAGAAATTCCAACACCAACTGGGTTCACTAGTAATGATGTTAATATGAACGCTCCACGTATGTATACCGATACCTTTATGCTAACTTATATCAATCATATGGCTAAAGTTGGAATGCTTCAATATAGCGGATTTATTTCTATGAGTGCTCGGGAGGATGTAAGAAACTACTTCACTGACAGTTTAACAGATACAGTACAATTGTTTGAACAAAGTTCGAAAGTTCTACTTTCAAAAGGAATCTTTGTAAGAGCTCCCTATATCCCTTATCCAACTACAAAAGATTTTATAGACAATAAAAAATATTTAAGTGGGCTTAATCCTTTAAGTCAAAAACGTCCTTTAAATGTAGTAGAAATATCCCATTTATTTATGAACATACAAACGAACCTTTTAGGAAGTAAACTTGCCCTTAGTTTTGCACAAGCTTCAGCAGAAGAGAAAATACAAAAGTGGATGTTAAAAGGAAGAGATATATCAAAAAAACATATTCAAATCTTTACTAAAACGTTACTTGAAAATGATGTACAGGCACCTTCCCCATCAGATGTTGCGATAACGGATTCTACTATACCGCCCTTTTCGGACAAACTAACGATGTATCATATGTCTTTACTAAGTGCGGCAGGTATAGGAAATTACGCAACAGCAGCTGCTGCAAGTCAAAGAAGTGATCTCATTTTAAATTATAATCGTTTCTCCCTTGAAATTGCTCAATATACAAAAGATGGGGCCGACATCGTAATTGAACACGGATGGCTGGAGCAACCGCCAGGAACGACGGATAAGAAGAAATTAGCAAGGAATAAAGAGACGACCGATTGATAAGGAAATTTCCGATTTTAAAACAAAAAATAAGAAGTGAATAAAATGTCAAAATCAGGACAAATCGAAAAGATTCTTTGGAGTATTGCCTTACCTGGCCTTGGTCAACTGTTAAATGGCCAACTATTCAAAGGGTTGATTTTGATTATATTAGAATTTTTAATCAACGTACAATCTAGTTTGAATCAAGTAATTATTTATAGCTTCCAAGGGGACATTCAATTAGCCATTGAGGAAACGAATTATCAGTGGCTCATGTTTTACCCTTGTATTTATATGTATTCGATTTGGGATGCTTATCGAGATGCTGAAGGAGAAACAACACCTTTTTCCTTTTTACCCTTTGTCATTAGTGCTTATTTGGGAACCATTGGCGTAATTTACTCCTCAAATTTAAAATTGTTTGGGGTGCTAATCGGACCTGTATTTTTGCCAATTTTATTTATAATTTTCGGAATCGGCATTGGTGTACTGATCAAAATGATATTACGGAAAATGAGGTTCAAGTAATAATCGAGATGATGATATAAGAGAATCTTTTCGGCACTTTTTTTACAGCCCCCTAACTAATGAATACAAAGGAATCCCTACTTTATTTCAAAGCAGGGATTTTCTTCGATTCAACATTCTATTGAATTTTAAATACTATTGCTTTGCTTCACTAATTTTTCAATAAAAAATCAACCGTCATATTAAATGTTTCTTGTGCAGATGTTGCATGATAATTTGAATTGTACGGATCACTAAATCCGTGCTTCCCACAAAATTTATGGATTTTCGTATTCTTTTTATCGATTGATGCTATAAATTCATCTACATTAAAAGATTTTTCACTTTCGGGGAAGAAAAGCATTGTTGGACATATTGGTTCTATTTCTATATAGTTTCTAATTCGGGAACCATAGTAGCAAACAACACCACTAATCCCCTTTTCTTCACTACATAACCAAGCAATCGTTGCCCCAACACTAAAACCAACGATATAAACCTTTTGATATCGATCTTTCACTTCTTGTACTACATTTTTTATTTTATTTGCCCCATTTATAAACCCGATTTGCTCCATAAAATGTTGATAAGCATCTTCCTCTAATGAATAGTCAAACGGATTTTCTTGCTCTAGTAAATTAGGACAAATTACATCAAAGCCTCTTTCTGATAAAGTAACGCAAACATTTTTCATATGTTGATTAATCCCATAAATTTCATGTACGACGATTATTAATTGATCGGAATTCGTATGTATGTTGATCAAATGAAACCTCCCATTATAATTTTCAAGCTCCCGTTTAACTTCCCCTTCTCTCTTTAGCTAAAAGCCGCGACTCTCAAGTTTCCGGAATAATTGTAATGGCAACAGTACGAACTGGGGCATCTATTTCATTGTCCTTATTTTGAGCAAGGTAATATTTCGTTACAAGTGTGTTTAATTCATTTTGAAATTGTATAAAACGTTCATCGTCTATCTTTAATTCCACTACAGAAAAAGTTGCACCATCTTCTTGATTGTTTTGATCATTTAATTTCTTAAGATAACTTTGATATTGTGTCATTAAGGATAACTGGTAATAAGAAATATAATCTAGTTTTTCTTTATCCGTTAACTTCTTCCATTCACTGACATCAATTTTTGCCTCTTCTTCATTAATGGCGTAATATTTTTCAGAAACAGATTTCACCCTTTTTTCTTTAATAACGTAAATAATATCTGCCTCCAACATTGCTTGTATATGTCGATATAAAGTTGCTTGAGGAACATCTTTAATGATTTTTACCATTTCTAATGGGGTTAACCCATTTTCTTTATTTCTCATTAATGCTTGGCATATTTTCATTCTTACAGGGTGCATTAATATTTCAATTTTATTCGTCATCATATCACCTTATTTTCCGTTCTATTTTGATTCTCATTATAAATAATGAGAATAATGATTGCAATGTCACTACGCTTACATTATCATTATCAATAATGACAATAAGAATGGAGGATAATAAAATGCAATTACATTATGGATTAGATGACCTTAAAGATATTGATCTTATGGCTTTTCTGCCCCTTATATTGCCAGTTTTAGTAGTAAGTTTGATTTTAATATGCATTGCCTTAATTGATTTATACCGCCATAGGAAGACAAGAAAAAATGTACTAATATGGACTTTCGTTATTATATTTGCTAATACCCTTGGACCTATTCTGTACTTAGTAATTGGAAGAAAGGATAGTGAAAAATATTGAAATTGGAAATTAATCATGTGTCCAAATCCTTTTATGGAAAAACGGCTGTTAATAATTTCTCCATGGAACTGCATTCTGGAGAATGTGTCGGTTTAATTGGACCAAATGGTGCAGGTAAATCAACATTAATAAAGCTAGTTGCAGACATTCTAGATCCAAATGGGGGTGAGATTTTATTAAACGGGGAAAAAATATCGAAAATGAAAAAAGAGATTGGTTATCTCCCCCAGTACCCTAACTTTTTTCATTGGATGACAGCGAAAGAAACATTAACTTTTATGGTGCAACTTTCAGGATTAAAAAAAGAAGAATTAAAAAAATCCATACCAGAAATTTTAACAAAGGTTGGGCTAAAGGATGTGGGAAACTCAAAAGTCGGTACATTTTCGGGCGGTATGAAACAACGACTTGGTATCGCCCAAGCCCTATTACATAAGCCTTCATTTATAGTCATGGACGAACCCGTATCAGCATTAGATCCAATCGGCCGAAGAGAAGTTTTAAACCTCATTGAAGAAATAAAAAGAGAGACTACTATTTTATTATCCACCCATATTTTAAGCGATGCAGAAGAAATTTGTGAACGATTTGTCATGATAAAAGAAGGAACAAAAATTGAAGATACAACCATTACCGAACTTTTAAACCGTCATAGCGAAAATAAGTTCATTGTCGAAATCACGGCAAAGGATCAACAGTGGATTCATGTTGTTAAAAAATTACCGTATGTGAAAGAGGTTGAAGTCACCGGGCATAAAGTCAAAATTAGCGTTGATCACATCGAGAAAAACAAAAATCTTTTGTTGCAACATGCACTGGAGCATAAAGTGGACATCATAAAATTTGAAATAAATCGTGATACTTTAGAAGAAATTTTCTTGAAATTGGTGGTGCAAAATTGAATAACTTAATGGTACTGATAAAAAAAGAATATACGCAAATGTTTCGTGATTATAAAGTATTTTGGCTACCGATTATTTTTATCCTGTTAGGGGCGACTCAGCCGTTAGTCACCTACTACTTACCATCCATTTTAGAAGCATTGGGAGGTAGTCAAGGAATTACAATTGATTCAAGTATGACAGCCCAAAGCGGTGGTGAAGTACTAACAACTACTTTAGGCTCTCAATTTGATCAACTTGGGCTCATGATTCTTTCCATTTCCTTAATGGGTATTATACAAGCAGATAAAGCCAATGGTATGTTGTCCTTTATTTTGACACGGCCTGTTACGGTACCTTCATATGTTGTGGGAAAACTAGTTTCAAATTATTTTCTATCAGCTCTTAGTGTAACGATTGGATATTTTGTTTCTTATTTATATGTAAATGTTCTGTTTACGCCTATTCCATTTTCATCCATGTTTACCGGACTTTTATTTTATCTTTTATGGGTTCTTTTTATCGTATCGTTTACAACAATGATTAGCACTGTCTTCCATAGTCAAGGCATTATTGCATTAATATCCATTGTTGTCCTACTAGGTTGCCGAATAATCGTCGGTTTGAGTCCAATCATCGATCGAGTAAATCCTGCCAGTATGAGTAAGCTTGCAATGGAAACATTAGCAACAGGATTAGTAAACACTAATGCAATCATAAATATACTGCTAACGCTCGTTTTAGTTTTATTCACATTCTTTATAACGAACTATTGGATTACAAAAAAGAAGTTTCATCATGGTTAAATCATATACGATATAAAAAGTAGTCTTATAGACTGCTTTTTATTTCTTTTCAACCACCCTGCCCTTCCTCCAAATAAAAAAGCGACCGCAATTCGCAATCGCCCACCTCATTTATCTACTAATGTTTTATGAACATAAATAATCGTACACGCACCATAAGCAAGGATGATCGAAGGGGTAAACGAATCCTGGTATGGGATATGAATAACGCCATTTAACAATAGGAAAAACCCACTGTTTAAAAAGAAAAATCCAGCAATTTCTGCTAACCGATCCTTATCCCGTATCCTTTCTTGATTAAAGCCTTTTAATATACAAGTTTGTTTTTTAACCCCAACATAGTAAGCAACAAATATAAAAAGAATAGCAACTGTTATAGAAGTAACATTTAAATCAAAGTACATAGTGCGACCCCCTCTATCATATTTACGTTCTCTTTATATGAAAGGTTTCATTAACCTTAGCGCCAATTTTTCCTATACCCTCTCCATAATTAATTTAAACCCTTAAAGAGAACATCACCTCTATTTTTCATATAAAGGTGATTTGTTGAATGTTTTAATTATCCCCATCTTTTACATGATAACGTCCTTTAGGGATAACTAACGGGGTATCCGAAATGGGATCTGGAATGACAACACAATTTAAGTCAAAAACAGTTTTGACTAAATCACTTGTTAGCACTTCAGTCGGTTTTCCCTCTGCAATCAGCTTTCCTTCTTTTACCGCAAATATATGATCTGCATAACGGGCTGATAAATTAATATCATGCAAGACCATCACTATAGTCGTACCGTATCTCCGGTTTAAGTTTGTCAGTAAGTCTAATATTTCGACCTGATAGGTAATATCTAAAAAGGTAGTAGGTTCATCTAATAGTAAAATATCGGTTTGCTGTGCAAGGGCCATGGCAATCCAAACGCGCTGTCTTTGACCACCTGAAAGTTCATCGATATCATGATTCGCAAACGCTGTAATGTTCATGAACGCCATCGCTTCTTCTACCGCTTCATAATCTTGTTTCGACCATCCACTAAATAACGATTGGTGCGGAAATCTTCCCCGACCGACTAAATCGGCCACCGTAATTCCATCCGGAACAACTGGTGATTGCGGGAGAAGGCCTAACATACGGGCCAATTCCTTCGGCGGATATTTATTAATCGCTTTCCCATCTAGCGTGACATCACCTTCTGTAGGTTTAATCAGTTTGGCCATCGTTTTTAAAAGGGTTGATTTCCCGCTACCATTTGCACCGATAATGACACTGATTTTATTTTGTGGAATTTCGAGATCAATTCCATGAATGATCGTCTTATGATCATAACCAGAAACAAGACGTTCTGCTCGAAAAACATGTGTGTTGCTCATTATAATTCTCCTTTACGGTTCATTCGAATTAGCAGATAAATTAAATAAGGTGCTCCGAGTAATCCGGTAATAACCCCGACTGGGAATCGATATTCAAATGCAAACTGCCCTATTAAATCTGCAAATAATACGAGATTTGCACCGACTAGACCTGCTGGGAGAATATTTGACGCACTAGCACCAACTAGTCGATTCGCAATGGGCCCTGCTAAAAAGGAAACAAAGGCAATTGGTCCCGTTGTTGCGGTAGCAATCGCAATGATAAATACGGCACTTACGATTAAAGTAATACGCAATTTATCGGTAGCAATGCCAAGGGAAGTTGCCATTTGCTCCCCTAATTCGAGCATGTTTAACTGTTTACCCAGGGCAAGCAGTATAGGTGTGAAAACAACAACGATTAAAATTAACGGAAGTACTTCACTCATTTTGGAACCATTTAGACTCCCACTTAACCACCTTAAAGCTACCGCAATATCTTGTTGGGCACTTTTCAGAATCAAGTACGAAATGACCGCATCTAACATCGCTTGCATCCCAATCCCAATAATGATTAAACGACCAATTGAAAAGGAACGACCACGGGATAAAAGATACATCACAATGACTGTAATTAATCCCCCAACGACTGCTGCTATCGATACAACGGTATTACTTGTATGGAGGACGATTATACAAAATACAGCGGCCACACTGGAACCGGATGTAATACCTAAAATATTTGGATTCGCTAATGGGTTACGTAACATCGTTTGAAAAATGTAACCTGCTACCCCAAAGGCAAATCCTGCAAATAAGCCAGTAATCATTCGGGGAAGACGAATTGTATTGATGGCAAAATTAGCCCCTGCAATATCTTCCCCCATTAATGTACGAATAACGACATCTACTGGATAAATCGTGTTTCCTAATAAAAGCATTCCACCACAAAGGATGACTACTAAAATACTCAATAGACTCGTAACAAAAATCCAACGTCTTCTTCGTTGACGCATTCCTTTTACGATAAAATTCGATTCAACCGTCTGATTTCTCATAATGACCTCACCTTCGATCTTTTCGCTAGTAAGATGAGGATGGGTGCGCCAATAAAGGCTGTGACAATACCAACTTCTAGTTCTCCAGGACTTCCAAGCAATCGACCAAACACATCAGAAATCGTTAGAATAATTGCCCCTGCTAAGGCTGACATCGGAATTAAGAAGCGTAAATCTGGTCCAATTACTAAACGCATCGCATGGGTAGCTAAAAGACCGATAAAACCGATAGGACCGGCTAAAGCAGTCGTTACGCCACATAAAATAACACCGGCACAAATCGCAAATACTCGTAATACACCAGGCCGTACACCGAGACCCGATGCCACATCGTCACCTAATGCTAAGGCATTTAATGCTGGTGCGGATACAAAGGCGATCAATACTCCCATTAGTAGAAAAGGAATGAAGAGCAGGATGGAATCCCATGATCCAGAGCCCACACTTCCTACTTGCCAATAGCGAAATTGATCCATCGCATACTGACTTGGAATCATAATCGCTGTGACAAGTGAAGAAAGAGCTGCAGTAGTTGCAGCTCCAGCTAACACTAATTTAATTGGCGTTGCACCACCACGCCCCATAGAGCCTATTCCAAATACGAAAACTGCTGTGACAGCAGCTCCGATTAAAGCTAACCATATATATTGGCTGGCTGTCGTAATATTAAAAAATGATATACCGACTACTACAAACAGTGCTGCACCAGTATTAACACCTAAAATACTCGGGTCTGCTAATGGATTGCGGGTCACTGTTTGCATCAGGACACCGGCAACCCCTAACGCAACACCACAGCACAAACTAAAAATTGTTCGCGATATTCGCTTTTGCACTACGTTTGCACCGTATGAATCTTGGTTTTGATAAAATAACCCATCCATTAATTCTTGGAAACTAACTACCCGTGCTCCTAATACTAGAGAAGCAATGATTGTGACGATTAATAAAATGAACCCAATCGTTAAAATAAGGGGAAAATATTTCGGCACATGCAAATCTAGTTTCTTTTTTTTAGAGTTGTATTGATTATTCTTCAATTTTATCAATTGCCCCACCAATTAATTTTAAATATTCATCAATTGTATATTCGATTGAAAGTGGGTTTGGTGTACCCGCTGCGACCAATGGCGTGTCACTTGTAATGAATGCGACAGAACCTCTTTCAACAGCTGGAATTTTTCCAAGTAAAGGATCCGCTTTAATTGTTTCGTAAAGGGCATCATCGCCATAACCAACGATAATGTCTGCATCAAATAAGGCTTCAACGTTTTCAGCACTTAAATTTAATGAGTAGCTTGAAGGATCTGTAATCAGTTCCGTTACACTTTCTGGATACGTCAGACCTAACTCCTTTAAGAAGGATACACGGGAATCAATTGGCGTATAAATATGTAATTGGGATAAATCATCTGCTGAGAAGTTCACCCACACAACTTTTTTCCCTTCGATTTGAGGGTACGCAGATAATTTTTCATCAATTAAACTTTCGATATCTTGAATTAATTGCTCGCCTTCTTCTTTCATGCCCATACCTTGTGCATTAAGTTCCACTTGTTCACGCCAAGTTGTTGCCCATGGTGCATCTGGATAAGCAACTACTGGAGCAATTTGCGTTAATGTTTCATAATCTTCAGCTGTAATACCAGAATATGCAGCAAGAATAACGTCCGGATCTGCATCGGAAATTGCTTCGAAATCTAAACCATCTGTATCTTGGAAAACGTTCGGGTCTGTTGCCCCTAGTTCATCTAACTTTTCTTTTGTCCATGGTAATAAACCGCTATCATCTTGAACACCAAAGTTTGCCGCTGAAAAACCGACTGGTACTACACCAAGAGCTAAAGCCACATCTTGATTTCCCCATTGAATCGTCACAACTCGTTCTGGTTTACTTTTAATAACAGCCTCCCCTAACGCATGTTTAATCGTCATTGGATATTGGGAATCTGTTTCAGTCGAAGCTGTTGCATCCTTTTCTTCTGTTTCCTTTTTTGAAGAATCGCTCGAACAGCCTACTAATGCAAAAACGGCCACAATCACAAACGTTAACATGAATAAAAATGACTTTTTGTTTTTCATATGTATTCCTACCCTTCTAAATTATCATTATATTTAATTGAAAACGATTATCATTATCAAAAATGTACTCCAAAATTTACTAACTGTCAATGGATTAAAATTTAGAATTCAGAAAAAAAGAAAGTCTCTGAACTTTATCGTTACAGAGACTTTCTTTTCTTTTACTAACTATTTTGAGCTTGCATCAGTTCGTAAATTTTACGAGCGGTGTTTACATTTCTCACTGTCATTTGTTTGTATAGCTTCGTTCCAATGATTTTTGACTTTCCGCTTTTCGTAATATTTTTCTTATCCACCGACCATAGAATGGCCCCTGGAGTATAGGTTACTGTGTCAATATTCGGTTTCATAACGAGGTTTTCAAGGACCGATTCATTATCCACTTCATCCCATAAAAACATTACATCACTGGACATTTCTTTGTCATTTTTCCATGTGTCCGGAATCGCGTTCATGATTTCTCTTACATCATCGACACTTCGTACCATGACTTTAATTTGTAATCCGAAATCATTATGTATCGCTTCTTCCAAAATCTTTGATAGTTCATCTTTTGATAAGCTTTCGCTTGAAAAAATAATATTCCCCGTATTGATGTAGGTGACCACGTCATTCATCCCGACTCGTTCAAAGGTTTGTTTAAGTAACTTCATATCAATCTTATTATTCCCACCAACGTTAATGCCTCGAAGAAGCGCAATATAAACCATAATCATCCCCCTTTACATATATATCCATTATATTCCTTATTCTAAAGGGAAAGCGAACAGTTTATTAAAAAACGCCTACCCTTTTTTTCCTTTTACTTGATCACGAATTTTATTTAAATCTTCCAAAGTTAATTCACCTAAAGATGCGGTAATTTCATCTTCAATTTTTTTTCGGTTGTTTTCCTGATACTGTGTCCACCACTCTCGTAAACCTTCCGTACTATCGAAAAGGTAGCCAACATCGATTTCTTCGTTACTGTCATCGGACAAATATTCCAATACAGCTGCTAACATACGCTTAAGGTCCTCTACTTCTCCTTGCTTTTGTTCTGTGTTTGGGAATGGTACCAATTCGTTTTCTGATTCTTCGTTATTTTGAGCAGATTTTCGTGGCATTACTTTACACCTCTTTTATTCATTTTATAAGTTCAGTATTGCCAAAAAAAGTATGTCTAAACGAGAGGAGCCTCCTGCAAAACAAACAAAAAGTCGAACCCTCATCATACGAGGAATTCGACTTTTTATTGCTAATTGTGATTTAAATGAACATCATTTAATTTCTTTGCATTCTTCCCCTTCGTCCGTTTTAACGTTGCTACAATTAGGAAACTAACAATGACTAGTAAAAGCCATGAACTGACCTTCCCTAGGTGCACAAGGCTCCACGCATTGGTTTGATTCGGATATTGCCAAGCACCGAAAAACGTGGCGATGTTTTCTGCTATCCATATAAAAAACCCGATGAGGACAAAGGAGAGTGCAATGGGCATACGGTAACGCGTTCCATTTACTTCATAAAAAACCCAGGAGCGCCAAAAGACGATGATGACGAGTCCTGATAACCACCAACGGATATCAATCCAATAGTGGTGAGTAAAAAAGTTTAAATAAATGGCCGCTGCCAATGGAACTACGATATAGAAAGGTGGCCATTTCACTAATTCGACCTTGATTCTTCGCCATGCCTGACATAAGTAACTCGCAACACTTGCATACATAAATCCACTGTATAATGGGACTCCAAAAATTTTAAAATAGCCTTCTTCTGGATAAGACCAGGAGCCCATATGGACTTTAAAAATTTCAAGGGCAAGGCCTATCAGGTGGAATAATGTAATCACCTTTAATTCATCCTTCGTTTCAAGTCCGGAACGTAACATCCACCATTGCATCAACAAGCAAATGATAAGTAACCAGTCATACCGTGGTAAAAAGGGCAATGGAATAAATTGGGTAATAGCTAAAGCGGAAAAAATGACGACCGGAAATAAACAAGATAGAGCCTGCTCCCAACTGAAGTGGACAAGCTGTATAAAAGCTCTTAAAACCTGATTTTCCCTTTCCAACTTAACCATTCCAACTTTAGTCATTGTCGTTTCCTTCATCCTTTCGATATTCTAAAATGTCTCCAGGCTGACAATCTAACGCTTTACAAATCGCCTCTAACGTCGATAATCGGATTGCTTTTGCTTTGCCATTTTTCAAAATCGACAAGTTCGCCATTGTGATTCCAACCTTTTCAGAAAGCTCCGTTACGCTCATTTTCCGTTTTGCCAACATGACGTCAATATTAATAATAATTGCCATTGTTTTTCACCTCAGACCGTCAAATCATTTTCTAATTTCATATTGATCGCTTCTTGTAAAAGTCTTTGGAGCACAGCGGCAAAGACGGCAATGACCAATGGTGCAAAGATTAAACCTAATCCAACAAGGATAACCCCTGGAGCATCATCCCTCTCCGCAATGAGGTAAAAGAGTGGCAAGCCTAACACATAGATCACACTAATCGAAATGGCACTATATTTTATTTTCATTAAAGCCTCTACAGAAATTTGAGAAAAAGCATCGTTTTTATCAATATAACTAAGCAGTTTAAAAGCTTGGTACAGCGCAATGTAATACGGTATGGCTGCTGCATACATCACAAGAAAAACAAGATATTTTAAATACGTATGATTGGGATATAGTTCTGCTGCGAAGTTGGCAATCTCAGGCACTAAAAAAATGCACAAAAGAAGAACTGGGACTCCCATCAAAACAACGGCTGTCTTTAAAAAGAGTGTTGACCCTCTTTTCATAAAAAGCACCTCACTTCATGATTTGTCCATTTGAATTTAACATAGTATTTATCGTTTTACAATAAATTATTATTGATTTTAATCATTTTTTTATTGTTCGTCTATTTCACCCATCATTTTAGCCCAAAAGAAAAAGCACTTCTTATTACAAAGAAATGCTCTAATACTTAGTATTATTTTAATAGAGTTCCAACTCAAATCTAATTCATTAAGATTTTAATTTGTCAGAGATAGATTTTAATAGTTGAATCTGTTCCTTTTGTAGTTTTATTACCGTTAGGGCAAACCAAATCACAAAAACAATCGGTACGACATAAATAATGAATAAAATAAGAAGTGGTATAATACCTGTTAATAACTCTAATGCTCCCATTTGTCATCCTCCTTCACCATTACTAATTCCAACATTAGACATTATATCAATAAAAAGACAGATAAAAAATACTTGCAATGCTAAAAGTGAAAAGAATGGAGAAATTAACCGTTTACTGTGGGGTTCTATTGTTAAATAAAAAAGCCTATATTTCATGTTTAGTGAAATATAGGCGATTCGGTTAATCGGATTTTAGTTTCGAAAAGATTTTTAGATCAATATACTTCCCCTTTGACTTTTCTGTTTGTCTTAAGGTACCTTCCCATGTAAAGTTCAACTTTTCCAGAACTTTAATGGAATTTATATTTTCAGGCTCCACTTTCGCTTCCACCCTATTTAAGTTCAGCGTATTAAAAGCATTTTCAACAAGGGCACTAATTGCTTCTGGTGCATAGCCATTCCCCCAATGTTCTTTCGCAATATCATACCCTATTTCTGCTTTCTCATTTTCAAAATCTAAAAAGTTATAACCACAAGAACCAATCAATTCATTCGTGCTTAATTTAATAATTGAAAAACGAATCGCTTTGTTATCATGAGCTAGTTTATCAAGATGGGAAATCATATTTACAGCTTGGCTTTCCTCTGTGAATGGATCGATATTCATAAATTTAGCCACTTCTGGGTCCGACCAAATTTTAAATAAACTAGCTGAATCCGTAGTCCTCATTTTTCTTAAAAGTAATCTTTCTGTGTATAAATTTGTCATCAATATCCTTTCCTCCGTTTCAATGATTGGGTGAGTTGGAAATATTGATATCTGCGCATAGTTCACTCCCTTCTAGTTACCATTCATATTATGAAAAACGTATTTTACAGTTAGAGTGCTCCCTTTTTAAATAGTTTTTTTGAATTAACCTAATTATTAGGTTTCCCTGTTCCAAAATGAATGTATCGCTAAACCTAAAGTTATAATAGGTAATATGTACCATAAAGTATGTTTCTCAAAAATATATTTAAATTCAGGTATAAATACTAAATATTTATAAATAAACATAAACATAAAAAATGAACTGACCAATAAAATCGATTCGGAAACATTAATAACTTTTTTGTTATTCATTTGAATACCTAACCTCTCTTATAAATTTGGACAAAACCATTCATAGCAAAATTCATTTTCAGTTCTTCTGATTTTATATCATTATGAAGAAATACAATAATTTACAATTTAATTATAAATATTTTCTATAAGAATTAAATACAAAAAAGGAGTGAAGCAAATGAAATTTAAAAAATATTATTTTTACTATTAACTGCTCTATTGTTTACTATTGCCTTTTAGCACTTCATATGAAACTGTTAACCTTTATTTACTTACATTCTTTCGATTACGACCAATAGTATTTAATACAAATCCAGTTATAAACACTAAAACGATTAATAAAAGTACTCTGATCATGTAATGGAGTTCAAAATCATCCAATATGCCCGAATAGATACCTGCCAAGATTGCTAATAAAATGATTTTATATGTTTTCATATAGTCCCCCTTAAAGTGTTAGTTGCAGAACTACTTCATATATTTTGCAACGAGCTCATAACATCTTTCCTTCGTAAGACTTGCTTGGGTTGCCACATATTCTAATGATTCCGTCGAACCACCTTTATATTTTAGGGATGATTCTTTTGCAGTTGCATCTCTATGTTCAATCCATTTCCGCTGTTCTTCCCTTAATTGGTCCCTCTGTTCTGTATTAAGCTGATCCATCAATACCCCATAAATCTCATTCAATGATTCATCCCATTTTTTATATCTTTCCGCCTCTTGTTCTTCCATTTCAACCATCGTTGTTTTTGCTTCTTCATTTCGATCTGCTTCTTCCATTTCATTAAGTTGCTTAAGATATTCATCCTTTTGATTACTAGTCGTTGACCCTAGAGATGAATTAGAAGAATTGTCTTCTTGCTTATTTAACTCGCTGTTGTCCGCACTTTCTGAAGCATTTTCTGTTTTATTATCAATATCATTATTCTCTACACCTTCAAGCGATTTGCTATTGGATGACTCGTTTTTCGATTCAGCCTTTGACTTATCAGATGAATTGCCACAAGCAGCTAAAAGCGTGACTACTACAATTAGCATTGCGATGAAATATTTTCGATTGGTTGTCATATTAAAGCTCCTTTAACTTACTTACCTTTATGGCATTAAAATTGGATCAGCACCAAACCAAGTTTGAAAATCGTTTTCCTCTGTACATGGTTGAATCCAGCAAATGCCAAATCTAAACGTTTGATTTTCTGTAGATTGAAAAGTTTCATATTGAATGCCATTACTTAAATATTCTCTAGTATTAATAGCACCTAATAGTGTTACTAACAAATTAATCCCTCTTATTGATACGAAATATAGCCTTCTGGGCTAAATCAGACTTCAACAGTTTTATTGGAGCTATTTTTTAAGGTTACAACAATACTTCCAATACATACTAAAGTTCCTAAAATCCCAATTACACTTACCCCAATATTATTGGAAAATAGAAATCCAATTGGTATTATCCCTAAAAAGGCAATGACAACAAACCCTTGGTACACCGCAGAAATAACTCTAACTACAAGATTATTAAATAGCGATAGAATCAAAGGCGGCAAAAAGAGGATTACGACAATTCCAATAGATAACCATAAACCTAATGGTTCGTCGTATGAAATCGTGTTTGGACCTGTCGGATGTTTCGCAGCAAGTAAAATCGCCCCTACAGCTATTATTAAAGTTACTAAAACCATAAAAAATCTTTTAAACATAAAAATATCTCCTTCTAAATGTTAAATTCCTTTGGACTGTAATCTCCCGGAATTCCGTAAATAGGAGTTAACCCAGCTTGCACATGCAATGCATCTCCAAAGTTGTTTTACTTGTTAATTTTTATACGATAATTTTTAGGAAAAGTTTCAAATAATACCAATTCATTATTCTCCCGCTACCGATGTTTAAAAAAAAATGGGCGCCTATCCTTGTTATCCAGGATAGCGCCCGATTTTTTATATTATCAGTTAAAAGGTTATCAAAACCAGAAAAGACCATGATACAATTTTATACATCCATTTTCGGTGGTTCCTCAAACCATCCTTTAGACACCATAAGCTGAATTCCGTTCAGTTGATATTGATAGATGTCTTTACCAAATACGGCATTTTTGGATTGAAGATCTTTGCGTAAACTAAAGCCAGCACTAAAGCCACCGCCTCCGAGGGAAAATGCACACAAAAGGTAATTACAAAACATCATTAACTTTTCTGAAAAAGGTGCTATTGTTGAGTTTGTAACGGTTCCTCCAGGAGTTGCAGGGGGTTGAATATTATTTTCAAGAAGAATATTAGAAAACTCACTTATAATTTCCTTGGCAAGTTGAATCCCTTCCATAAAATACTTTTTGACATCTTCGTCCTTAGTCGTTTGGATGAAACCATTTAACAATTGCATACCAGTAATATTTGTTTCGATTGTACGATAGATATTGCCAAACTCGACCGTATTGATTGGGCGCTTTTTCCCAAAAATATTGGTACCTTTTAAATAATCTTCGTCCCCTATATAATTGGTTGCTGTTGGCATCGAGACATAGGTTGGGGGTGTATAAAGGTTTTTATCAAGCAAATACTGTGTAAAGTGTCCATAAAAGTTTTCCGTTATTTCAGACATATCCTTATAAAGCTTTATAATGTCTTGTCGGTATGCCATCGTTAAGTGGAGTACGTACATCCCCATACTTATTTCCTTTAGTACGCGACATAACATAATGTCAAAACCATTGTCCCATAACTTTGGTGCTTCTAAATGAACATCCTTTTTCGTAAAACCTTCTGGAACTGCCGCACCTTCATTTTCAAGCGTAGTTTTCATTTTCAAAATGATTGGATGAAGTTGGCTCCGTAACTCTGACATGAGTTCCTTTGCTTTTTGATCATCTGCTTTCTCAATAAAATAGTCCAATATACGTAAAATCATTGATTTTTTTGATATGTCATCCAAAGAGCCCCAAGTTCAGAGGAACTCATTTTAGGTTCTTCTATCATAAGTTTATACACTCCTATTTTCCGTGTGTTTATTGAAAATAGTATCTGTATTTGTATGTAGGTTATACATATGATGAAATTGATAAGTTACTTAAAATCTTTCACTTTAAAAAGAATATCTGTTTAATTTTAATGTGCAAATGAAAAAACACTGGCATTTTTAATACCAATGTTTTTAACAAATTGAAATTCTCATGCTTCATGATTCATGGTTCTGCCCATATTTAGCTGAATCACCATGGAAAACTGTTTCAAGATATGGTTCGTAATTTATTATTTTCATAAATTTTCATTAACATAATTAAAAATTTCAACTAGTATTTGTTCATCCGAATAATCACCTTTATAAAATTGAATACCTTCTTTTTTTCCATTTACATTTTTAAATCCTTGAACATATGCTAGTTCATCGTCATCTTTAGATGTTTCCATTGTCATATTTTCATTTGTAAATGCAAACAAATGAAGGTTTTGCATACCAAAAAAGAAGATTGGGTATTTTACAGTGTTGTAAAAATTTATATAGTCATTTTTATCAGCTTCAGTAAAAGCTCCTGGCATAATGATTAAAGCATCAAATTCCTCATGATTACTAATTTCATTTAATTGAATGTAATCATAAATTACATTGCCTACAGCTGGTAATTCATCACTCCCCACTACACCAATTTCTAAGGGTGCTCCTTTATACATTTCTAACAAATTATCATGGTTATATTCGTTACTTTTACTTGGAGTACAACCTGATAAAAAAATTAATATAACTAAAAATGAAAAATACTTTTTCATAATCCACCTCTTTTTCCTCACTTAATATTTTACATAAAATGTTATTATAGTAAAGTAATGTATTTATTCTATGAAATTAACAACGGAGGATAGATTGTGGAAAGATGTGTTCATAAACAACAGCAACTAGCGCATCAACAATTGACTCCATACTAATGTAAGTGAAAATGGGTCATTTAGTGAACTCATGTAGATTGAAAAGATGAATGGTGGATCTGCTACAAAAGTTAGAAAGGAAGTTAACAGGTAGATTTACCGTAAGCACCTTTTGGAGATAGTTTAGTTATTTAATTTAATAACGGAAGAGAATTTATAAGCACTTCTAAAGTGTTCAAACTATTCTACTCAAGGATAGGTATGTTCATTTTAGAAGTGCTTTTTTGTATTTCAAAATAATAAAGGTGGCTTAATAAAAGGATCTGCCCTAAAAGCAAATTTCCTATGTAAAAATGAGATTCCCTTTTATTTCTGTTTTTGTTTTACGGATATATCACCGTTAAATTCCAAATAGCATTGTTCAACTTCCTCGAGTACAAAAAAGCCTTTTAATCGTAAAAGTGCCCGTAGTTCATCTTCGGACATTCGTTCTTTGTTTAGGGCTTCTTTATGGATTTCACCATGTTCGATTAAAAGAAGAGGCTCTCCGATAATCATTTTTTCTGCTTTTTTTGACTTCGTTGTGATCCAATCAAATAGATAGATTGTCGCTACCAACAAGATAAAAAGAACGATTGTAAACCATAAAGGATAATCTTGGTTGAGCGTCACGTCCCATCCAATACTTGTCATAAGTACCATAAACGCAAAGTCAATCGGCGTTGATTGGTTTAGTTCTTTATTGCCCATAAAACGAAAAACGACAAACATTAAAAATAATACGAATGGGAATTCTACTAAAATCTGCGTCATTTTATCCATAGGTTTCCCCTTTCAAAATTGATTTTTTCTATATATATACCTCTTTAATTGCTAACTAAACTTTTCTAAAAATGAGATATAAATTTATGTACATAAGTACTTATTTCCACAACCTTGCCAATTGGTCCTGAACATTAAAATTCCCCTATTATTAAAAAAATTGGCTTATTGAATTTTCAATAAGCCAATTCCAACATAGGAAATTATTTTGATAATGCAATTTTTATATGAGCTAAGTGATGCTCTTCGTGCCAAGCTAATTTTGCAACTTTTGTTGCAACGGTAATTTTACCGTTTTTCTGGTGAGTAAAAACTCTGTCTAGTTGCTCTACCGTTAAACTATTTCCTAAAGCTACAATACGCTCATTTAAACCTTCTAGCATTTTAATTGAACTTTCTGTAGGAAGCCTTGTATCTGGTTGAATAGCCCATTTTTCTTCATCAAAAGCCGGTACGGTTGGATTCTCATCTGTTAAGGCTAGCTTTAAACGTTGATACATGTTTAATTGAGAATCTGCAATGTGATGAACAAGTTGACGAACAGTCCAGCTGCCATCACGGTACGTTTTGCTTAACTCCTCGTCACTTAATGCGTGTACCGTTTCACTTAATCGAGTCGTGTAAGTTTCGATTTCTTTTAGCCATTCTTGAATATTTGCTAATGTCACTTTTTCAGGAACTTGTAATTTCCCTATTGGGTACCTTACATCCATTTTCAATCCCCTTTTCCACATTATTAAATGAAATTTGCAATACGAATCATGATGTTCTTACTCCACAAATTTTCAGGAAGACCTATCTCCCTATGTTTATACTATTTCTTTATAAGGGATATATAACCCTTTGATTTTGTTATTAATTTCACATTTACGAAAAAAATATATGAATGATTTCCAATTTGTTTTATCACTGTCCAAACTTTGCAAGTTTCCTTAGATAGATAATGCCTCCAACCAAAATAACAAATCCGACGATTTTATTAATGATCGTTTTAAACACTTCGTTATTAACCGTGATGCTCATAAATAAACTACCTATGAAAATAATTAGAATGCCAATTATTAAATGAAGTATTTTCAATTCGTAACACCTCCGTTAGTGTAAATATTATTTTGACAATAATAGAACATTAACGTATTCAACTAATGCACTTATTACTGAAATGTAATTCCCTTCTTCTATGGAAACACTCTATTTATTTGACATGAATAACCTAAGCAGATATTATAGACACATTAAGTCTGTAATAGGGTGATATGATGAAGTTAACAAAAGCAACGAATTATGCTTTGCACACCATGCTATTTTTAGCTGTTAATCCTCCTAATGAGCATATCGGTGTCGCAAAATTAGCTGAACGCCAAGAAGTTTCAACGACCTATTTATCTAAAATCCTCACAAAGTTAGTAAAAGCTGGAATGATTGAATCGGTCTCAGGTGCAAATGGTGGATATAAATTAAAACATGGTTGGGAAAAAATTTCATTACTCGATGTGATAAAAGCGATTGAAGGTTTAACGCCTATTTTTGATTATTGCCACAATCATAATCCTGATTGTTTAATTCAGAAGGCGATTGAATCAGCCGAGCAAAAACTTTTAGATGAATTGAATCAAACACGTATTTTTGACCTTGCTAACAAAATGAATAAGACATCTATATAATTCATGATGTCTTTTACCCTAATTACAGACATTAAGACTCTATAATATATATTATTGAAACGGAGGAAATTAAAGTTGGATAAATTTGATTGTATTGTCATTGGTGCAGGACCTGCTGGATTAAGTGCAGCCCTAACTTTGGGAAGAGCGCGTAGAAACATTGCCATTTTTGATAATGGAACAAATCGAAATCGAGTAACTCAAGCGTCACACGGTTTTTTAACGAGAGATGGCATTAAACCACAAGAATTTAAAGATATAGCAATGAAGGAATTACAGTCTTACCCTTCTATTTCCATTTTTCACGAAACAGTGATTGAGGTAGATAAAGATAACCAAACGGATTTATTTTTCGTTAAAACATCAAACAATGCGTCTTATATGGCAGAAAAAATATTGTTAGCTACTGGTATACAAGAAGAATTTCCCCTTTCACAGGTGAAACAATATTACGGTAAAAGTTTATTCAACTGTCCCTATTGTGATGGTTGGGAGCTGAGAGACCAGCCTTTAGCCGTCATTGCAGAAAATAGTGAACACGCTATTCATCTAACGAAATTGCTTATGAATTGGTCAAAAGATCTAATCGTTTTTACGAATGGCCATGAACTATCTGATCAAGTACGAAACGTATTTGAAAGTAAAAAAATAAAAGTTTATACGTCCATTATTAAAAACCTACTTGGGGATCATGGTAAATTAGAACGTATTGAATTAGAATCAGGTGAAACCATTTCAAGAAGTGGTGGCTTTGTAGTACCTCGTTTTTATCGTCCAAATCAATTTGCCGAACAATTCAATTGTCAAGTTGATGAAAACGGAATCATTATCACAGATGGTAATGGACGAACAACCGTGCCCGGGGTCTATATTGCAGGTGAAACCGAAAAGGCTGGCCCCTCTTCTTTGATGATTGCTGCCGCTGATGGTTTTAAGGCTGCTACCAGCGTAAACATGGATCTAACATTAGAAAGATTTTAAAAATGAAAGCTGATGAGTTATAAAAATAAACTCATCAGCTTTTTGATTGTGGAGCACATAAAGGAGTTAAACTATTCCTTTCCGGTTACAACATTCGGCTTTTTATTAATTAAATAAATACTTAATAAAATGAATACCATTCCGATCAATAAAGTTATGGTAAATGGTTCATCTAAGAAAACCGTACCGAGTAACACTGCAATTAATGGGACTAAAAAGGTAAAAGAGCTAACTTTTCCTGCCTCTCCTTTACTCATTAATTGGTTATACAAAACAAAAGCTAATGCTACACCAAAAATTGCCCCATAGATTAAACAAACAATAAATGACCCGTTCCATTCAATTGCCCGGATGTCTTCTGCTCCTAAGCCATAAAACAACATACAAAGACCACCAATGACATTTTGTAAAGCAACTAACCAAAACCCATTGACGACATTGCTCTTTATTTTTACATAGATCGTTCCAATCGCCCAACCACTAGCTGTAATGAGTGCAAGTACAAATCCAATCGGAGCAACTTTGCCACTAATCCCATCTAAACTTACCATCACAACACCTAAAAACCCTAAACATACACCGATGATTTTGTTACGAGTAAGCGGTTCTTTTAAAAATGGCCATGCGAGTATAACAACAAGCACTGGTTGGAAATAAACGATGACAGAGTATAAGCCTGCCGGTAAATATTGCAAACCTATCGATTGAATTCCGTAGAAAAGTATGACATTAAATATACTCGAAATTACATAAACGGGCCAATTTTCTTTCCATTTTATTTTTCTCCATTGAGGAATTAAGATCAAAGCAAATAAAAGTCCTGCAATGATTGAACGGATTCCCGAAAATAAGACTGGTGGCGAAAACTGTAAGGCATATTTATAAATCGGCCATACAGATCCCCATATACAGACAAGCGCGATAAGACTAAAAATCGTTTTCATATTACTATTCTTCAAGTTATTTTTTCCCTTCCCCAAATGGCTATTTCACAATTTCCTTGTAATCAAAATAGACAATGCAGAAAGTTTGGTAAAAATGAGTATAAATCTAAATGGAGCGAAAGTTGCCTTTTCCCTTGAAGAAACAACATGGGCCAGAAAGAATCCCCCTCTTAATAGACACTGAGAAGGACTTCTTAGTTCACAAGCTAATCATTTATCTTTAAAATTCTTTTTACGCCATGATTTTTCTGCTGAAAATTGCTATTTACAAGATAGATTCCAATAATAATAAATATACCACCAACGATGATGGAAAGGTATAATGACTCCCCTAATATGAGCCAGCCAGATAGAACACCAAAGAAAGGTGCTAAAAATAAAAATGCACTCGTTTTTCCTGGATCACCTTTTTGTAGCAGATAATACCAGACGGCAAATTGAACAATTGAAGACATAATACTTAACCATAATAAAACGAGTAATGAATGGCTATTTAAAATAAAAAATGGTTTTTCAACAATAAAGCTACTGAGTAAAAGTAAAAATCCACCAAAAAGCATCTGATAGGCGGATAGAACCCACGTATCGAAATGTACTCCCCATTTATTCGCTAATAATGTGGCGATTGCCCAAAAAACTGCAGAAAGAATTCCATAAAAAATCCCAATCTTCAATTCTAGTTGTGCGCCCATTGTAATACTTACCCCTACTAATCCAAAAAGAACACCTATCCATTGATAAAATTTATAATGTGTTTTTAAAAAAATCGTACTGAATACAACAACAAGTAACGGGTTCGTAAATGTAAGAATAGAAGATTCACTCGCTGTAATCGTTCGTAAACTCAAAAAAATACACCCCATAACACCAGCTGTTTGAAAAGCACCAATCACCAATATCTTTATCCAACTTTTTATAGATGTCGGGTGCGGTCTTTTTAAAATAAAAACTATTACAGCCATCATAAGTCCAGCAAGTGTAAAGCGTAATGCTGCTAATAATAATGGAGATAATAAGGTAAACCAATCTTCACGACAGCAAAAGAAGAACCCATTAAAAAGGTTGTTAAGAGTATTAATGTTGTAAATTTGAACGTATTCATTTTTTATCTCCCTACTTATTTAATTGACCAGTCTGTCTGTTCATTATAACGGCTGAATATTTCAACCATAATCGAAATATTGAATGTAATGGAGATAACTTTGAAACGACAAGGAAAAATGGACCGTGACCTATTAAACTAACATCTTGAAAATAGCACCTACCACTGATCTCGAGCATTCCATTTAATTGACCTTCGAATGATAAAAGGTTTAGACTTAACAGTGGAATAGTGAATATATGGAAGGTTGGATATGGATGATTAGAATGGCAACCCAAAAGGATTGTATGGAGATTGCAAAACTGTTATGGGTAATCTTTGAGGATATGGAATTACCTTTACTTAAGAAGATTTCTAAAAATACATTACTTGATATGGTGGCTGAGTGTATTGCCGAACCTACATATCGTTTTGGTTTTAAAAGAGGCTTAGTTTATGAGTTAAATGGAGAAATTGCGGGTGTCATCTTTGGCTATCCCGCAGAGGACGAGGCGATCATTGATGAGCCATTTAGAAACGTATTACTGAAAAACGGTTTTGATCCTAATGATAATTTATTTGTTGATAAAGAGACACTTCCAAATGAATGGTATATCGATTCAGTGGTCGTAAACCAAAAATTTAGAGGTTTAGGTATTGGCTCCGCTTTACTAAACGGGATGAGCCAAACCGCGATCGATGCAGGATACCATACGATTGGTCTCAATGTAGATAAGGCAAACCCGAAAGCGAAAAAGTTATATGCTAGTTTAGGGTATCAGAAAGTTGCTGAATTAGTCATTAGTGATCATCAATATGAACATATGTGTAAATCATTAACAATTGATTCACTCGAAAAATAAACAACATCGGTGCGTACCACCAATTGTATTCAAAGAGACCAGAGTTGCCATAGCCGCTCTGGTTTTCTCATTTATTAGGAACAGAACATAAGCATTTCTAATCACCCTTATTGTCACAATCCATCCTCAGTTTTATCCAAAAGTTTGTCTAGCTTCTCTGAAATTCTTATAAGTAATACGAAAATATGAATGAAAAAGCCAACTACAATCCCCACTAAAGGCGCATAATAACCTACGAATAAAATGGCTATTAAAGTTGGTAGAATATATCCAAAAGCGATCATTGTATCCCATCCTACATTAACTTTACTTTTAATAAAATCCACTTCAATTAAAAGAACCCTATTCCCTCTTTCGATTCACGACCTGAAGTGGTAACTCATGAAAACTAGCAACTACACTTTATAAATCCTTTTTCAAATAGTAATGCTCAAATTCCCTACCGACATTGTCGATGCTACCATATACTTGATATCCATTCTTTTTATAGAAATCTAATGCTTGAAAACTTAAAGTATCCACTTTGATGAAATCACACTTTTTATCCAGAGCTATTTTCTCTATTTCTAACAACAATTTTGTCCCATAGCCAGAATGTCTTAAGTCCTCATCTAAAATAAGTGTATAAATTTCTAACCAATTCCAATTTACTGCACTTAAGATTCCACCACGAACATTGTCGTTCTCATCCTTTAGAAACAAATTAATTTCTTCGTATCGCCCAACTAAATCCTTTGGAAAGTACTTTAAATTAAATTTATAAAGCTCGTCGTCAATATATTCTTTTGCTTCTTTATTTACTTCATTACAAATATGAAGTTCCATTATCATTTTCCCCTTTCTTCTTTTTATTTGATTTTCGCGAAAATGATCTAACCTATCATGCTACATTCCTTTGGTAACCTCCCTTCCTGGATCCACCCTTCCACGAGATGATTAAAGAAGTCCGGCATTGCTAAAGAAACACCATGCCCTACTTTAGGTAAAATGATTCCAGTACAATTCGGGTTTGCGTTGACGATATCTTTAGCAGATTTTTTCATAACCCCTTTTTCCTTTTCACCTACTGTAACGAGTATTTTTCCCTTTGCTTTTCTAAAATCTATCGGAATTTCAAAGGACATGTTTTCCTCTAATACTCTAATAAGCGTGTCGGGTTTTAGTTGGCAACTTTCCTCGTAATACCTTTCAAAGTAGACTTCCCCTATGTATAATTGCTTTGCTTGGAGTTTGGAAAAATATCGATTTTTTATTAACGGAAAGGATAGTTTAATCGCAGGTTTGATAATTTTTTTCATGTATGGCATAGGTCTGACTGAGGCGCTATTGATCATGGCAAAATCGATTAAATCTGGTTTCATGCTGAGTAGTTGGATAATGACTTGTGAACCTAACGAAAAGCCAATTAAAATGACTTTCTTTCCTCTAGCTTTTTCTTCAATTAGTTGGATTAATGCTTCTGCACTCCCCTTTATCGAAAAGGGAATGTCAACATTGTTTAAACCATGTTCAGGTAAAATCGGCACAATGCAATGGTAATGCTTGAAGTATTGTACTTGTTGATCCCACATCCAATCACTCACACCGCCACCATGTAAAAAGACCATCAAGGAAGCACTTTTATCACCGTATTCTTTGTAACGTAAAGTCAATTCCTTCACCTCACTCCCTATTAAATTCAATAAGAAAGACATTTCTTCCTGCTCTAAAGAAATGCCTTACGTTGTATGTTCAATTCAATTATTACTGAAGTACATATCTGCATAATATTCGATTTCATTGTCCTTCCGAATGATGGATACCATTTCCTCTACCCCATTCGAAGACAGGATTCCTACTTCGTGGAAATGATTCGCGTAATTGGCCGCTAACTGTTTGATATCGAGAATTGGACTTTGTAGAAGAGCGA
This sequence comes from Ureibacillus galli, assembly GCF_014836845.1. GTDB lineage: Bacteria > Bacillota > Bacilli > Bacillales_A > Planococcaceae > Ureibacillus > Ureibacillus galli. The sequence continues at coordinate 33,608 of NZ_JACSQA010000030.1, forward strand.
TTAACTTTTGTTCAATGAAGTGTTCATTTCCTTTCGTATTTTCAAAAAGGTAATCCAAAGCAAGGGTAATCTCTTGCTCCTTTGAAGTTGAAAAGGCATTGTTCAGTTCATCGATCGTCCATTGTCTTTCATCTTGTTCAAAATAAAGATCTTCAACATCTCTTTCTTCTACATATAATCCATTTATGAACGTGTCAAAGTTAGGTGCTAACTCAAAAATCTGGTCCCATTCCACATTAATATATATAACTGGAGGCTCCTCTTTTGTATGGCGATAATCAAGTGCCACCCACGAATGTCCACTTCCAGAGAGTAATACAATATTGTTCGGCAAATTCCACTCTCGTATGAAATAGTCACTTTCCAATATCCCGTTTTCTTCGCCTATCCCGAAAAGGAATTCCATATTTATATGATCATCCGCCCAAGATGTTGGGACATCTGAAGGATATGAATCATAGATGATGTATCCACCATTCTGTTCTTGAAGTAAATGAATATAAGATTTAGGCAGTTTTACTCTAAGGGTTTCTTCTGCTTTTTCTAGTATTTTGTCAGTTAAAGGGGGTAATTTATAATATTCGTCGTCTTTTTTCCAAATATTGATCATGATGAACCGACCTCCAAAAATGGGTATGTTTTGAACGCATTGGTAGGAACAATCATTATAACGCAAAATTTTCCATTTAGAACCAATCACGAAGCCACCAACAAAATTGATTACCCTTACCATAACACGATTAGACATCTTATATTTTTTGCATCAAAATCTACTGGTTTATAATAAAGACGTTTTAAAACCAAATAGGTTAAAAATGGTGAGTCATGCTTTTTTTCAACAATCGTGTCAGATTGTTGAGTAGCAATCAAAAGCTGAAAGAGGTATCTTTCAATTATATTATTATGAATTGTAATTTAAAATCGTGGAAAGTTTAGTTGAAGATTTTCAGTCCATTAATAAGTCCATTTTTTTGGGAAAGAAAAGATATAATAGAACAAGATTAGGACCTATATGTACATATTATTTAGGGGTGAAACTATGAAAGATATATCGATACTAATTGCTGATGATGAGGAGGAAATTGCTGATTTAATTGCCTTTCATCTTGAAAAAGAAGGATACCATATTATGAAAGTTTCAGATGGTCAAGAGGCTGTTCGTGTTATCGAAAATCAAGTCTTTGATTTGCTAATTTTGGATATTATGATGCCGAAAATGAATGGATATGAAGTAACCCACCGCATTCGTGAACAGCATAATATGCCTATTATATTTTTAAGTGCTAAAACATCTGATTTTGACAAAGTACAGGGACTCATAATTGGAGCAGATGACTATATGACTAAACCATTCTCTCCCATTGAATTGGTAGCTAGAGTAAATGCGCAGTTACGGCGATTTACTACTTTGAATCAAGCTAAGAACGAAAAAAAATCAAATCTAGAGTTTGGTGGACTAGTTATTTCTCCTGAGCAACGGGCGGTTACTCTTTACGGAGAATATATTGAGTTAACTCCTAAAGAATTTGATATTTTGTATTTGCTAGCCAGCCATCCAAAGAAAGTTTATAGTGTGGAAAATATTTTCCAGCAGGTGTGGGGCGAAGCTTATTTTGAAAGTGGGAATACTGTTATGGTTCATATTCGTACATTACGGAAAAAACTTAAAGAAGATCAGCAGAAAAACAAATTAATTAAAACTGTATGGGGAATCGGGTATACATTCAATGGTTAAAGTTTTAAGAAGTTTTCGCTCAAAAATGATTATGTTATTTGGATTAAGTATGATTCTGTCTGGCTCCATCACTTATATAATCTTTAAAATACTTCAATATTATTACCATACTTGGGTTGATTACGGCGATTTATTAACCCATTTCCGATTATTTATATTAAAAATTGGAGACATTAATTTCTTTTTACTTATTTTTATCCCACTTTCGATACTGTTTTTCTTTTTCTTTACGAAGCGCTATTCTACTTATTTCAACGAGATTTCAAGCGGAATTCACTACCTTGCTCGCGGAGACTTTCAACATCAAGTTGAAATCCAATCAAATGATGAGTTTAATGATATTGCCAAAGACATAAATCTCGCAAGTAAAAAATTAAAAGAAGCCATAGAAAGAGGTGACTTTTCAGAAAGCAGTAAGAATCAACTAGTTGTAAATTTAGCACATGATCTGCGTACCCCACTAACTTCTGTTTTAGGTTATTTGGATTTAATCCTTAAAGATGAAAACTTGACGAAAGAACAAGTTAGGCATTTTTTAACGATTGCTTTTACTAAATCCCAACGTTTAGAAAGGCTAATTGATGAATTATTTGAAATAACTAAAATGAATTATGGAATGCTGCCAGTAGATAAAAAAAGATTTAATCTAACAGACCTACTAAACCAATTAAATGAAGAACTGTATCCTGTATACGAAAAAAATCATTTGATTGCCCGGATGAATATTCCTAGCCATTTACCCGTTTTGGGTGATGGAGATTTGCTAGCACGACTTTTTGAAAATCTTATCACCAATGCAATTCGTTATGGATTTGACGGCCAGTATGTAGATATTAATGGTTTCATTGAAGCTAACGAAGTGGTAGTACAAGTTGTGAATTATGGAGATAGTATCCCTCATGATGAACTCCCGTATCTTTTTGATATGTTCTATACCGGAGACAAAGCACGAACCCATAGAGAAGATAGTACAGGATTGGGTCTGTTTATTGCGAAGAATATTGCAGAGCAGCATAATGGATCAATTACTGCTGAAAGCAACGTCGTACAGACAACTTTTGAAGTCCGATTACCAAAGGAAAGTGAACAAAATAATTAAGTAGATTTCAAATAAATAATTTAAGAAAAATTTAAGATTTACCCCACTCTTTTTTTAAATAGTTTTACCTATTATATCAATTAGTGACGAATAAGGAGGAAACTGAAAATGAAGAAGTGGGGATTTTTACTATTATTACTTTTGTGCTTGTTTCTAGCCTTCATATATAAGGAAACGTTATTTGAATCAAAAGTAGATAAACCAAAAATAGAAGTAGAAAAATATGATCAACATGGAATAGCAGAATACGAAAGGGCTTTTGAAAATAACCTACAAACAAATATTACAGAAGAACAAATTTTTCAAGGAGATCTGCTATTGATCAACAATGAACACCCAGTTCACCAAGAGAGTATTAAAACCGACGTGATTAATTTATCCACTCACAATGAATTGACACAGGGGTACGTGTTATTAGGTAGTAAAAATTATATGTCAATGGATATTGCCCATAAATTCTCAGACATGATTGCTGATGCTGGAAAAGATGGGCTCCATCATTTCGCTATCACAAGTGGATTTCGTAGTTTTGAAGAACAAAAGATACTTTATGAACAAATGGGATCTAACCTTGCACTACCTCCGGGTTATAGCGAACATAATTTGGGTTTATCGTTGGATGTAGGGTCTACACAGATGAAAATGGAAGATGCACCAGAAGGAAAATGGATAGAAAAAAATGCTTGGAAATATGGCTTTATTTTACGATATCCAGAGAATAAAACTGATATTACAGGTATCCAATATGAACCTTGGCATATTCGTTATGTTGGTTTGCCGCATAGTGCGATTATGAAGGAGGAGGATTTTGTTTTAGAAGAATATTTAGATTACCTAAAGGAAAAAAAGAAGGTGTCGACGAAGATCGAAGGTAAAAAATATACTGTTTCTTATTACCCTTTTTCTGAAAACATGACCATTAACCTACCGAAAAATCACAAATATGAGATTTCTGGTGACAATATGGATGGAATTATTGTTACCATTTACGAATGATAAATTTGAAATAAGTTTTGGGATTCTAGTCCATGGAATTAATATTTTCCAATCAAAAATTTAACATTTCAGTATTAATTTAAATTGAGATTTAACAATTGAAGTTAGGCTTTCTTCACCCCTTTTAAAACAAAATATCGCATCGATTGCCTACTTCATAAAGGCACCTCCAATGTTAATTTGTGCCTAACATTTGGAAGTGCCTTTTTTTATGAAAAGAACATTACTTTCTTCTACGTATAATCGTGTATCAAAGTTGGGCGCAAACTCAAAATCTGGTCCCATTCCACATCAATGTATATAACTGGAGGCTCCTCTTTTGTATGTCTCCCTGTATTTTCATTCTTCAAAAGGGTCTATTATTCTTTTTTCATAAGAAGATAACACGATATTCGTAGAGGGTGTTCCAAATTGCATTGACTCATCAATAAATTTTTCTAAACTCTCTACAGAATGCGTTGCTATTTTGACAATATAGCTAATCTCCCCTGCAACCCTATAACATTCAAGTACATCTGGATGGTTATGGCAAAAGTTAGCTAATGCTTTACAATCTTTTGATTCAAACAATATAAGTGCAGAGATTGGGCGGTTCATTTTTTTTAGAGAAACATGTGCATGGTAACCTTCAATAACTTGTTGCTCCTCTAATTTTCGTACTCGTTCCGTGACGGATGGAGAAGATAAGTGAACCGCTTCCGCTAAATCCTTCATTGAAATTTTTGCATTTGATTGTAATATCTTCACAATGTTTTTATCAATTTGATCCATAAAATATCCAACCTTTTTTTATAAATTAGAATAACTTAAATACTTTATTAATTAAAATTAAACAACTAAATATCCTTTTTCAACCCATTCATGCAATTTAAATAATTTTATAAAATAAGGTACCAGGAGGGAGATACAATATGAAAAAAATATTATTATTATTAGCTAATGGATTTGAAGCAGTAGAGGCTAGTGTATTTACAGATGTACTAGGTTGGAATAAATGGGAGGGAGATGGTTCAACTGAAGTCGTAACCGTTGGCCTTCGGGATAAATTAACTTGTACTTGGAATTTTACAGTCATACCTGAAAAAACGATTCACGATATTCAACTAGATGAGTTTGATGCACTAGCTATTCCAGGAGGTTTTGAAGAAGCGGGCTTTTACGAAGATGCTTTTAGTACCCCATTTTTAAATATTATTCAACATTTTCATGCCAATAAGAAGCCGATTGCGAGTATCTGTGTGGCCTCTTTAGCGCTTGGCAAAAGCGGTATTCTTAAAGGTAGAAAGGCAACCACATACAATCATTCAACGAGCAAACGAAAAGAGCAGTTAAAAAATTTCGGTGCAGTTGTACAAAATGATTTAATTGTTCAGGATGAAAATATTATTACCTCTTCTAACCCAGGTACAGCTTTTGATGTTGCATTTTTATTACTCGAAAAATTAACTTCTAAAGAAAACGCAGAACATGTTAAGGATCTTATGGGATTTTAAATAATCGATTCAAAACCAGCTAATGAAGTTAATCGTCATCACTATATAAACGGACGTTTTTCCCGAAATTTTAGTTACCATAAGAAGTTTTAAATTTATTTTAACAGCTATAAAGGATTGATTTCGGTATTGAACTGAACTCAATCCTTTTAATTTCCCTTTAATACTTTTGCAATTGGAAATTCGATAAACATGAAGTAAGCCCTATTCTCATATTCCCCTATTGTCGTAAATCATTGATTTCTTTTCAGCATATTATCCGATCAGTAATAATTAGTACAATGCTTATCCCCTACTAACTTGATGAACTCTTTTCCATCAAATTGGTTCCTTTATCAACTACTTGTGATTTGTCTTTTTTTAATGTTTCCTTTTCTGAAACTGAGGCATTTCACTTTTTTAGAAATACATGCTTCATATGTAAACGTTCATTCTCTAGATTGTAGTGCCTTTAGAACCTTTATCGAAGATTAAGTTCCTTTTACTAATTTTGAAAATGATGTTGACTATTCAGTTGAACTGTATTATATTTTTATTAAGTTGAACTATATAGTCGAACTGAATAGAGGATGAGAAAATGAAACATAAATTATTACCGTTGTCTGAAACGATGCATTATATTTTATTAGCTTTGCGTGAGCCACTCCATGGCTATGCCGTCATGCAAAAGATAGAAACGATGAGTAACGGATCTGTTATTTTAGCAGCTGGTACATTATATGGTGCGATTGAGAACTTAAGTAAGCATGGTTGGATCGAACCTGTTGGAGAGGAAGGCCGGAGAAAAGTTTATATGATAACAGAGGAAGGAAGAGCGATTTTGAAAATGGAACAAAACAGGTTATTGCATATTTTATCTCTGTATGAAGGAAGTGCATCAAATGAAGAGATTTAAAATATTTTTTGATATCGAAAAAGAGGAACAATGGCTAAATGAGCAATTACAAAAAGGCTATCGTTGTACAAATACGAGCGGATTCGGCGTATACACTTTCGAAAAAACCAACAAACAATATGTGGTGCGACTGGATTATCAAGATTATTTATCAAGGAATAAGTTCGAAGAGTACAAAGGGATATATGAAGATTTCGGTTGGCATTATATAAATGGTTCCCGGCTTGGTGGCATTCAATATTGGCAAAAAGAAAAAGATCATCAAAATGAAATCTTCTCGGATCGCCAATCGAAGAGTAATTATTATAAAAGGTTAATGGGTTATTCTTCTAGCTTAGCTATATTATTATTGTTTATTTCTTTTATGCTTTATAAGGATTCAGGTTTATATTTGACTGAAGGTCTCTGGAGCATGAAAGGTTCATTATTCTGGAAAGCACTATTATTTGAAACGCCATTCGCCCTTTTAAGATTGCTTCCCGCCATTATGGTTGTTTTCTTTGGTATTAGTTTCTATAAAGCTTTTCAAAAGCATTCCATGTTAAAAGAATAAAGTAAGGAGTTCAATTCGAACTTTTTTGATTCAAAGAATTAGTTAAGGATCATATATCTACTACAACTATGCGCTTTTCTGAAAGTGAACTGCACCCCAATTGTTAGACACATCTAACAATTGGAGGTGTAGTTTTTTTATGACTAAATTTACAAATGAACA
>NZ_JACSQA010000031.1 GCF_014836845.1 Ureibacillus galli
AACACGGAAGTTAAGCTCTTTAGCGCCGATGGTAGTTGGGGGCTTCCCCCTGTGAGAGTAGGACGTCGCTAGGCAATTAGAGACCACTGATATTCAGTGGTCTTTTTTAATACTTAAAAATCGTCTTAACATATAAAAGACGAAGGCTTGATATAGTGATGTTAAAAAGGTAGAGTAAAAATCAAAATTTGAACTTAAAAGCACTAACTACAATAAGTGGAAATTAAAGGAGGAAAAATTCCCAAAACTTAGTTGAATTCGTTTACATTCAAAATGAATGAGAGTATTTATATAGAATTCTCCATCTTCATTTAATAAATTTTGTAGTTAAGTAAATAATAAACTAGGTTAGTTCATTCTATTTTAAGGCTAGAAATGGTGATTAAATAATCGGAATAATCTTTCTTTTTAGAGAATCTTGACACTTACAATTCATGTTGTTAATCTTACAATTAATATTCTTTAAGAACTAGGAGGCATTTACGAAATGTGGGAAACGAAATTTGCCAAAGAAGGCTTAACATTTGATGATGTTTTATTAGTACCAGCACATTCAGAAGTATTACCAAAAACGGTGGACCTATCAGTACAGCTTACTCCAAAAATCAAACTGAATATTCCAATTGTAAGTGCAGGTATGGATACTGTTACTGAATCAAAAATGGCAATTGCAATGGCTCGCCAAGGTGGAATCGGAATTATTCATAAAAATATGAGTATTGAAGAACAAGCCGAAGAAGTTGAAAAAGTTAAGCGATCTGAAAATGGTGTAATTACGAACCCATTCTTTTTAACGCCAGCACATCAAGTTTATGATGCAGAGCATTTAATGGGGAAATATCGCATTTCGGGTGTGCCAATCGTAAATAATGAGGAAGATTTAACGTTAGTTGGTATTATTACTAACCGTGATTTACGTTTCATCTCTGATTACTCATTAAAAATTGAAGATGTTATGACGAAAGCAGAGCTGATAACAGCCCCAGTTGGAACTACATTAGAAGAAGCTGGAAAAATACTTCAACAGTATAAAATCGAAAAGTTACCTATTGTTGATGAAAATGGTAAATTAACTGGTCTTATTACAATTAAAGACATTGAAAAAGTAATTGAATTCCCGAATGCAGCGAAAGATAATTTAGGAAGATTATTAGTCGGTGCTGCTGTTGGTGTATCAAAAGATACAATGCCACGTATTGCAAAACTTGTAGAAGCTCAAGTCGACGTGATCGTAATTGATACAGCACACGGACATTCACGTGGTGTTATTGATACGGTTAAACAAATTCGTGAAGCCTATCCAGAATTGGAAATTATTGCTGGTAACGTAGCAACAGGTGAAGCTACTCGTGCATTATTTGAAGCAGGTGCAGACGTTGTTAAAGTTGGTATTGGACCTGGGTCAATTTGTACTACTCGTGTAGTAGCGGGTGTAGGGGTCCCTCAAATTACAGCCGTTTATGACTGTGCTACAGTTGCTCGTGAGATGGGCAAAACAATTATTGCGGACGGTGGAATTAAATATTCAGGTGATATCGTAAAAGCACTTGCTGCAGGTGGACATGTTGTTATGCTTGGTTCTTTATTAGCAGGTACTTCTGAGTCTCCTGGTGAAACTGAAATATTCCAAGGTCGTCGCTTTAAAGTTTACCGCGGTATGGGTTCATTATCTGCAATGGAGAAAGGTTCGAAAGACCGTTACTTCCAAGAAGATGCGAAAAAATTAGTTCCTGAAGGTATTGAAGGACGTCTTCCTTATAAGGGACCATTAGCGGATACGATTCATCAATTAGTTGGTGGTATTCGTGCAGGTATGGGATATTGTGGAGCACCTAACTTAGAGTATTTACGAGAAAAATCACAGTTTATCCGTATGACTGGGGCAGGACTTCGTGAATCTCATCCCCATGATGTTCAAATTACAAAAGAGGCACCAAACTACTCTATTCAATAAATGGAACCAAAGTACTTTATTAACGTCTATGGTAGATGTTAATAAAGTGCTTTTTTTATTTAAACGTAATATTTTTCTTGCACTTTCTATGATAAAATGACGAAAGTAGATTAAAAACAATAATGGAGGTATTTTTTTGTGAGAACATCAAAGAAAACAACTTGGGTTAGCCTAATGATGATTCCACTTCTGTTAATCAGTATGTTTGTTGTATCCCCAAACAATGCAAGTGCTGAAACAGATTTAGGTATAAATGTATCTGCGGCGATTTTAATTGACGCTGACACTGGGAAAATATTATATGAGCAAAACGCAGATAAGGCGCTTGGAATTGCAAGTATGTCAAAAATGATGACAGAATATATTCTGTTAGATGCGATTAAAGAAGGTAAAATTTCTTGGGATCAGCAGTACCATGTTAATGAGTATACATATAAAATGTCACAAGACCGTGCATTAAGTAATGTTCCATTACGAGAAGATGGTACTTATACAATTAAAGAACTTTATGAAGCGATGGCTATTTATTCAGCAAATGCAGCAACAGCGGCAATCGCTGAAACAATTGCAGGTTCAGAAACTGAATTTATCAAATTGATGAACGAAAAAGCTGAAGAAATTGGTTTAGAGGACTATAAATTTGTTAACTCAACTGGATTAAATAATTCCGATTTATTCGGAATGCATCCGGAAGGTACAAATCCAGAGGATGAAAACGTTATGCCTGCTAAATCAGTAGCAAAATTAGCTTATCATCTATTAAAGGATCATCCGGAAGTTTTAGAAACATCTAGTATTCCGAAAAAAAACTTCCGTGAAGGTACAGATGACCAAATTGAAATGGAAAACTGGAACTGGATGTTACCAGGGTTAGTAAGCCAATATGAAGGCGTAGACGGCCTTAAAACGGGTTCTACACCTTTTGCTGGACAATGTTTCACAGGAACGGCAGAACGTAATGGAACACGTTTAATAGCAGTAGTTATGAATGCTGTTGATGCAAAAGGAAATGAATCACGTTTAGCACGTTTCGATGCTGCGAAAAAATTATTTGATTATGGTTTCGGACAATTTACAAAACAAGAGATTGTTCCATCTAACTATCAATTTAAAGGCAACGAGACAATTGAGGTAACTAAAGGAAAAGAAGATAAAGTGGAAATCGCTGTTGAAGAACCGATTTCTTTCATGGTTAAAACGAATGAAAAAGATTTATATGTTCCTAAAGTCGTTTTAGATAAAAAATCGGTAGAAGCGGACGTGAAAAAAGGGACTGTCGTTGGTAAAGTCGTTATTGAACGTACTGAAGGAACGGATTACGGTTTTATCGATGGAGAGAGTTTTTCTACAAACGTAGTAACAACGAGTAATGTAGAACGTGCAGGAGCAATTTCTCTATTCTTCCAAGGAGTAGGTAGCTTCTTCGTTAATATCTGGGATGGTATTTCTGGATTCGTTGGTGGATTATTTTAATAATCAATAATTTTGTTAGAATTTAGGCTGTTCTGTAAGCAAAAGCTTATAGAACAGCTTTTTTATATTTAGTAATAGCTAGTCACAATCTTTTTTTTCTTGGACAAAATAAGTTTGCCCAAAGCCTTCATAAGTTAGTAGGTGAAGGAGCGTGAATAAAGTGTGCGGCATTACAGGCTGGATTAATTTTACGAAGTCAATTAAGAACAGTGAAGAGATTGTTAAAGGGATGACGGAAACGTTAAATAAGAGAGGACCTGATGATGGCAATGTATGGTGCAGCACACATGCTCTACTAGGGCATCGTCGTTTAGCTGTTATTGATTTAATTGGTGGTAAACAACCAATGACGAAGATACACCAAAATGCATCCTATGTCATCGTATATAATGGTGAACTTTATAATACGGATGAGATTCGCCAACAATTATTAAAAAGAGGGTACACTTTTTCAACATCTTCAGATACTGAAGTGTTATTAGCCTCTTTTATTGAATGGAAAGAACAGTGCGTCGATTATTTAAATGGAATCTACGCTTTTGCCGTATGGGACGAACAACAAGAAACGTTATATGCTTTTAGAGATCGTCTAGGTGTAAAACCTTTCTTTTATTCTTTAAGTGAAGGTTCTTTTTTATTTGGGTCCGAAATTAAAGCAATTCTTGCCCATCCATCGATAACGCCTCAAATTGATCGTCAAGGTCTAGCAGCATTACTGAGTATCGGTCCGTCGCGTGTCCCCGGTAATGGAGTATATAAAGGGATTGAAGAGTTGGAGCCGGGGCATGCTTTAAAATTTTCAAAAGAAGGTTTAAAGAAATGGCGTTATTGGAATGTGAAAAGTCAAAAACACGAACAGTCCTTTGAAGAAACCGTAGAGCACGTGCGTTTTTTAGTAACAGATGCAATTAAACGTCAGCTTGTTTCCGATGTTCCACTTTGTACATTTTTATCTGGTGGGTTGGATTCCAGTATTATTACAGCGATTGCTGCGAATACGTACAACGAAGAAGGGCGTACTCTCCATACTTATTCAATTGATTATGAAGGAAACGAACAGTTTTTTGAAAAAAATGATTTCCAAACCTCCATGGATAGCTATTGGATAAATAAAATGACGGAAACTTTCCATACAAAACATTTTGATATTATCCTTTCTCAAAATGATTTAGTAGATAAGTTAGAGGAAGCAATGGTAATACGTGACTTACCAGGTATGGTAGATATTGATAGTTCACTTTTACTGGCTTGTCGAGTTATTAAAGAAGATTTTACAGTAGCGTTGTCTGGAGAGTGTGCCGATGAAATATTTGGTGGATATCCGTGGTTCCATAAAGACTATAACCAATTCCCATGGATTCGTTCTATCGATGAAAGAGAAGGATTTTTACGAAAAGAATGGCAATCGAAACTAAAACTAAAGGAATTTATGAAATATGCCTTTGAAGAAACAGTAAAAGATTCTCCAACACTTGAAGGAGAAAACCCGAAAGAAGCGAAACAAAGACAACTATTTTATTTAAATATGCGTTATTTTATGCAAACATTATTAGAACGAAAAGATCGGATGAGTATGGGTGGAAGTTTAGAAGTGCGAGTCCCATTTGCAGACCACCGAATCGTAGAATACGTCTGGAATATTCCTTGGGAAATGAAAAATGTGGGAAATATGGAGAAAGGTCTTTTACGAAAAGCGGTTGAAGGTTTGTTACCGGAAGAAGTATTATATCGGAAAAAGAATCCGTATCCGAAAACTTACCATCCTGCTTATACAGAGGGCGTGAAAGATTTATTAAACAGCCTTCTTCAAAAAAGGGAATCTATTTTACATGAGTTGTTTGAAAAAGAACAATTGGAACAACTCGTTCGTTCCGGTGGTGCTTCATTTAAAGTACCATGGTTCGGCCAATTAATGGCAGGTCCACAATTACTAGCCTACTTAATTCAAATCGATCGGTGGTTTGAAAATTATAATATCCAATTAATCGACCAATAAATAGAGGGAATCTCCTAATGAGATTCCCTCTTTTCACTGTTTTCGAATGCCCCAACAAGTCATTAATCGGTGGATAGCTGGTTCGATATCATCTAGGGCGATCCCACCAAAACCGAGTAAGAAGGTAGGATGTTCGTATTCAATTGGTTTTAATAAATAATCCGATACAGGATAAACAGCGATATTCAGTGTATTGGCTTGTTGCTTTAGCTCTTCTTCAGTTTTATCTACTGGGACAGATATTAAAACATGCATGCCGGCTTGGTCCCCTTTTATAGTGATTCCAGGATAGAAGGTTTCGAAAGTATTAGTAAGCCTATCATGTTTTTTTCTATAAATTTTCCGCATTCGATTTAAATGTTTTGCAAAATGTCCATCTTTCATAAAGTTTGCTAAAATATGTTGATCAAATCTAGGGACAGTTGCAGAATAATCACTAAATATTTGTTTATAGGCTTTTAAAAGTGTAGAAGGTAATACAAAGTAAGCGACACGTAGTGAAGGCATTAATGATTTCGTAAAGGTACTCATATAAATTACTTTTTCATTTTTATCCATTCCTTGTAAAGCTGGAATTGGTTTTCCGATATAACGAAATTCACTATCGTAGTCATCTTCAATAATATATCGATTTGTCCCTTTAGCGGCAGCCCATTTAAGCAATTGTGTTCTTCGAGCAGCAGATAGCACTGCACCAGTAGGGAATTGGTGAGAAGGTGTAATATAAACAATGTTAGCGTCTGTTTTCTCCAACTCTTCTACGATTAAACCGTCTTCATCAACAGGAATAGGGATTGCATTACTTTGCAAATGAATTCGAGGTATTGCCGAATATCCTGGATTTTCTAGGGCAAATTTTGAACTATCTTCAAGTAAGCGCAAAATCATTGGTAGTAATTGTTCTGTCCCTGATCCGATGACAATTTGTTCCGGATTGCAAATAATCCCTCGGGATTGATATAAATAATTCGCTATTTCAAATCGTAGTTCATATTCCCCTTGAGGCTCCCCGACTTGTAAATATTCCTTTGAAGTATTGTCAAAAAGTTCTTTTGCGTATTTTCTCCATTGGGCAAAGGGAAAGGATTCTGTATCTATTTTCCCTGGGTGAAAATCATATTGATATTTTTTAGTAGTTCTCGTTTCGATGGCTACTTTAGACGGTTCTTTTTCAACATAAGGAAGTGTATCAATCTCTTCTACAAAAAAACCTACCCGTGGTTTCGAAGTAATATATCCCTCAGCAAGTAATTGTCCATAGGCAATTTCAATCGTTGTTTGACTAATATTTAGAAAATCAGCAAGTTTTCGTTTGGATGGTAATTTTGTTCCGATGTCTATTTGTTTTGTAATAATTGCATTTTTCATTCCAATATAAAGCTGTTCATACAAAGGTTTAGAACTATTTTTTTCTAACTCAAATATGAGCATATCCAACTGCCTCACCCCTTACTGACCTTGTTATTTTTTGTAATATTGACTCTTTCTATATGGTCAATATTTATTATACTAAAAATCAATAAGGCAGGGGAGGTTTTTTAAATGAAATTAGTTGGAACAGAAAGAGTAAAACGTGGAATGGCAGAAATGCAAAAAGGTGGCGTCATTATGGATGTCATTAATGCCGAACAAGCAAAAATTGCAGAGGCTGCAGGTGCAGTTGCTGTTATGGCATTAGAAAGAGTTCCATCAGATATTCGAAAAGCGGGTGGAGTAGCCCGTATGGCGGATCCTCGAATCGTAGAAGAAGTGATGAATGCTGTAACAATTCCTGTTATGGCAAAGGCGCGAATCGGTCATATTGTCGAAGCTAGAGTGTTGGAAGCAATGGGTGTTGATTACATTGATGAAAGTGAAGTACTAACACCCGCCGATGAAGAATTCCATTTATTAAAAAGCGATTATACTGTACCGTTCGTTTGTGGGTGCCGCGACCTAGGAGAGGCCGCTCGCCGGATAGGAGAAGGTGCATCCATGCTACGTACTAAAGGTGAACCAGGTACAGGAAATATTGTTGAGGCAGTTCGCCATATGCGTAAAGTGAATGCACAAGTACGTCGAGTAGTAGGAATGAGTACAGATGAATTAATGACTGAAGCAAAGTTGTTAGGCGCACCTTTCGAACTACTAGTTGAAATTAAAAAGCTAGGACGTCTGCCTGTCGTCAATTTTGCAGCTGGAGGAATTGCGACACCTGCGGATGCTGCACTTATGATGGAGTTAGGGGCAGATGGCGTATTTGTCGGTTCCGGAATTTTCAAATCAGAAAACCCAGAAAAGTTTGCCCGCGCGATTGTGGAAGCAACAACGCATTATAAAGACTATAAGTTAATCGCAGAAATTTCTAAAGAACTGGGTACACCAATGAAAGGAATCGATATTGCAACATTACCTGATAGTGAACGTATGCAGGAGCGTGGATGGTAATGTGGAGAATAGGAATATTAGCTTTACAAGGTGCCGTAAGAGAGCATATTGATCAAATTGAAAAGCTTGGATGTGAGCCAGTCCTTGTCAAAAGTATAGAGGATTTAAAAGGATTAAATGGACTAGTTTTACCCGGTGGAGAAAGTACAACAATAAGAAAATTATTAGATCGATATGAACTGTTGAATCCAATTCGAACATTGGCTCAAAACGGACTGCCTATATTCGGGACATGTGCTGGTTTAATATTATTAGCTGAAGAAATAGTGGGATACGAAAAGCCCCATTTAGGTTTAATGGATGTAGTTGTTGAGCGAAATTCCTATGGGAGACAAGTAGATAGTTTCGAAGTAGAGTTATCAATAAAAGATATTGGAGAAGATATCCCAGCTGTTTTTATTCGTGCACCCCATATTGTGTCGGTAGGAAAAGAAGTAGAAGTTTTAGCGAAACATGATGAACGAATCGTCTTTGCCCGTGATCGTCATTTTTTAGGCTGTTCCTTTCATCCAGAATTAACAGAAGATATTCGTATAATGAAATATTTTGTAGAAATGATCAAACAATCTCATACTTGCAAAATGGAATAGCATATAGTACTCTATGGTTAAATTTATCTTTCATTAAAATGTTTTAATGGGGGAACACTATAGTCAATAAAATATATGTTAACATCGATGATAGGAAGTAGTAACAAGTACGTTTTTTCTAGAGAGTCAGCGGCTGGTGGAAGCTGATAAAAGCCCTTGTGAATCCGTCCTTGAGTTGCCGAGCTGAATTAGCAGTAGGTTCTGGCCGGTTGAAAAGCCGTTATGAGATAAGTGGATTAGACAGAGGGTTTGTTTAATCAATTAGGGTGGCAACGCGGGTAGCTCTCGTCCCTTTTTAGGGATGAGGGCTTTTTTATGTTTTTATTGCTCTAGCAAAGTAAAGTAACAAGGGTGCAATGGTAGTACTTATAAATTAAAAAATGGAGGAATCAACATGTTAGATATTAGACGTGTCCGTGAAAATTATGAGGAAGTAAAAAAAATTCTTCTTACACGAAATGAAGATTTAGGGAATTTCGATGAGTTTGAGGAATTAGATGTAAAGCGCAGAGATTTAATTGCAAAAACGGAAGTATTAAAAGCAGAGCGTAACAAAGTATCAGAACAAATTTCAATTATGAAACGAAATAAAGAAAATGCAGATGAAGTTATCGCCCGTATGCGTGAAGTTGGAGAGGAAATTAAACAACTTGATAATGAACTGCGTGAAGTAGAAGAAAAATTTGAATATATGATGATGCGTTTACCGAACATTCCTCATGAATCAGTTCCTGTAGGGGAAACAGAAGACGATAATATTGAAGTGTTAAAGTGGGGGGAATTGCCGAATTTTAATTTTGAAGCAAAAGCCCACTGGGATTTAGCAACAGACCTTCAAATTGTAGATTTTGAACGAGCTGGAAAAGTAACGGGTAGTCGTTTTGTCTTTTACCGTGGATTAGGTGCTCGCTTAGAACGGGCTTTAATGAGCTTTATGATGGATTTACATGCAGAAGAACATGGATATGAAGAAATGTTACCACCTGTAATCGTGAACCGTGATAGCTTAACAGGTACAGGACAATTACCGAAATTTGAGGAAGACGTATTCAAATTAGTGGATACGGACTACTTTATGATTCCAACAGCTGAAGTACCTGTTACAAACTTCTTCCGTGATGAAATTATCGATGGAGAAATATTACCGAAGGGCTTTGCAGCATATAGTTCTTGTTTCCGTTCAGAAGCAGGATCTGCCGGCCGTGATACACGTGGTTTAATTCGTCAGCATCAATTTAATAAAGTGGAGTTAGTTCGCTTTGTAAAACCAGAAGATTCTTATGATGAATTAGAAAAACTTACAGGGCATGCGGAAAAAGTGCTTCAATTATTAGGCTTGCCATACCGAAAATTATTAATGTGTACAGCAGATCTAGGCTTTACAGCTGCCAAAAAATATGACTTGGAAGTATGGATGCCAACTCAAAATATGTACCGTGAAATTTCTTCTTGTTCTAACTTTGAAGATTTCCAAGCTCGTCGCGCAAACATTCGTTTCCGCCGTGAACAAGGAGCAAAACCAGAATATGTTCACACATTAAACGGTTCAGGTCTAGCAATTGGCCGTACAGTCGCAGCCATTTTAGAAAATTACCAACAAGAAGATGGTAGTGTCGTAATACCGGAAGTACTTCGACCTTATATGGGTGGTAAAGAAGTCATTGCCCCTAAATAAACAGTAAAAAGAGTAGCAAATTTTTTGCTACTCTTTTTTGCATGGATTTTGTATTTATTATCAAGCAATCCCCACCATTACAAAAAAGATACTATCCGAGTAACTGAGTAAAGAAGGTTTTACGAACCGTTTTTAGATTGTTCAGAGCTGTAACAAATATATTTCTTCTTCATTTTATAATGGCTACAAGCTGAGCCTAATTCATCATATATTTCTTTTCCAACGATTAAATCAATATTTCTATTGTCGTAATCGTTGTAATTTGTAATGGAAAGAATATTCCCATCTAGCCAAGATAATTGGACATTTCCTTTTGCATCACTAAAATAAACTGTTCGTTCGATATTCTCTTCTAAATGAAAAATGACATTAACAAACATATTTACCCCGCCTGCAGCCCCACCATAAATTTGATAGTAAACTTGAGCGGAATAGGAACCATCTGGAGAAGTAATAGCTTTTCCATCTTTTTCACCATCAAACTGGGTAAAGTCATAGGTGAAATAATTGGTAATGAAATAAATAAAACATAGGGCGATACATATTATTAGCCATTTTAATATTTTATACATATGAAAGCCCCCCTTTGTAGAAGGAAACGTAATATTATACAATTTGTTCCAATTTAATAAAAAATGCATACTGCAACGAAGCAATATGCATTCTGTAAGTTATTTTTTTATTAGAATAATAGGAATCCGACACTTATAATAATACCAGTAAAGATTAGAACAAATAGGCAAAAGCCCATAATATCTTTTGCCTTTAACCCTGCAATTGCTAAGGCAGGCAAAGCCCAAAATGGCTGAATCATATTTGTCCAAGCATCGCCCCATGCAATGGCCATGGCAGTTTTTGCATAATCTGCCCCCATTGTCTGAGCTGCTTCTAGCATGATGGGAGCTTGCACCGCCCACTGACCGCCGCCTGATGGAACAAAGAAATTTACTAACCCGGCAGAATAGAAAGTAAATAAATAGAAAGTAAAATCATTCGAAATGCTAATAAACCATTCTGAAAATACAATAGCTAAACCTGAAGCGGTCATCATGCCCATAATTCCTGCATAAAAAGGGAATTGAAATACAATCCCCGTCGTTGTTTTAATCGCTTGCTGTGCAGCAGCTAAAAAACGTTGAGGAGTACCATGGAAAATGATACCTAGAATAATGAAAATTGTATTTACGATATTTAAATCCAATGAAAAGCCTTTTGTCACAAAATGATAAATTAAATATGAAAGCCCTATAAGTCCGATTAAAATCGTTAAAAGTGTACTTCTTTCTGTCCATGAAGCAAAAGTTTTTTCTGCAGGAGGAAATGGTTGCGCGTCTTCCTTTAATAATGCCGGATCCACTCCAATTATATCTTCCTCTTTTGGCATCATCCAACGATTAAAGAATGGTAATGTTAAACTAATCGTAATCACAATAAATAAATTATAAGGTGTAAATATAGTATCAGAAGTAGGAACGACTCCCATTAATTCCGAAAAAGGATGGCCATCTGTAGCGATAGAAAGAGGTATTGAACCAGCTAAGCCACCATGCCAAATGACAAAACCGGAATAAGCACTGGCAATTAATAAACGATAATCTACTTTTTTAACATGTCTTGCGATTTCCTTTGCGAATAAAGCACCTATAACTAAACCGAAGCCCCAGTTAATCCAACAGCCTATTAAAGAAATAAATGTGACAATAATAATTGCCCTACTTGGTTTCTTAATTTTACTAGCCATGGAGGATAAAAACTTTTTGAATAATGGACTATTAGCTAGAATATGACCGGCAGCTAATACAATAACCATTTGCATTGTGAAGGATAGTAAACCCCAAAATCCATCCCCCCAATAAATGACCATATCCAATGGAGAGCTGTCGGTTAATCCAACACCTAGTAACAAAACTAATACCGTTAATATCGCTACGAAAATATAAGGATCTGGTAAATATTTTTCCATAATCGTATTAGAAATTTTCGTTAATGTTTTCAACTTTGTATCTTCTCCTTTCTATTAAATTCATAAATACTTTAAAAAAGTATTTTTCATAGCATCATATGAAATAAAATCATCGTTTATTTCATATTAAAAAAATAGTTGTAAATGTTGAGAAGTTATACGAGGTTTTTATTGAAATTAATTAAAGGATTGAAAATAAAATCAGTTGTCCTTTAAAGTAATGTTTTATAATAAAGTTGGGCGTATGGAATAGATATAAATATAAATAAAAGGTGAAGGAGTAAAATGAATGGAGCATTTAATTTATAAAAACTTAAAGAAAATTGAACTGTCTGGTATCCGGAAGTTTACGAATATGTTGGTGGATTACCCAAATGCCATTAATTTGACAATCGGTCAACCAGATTTTCCGACACCACATCATGTGAAGGAAAAAGCGAAATGGGCGATTGATCAAAACTTCACATCTTATACTCCGAATGCAGGGATTCTCGAACTGCGAAAAGCGATTTCTCAATTTTATGAAAATCAATATGGATTATCGTACAACCCTCAAGATGAGATAATTGTAACTCACGGAGCATCTGGTGCATTGACGATTGCATTACGAACGATTTTAGAGGAAGGTTGTGAAGTGATTTTATCAGCACCTGCCTATCCAGGTTATATACCACTCATTGAATTATGTGGGGCAATACCAGTATGTGTTGATACGGCGGATACCGATTTTGTTTTAACCGCTGAACGAATCCAGCAACATATAACAGATAAAACGAGATGTATCATCCTTCCTTCACCATGTAATCCGGTAGGTACGATTATCGAAGGGGAAGAATTACAAAAAATTGCTTCTCTATTAAAAGATAAAGAGATCTTTGTTATATCAGATGAAATTTATAGTGAATTAATTTATGAAAAAAGCCATCAATCTATCGCTTCTTTTGAAGGGATGCGTGAAAAAACGATTGTGATAAACGGTGTGTCAAAATCCCATTCTATGACAGGGTGGCGAATTGGTTATACCCTTGCACCAAGCTATTTAACAAAAGAAATGACTAAATTGAATGGTTATTACATTAGTTGTGCGACAAGTATAAGCCAATATGCTGCTCTAGAAGCGTTAACAGATGGTTTAAAGGATCCTGTTGAAATGAAAGAAGAGTATAAGGAACGTCGTGATTATGTGTATAGTCGCCTTGTTGGGATGGGAATGGATGTAGTGAAACCAAATGGTGCCTTTTATATTTTCCCGTCCATTAAACATACAAAAATGAGTTCCTTTGATTTTTGTATCAACTTATTAAAGGAGCAGGAACTCGCGACAGTGCCAGGAAGTGCTTTTTCTTCCTTTGGTGAAGGTTATATTCGACTATCCTTTGCTCAGCCGTTAGAAGTTTTAAAAGAGGGTATGGATCGACTAGAGAAGTTTATAAGTAAATTTTAAAAAGAATAAAGTCGAATTCTATTGTATAGAATTCGACTTTTGTGTGTGTTGGGTATGCAATTTCAATTCGTATCTTTACCATTTTCCTGTTGGGCAAGAAGTTTTTTTGCTTTTTTCTCTTCCTTTTTTCGTTCCCGGATAGCACGGAAAAAATCGGTAAGCAACTGACCACATTCGTCTGCTAAAATTCCTTCTGTTACTTCGCATTCATGGTTAAAGCGGGCGTCATTTAATAGTCGATATAATGAGTCAACACAACCGGCCTTCATATCTCTCGCTCCATATACAACCCTTGGAACACGGGATTGTAAAATAGCACCTGCGCACATTGGACAAGGTTCTAATGTAACATATAGGGTCGTCTTTTCTAAACGCCAACTACCAATAGTTTCACATGCTTGTTGTATTGCCATTAATTCTGCATGGGTTACGGCATTTTGCGATGTTTCCCTTAAATTGTGGGCTCGTCCAATTATTTTATCTTCATAAACGATAACCGCACCGATAGGTACTTCGCCCAATGCTGCTGCCTTTTTTGCCTCTACAATTGCTTGTTCCATAAATTTGCGATCTTTATCAAAAATGTTCACGTACATCGCTCCTTGGTTGATAGTGTATCACGGTCATTGCAAAAATTGAACTTTCGATAATAATCACCTAGTATAAAATGGAACATTTCTTTAACTCTAGTAATTTTTGATTGATTTTTAAATAATTGCTTATGAACTTCAATCATTGTCGCTGTTTTTCGACAAGTTGATATGATAAAATGAATAGCATTGACGAATTAGACTTAAAGGAGGGACTTCTCATTGTCTGTTCCATTTATTACAGTCGAGGGTCCGATTGGTGTAGGGAAAACGTCGTTATCAAAGGCGATTTCGGATGCTTTTGACTATCATCTATTGAAAGAGATTGTGGATGAAAACCCGTTTTTAGGGAAGTTCTATGAAAATATTGAAGAGTGGAGCTTTCAAACGGAGATGTTCTTCCTTTGTAATCGATATAAACAACTAACGGATATTAAGAAACATATGTTACAGGTAGGATCTCCAGTAGTAGCCGATTATCATATTTTTAAAAATTTAATTTTTGCTAAACGAACGTTAAAACCTTCCGAATATGAAAAATATGAGGCGATTTATAAGATTTTAACGGCTGATATGCCACGTCCGAATATGGTCATTTATTTACATGCTAGTTTAGATACATTGATGAATCGGATTGCGATGCGCGGTAGAGAGTTTGAAAAAATGATTACCCGAGATTACATAGAACAATTAGCAAGTGACTACCATGAGTTTATTCAACATTTTGAAATCATGCATCCTGAAATTCCTGTTATCCAGATTAATGGTGACAAAATCGACTTCGTAAAAAATCCAAATGATTTACAACAAATATTACAATTAGTAGAAGAGAAGCTACAACAAAGGAGTACAAATCAAGAATGAATTTAAGAGAAAAATACCAAATTCCATCGAATACAGTCATTACGATAGCAGGTACTGTAGGAGTAGGGAAGTCAACAATGACGAAGGCTCTTGCTGAAGCTTTAAATTTCCGTACATCCTTTGAAAAGGTTGATACGAATCCTTATTTAGATAAATTCTATGACGATTTTGAAAAATGGAGTTTCCATTTACAAATTTACTTCCTAGCCGAACGTTTTAAAGAACAGAAACGTATTTTCGAATATGGTGGAGGCTTTGTTCAAGATCGTTCCATTTATGAAGATACAGGGATATTTGCGAAAATGCATTATGATAAAGGGACGATGAACCCGACAGATTATGAGACGTATACAAATTTATTTGAAGCAATGGTTATGACTCCTTACTTCCCGCATCCAGATTTACTTGTATATTTAGAAGGTCCAATCGACGATATTATTGGCCGAATTCAAGAACGCGGTCGTGAAATGGAACAACAAACACCGAAAGATTACTGGATTGAAATGCATGAACGATATGAAAACTGGATTAATAATTTCAATTCATGTCCAGTGTTACGTTTAGACATTAACGACTATGATTTAATGGCTAATCCAGACCAAATTGAAAGCATTGTGGAACGTATTGCGTATATGTTAAAGCAAACGAGCCATTTACGTAAATAAATAGCAATTTTACATCAAAGCCTTAACTACAAACACTTTTGTATTGAGGCTTTTTTTTATTTTTTAAACATGCTTGGTATAAGGTCTTTTTAGATATGGAGAACTTTTACAAAGTCTAATTTGTTGAATATTCAATTTTTAATGGATATCCTAAAAAAAGAGTAGTGTTCATTATTAAGATTAAAGATGAGCTCTAACCTCTTTTGAAAGCGATTACAAAAATTAGGAGGTTTTTAGGTTGGGTAAATTAGAAAATAAAGTAGCAATTATTACCGGTGGAGCAGGTGGCATTGGAAAAGTTACTGCCAAACGCTTTTTAGAAGAAGGGGCAAAGGTAGTATTAGTCGATTTATTCCAAGAATCTCTTGATCAAACAAAAGCAGAGCTAGAAGCCCTTGGGGAAGTAATGATTGTACAAGCAGATGTTTCGAAAGAAGAAGAAGTAAAAAATTATGTTAATAAAACGGTAGAACATTTTGGTAAAATCGATATCTTCTTCAACAATGCAGGTATTGAAGGGAAAGTTGCCCCAATTACAGAACAAAAAGTTGAAGACTTAGATAAAGTGTTGGCAGTTAATGTCCGTGGTGTATTTTTAGGATTGAAATATGTTTTAACTGTTATGAAAGAACAAGGTTACGGTAGCGTCATTAATACTTCTTCTGTTGCAGGATTACATGGAAGTCCAGACGTTACTCCTTATGTAGCATCGAAACATGCAGTTGTAGGTTTGACTAAATCAACAGCATTAGAAGTCGCACCATACCAAGTACGTGTAAATTCGATTCACCCATCACCAGTCAATACAAGAATGATGCGTTCTTTAGAAGAAGGTTTTGCTCCTGGACAAGCTGAAGCGGCTAAAGCGAATATGGAAAAATCCATTCCATTAGGTCGATATGGGGAATCTGAGGATATATCAAATCTGGTTTTATTCCTTGCTTCCGATGACAGTAAATTTATAACTGGGGCTCAATATCGTGTAGATGGTGGTATGGGGGCACTATAAAAAAATGGGTAGAGAAAAGGATTTTCTCTACCCGTTTTTTATAGTCAAAAGTGAAGAAACTCACCTTTTTTTACAATGTTTATATTAGCAAGAACAATTTTATCCCTAAATTCTTCAATATTGTCGTTATAATGCATGGCATAAAGTTTTGAATGGTATTCGTTTGGGTAATAATCGAGCACTTCTTCTAGGGTGGCATGGACACCATTAAAAGTAAAGCTGACATCTTGGAAAATCGCAACTGTATTATCATCAACATGACCAAGAATATTTGCTTCTTTTAATCGTTTTACATCACTAGTAAATACAATATTGGCATGTAAGGAAGCTAATTTAAATCCAAAACTAAGCAATCCTTCTGCATGGGTATTACTTGTATCAAAAATCGTAAAGGAATAATCTTCAATTTTATAAATTTCCTTCTCTTTTAAACAAATAAACTCACAAAAATCCTCAACTGTTCGCCCTTGATTTGCAAGTCCATGGCAAAGTAATCTTTTTAAAGGAGTAAGTAGTTTTTCGTGAACAATAATGGTCGTTTTTAGTGGACTATGTTGACCATCTTTAAACTGCCAAAACCGTTGCATAATCATCTCCTCTAAACCACCAACATGGTCAAAATGTAAATGGGAGATAAAGACAGCATCTATATCGGTATAATGGTAACCTGCTTCACGAAGGCTAAATCGTAAAGTGGAACCTGCATCAATTAATAGGTATTTTTCGTTTAAATGAATGATATAGTTATTATGGTAGTTCGTTGTGGTAAAAGCACCACCAACTCCAAGAGGGATAATTTCCATCGCTCTTCTCCTTATATTGATAATTTTAATGTTATTCTTGTATTGTATCAAATTGACATGGGGGTATAAAAAATGAACGTTGCCATTTATTGTGGATCACAGACAGGGAAAAGTCCAATATACATAGAAAGTGCAAAGGAATTAGGCGAAACATTGGCAAAAGAAAAGATTGGGATTGTATATGGTGGCTCCAACATTGGGATAATGGGGGCAGTTGCAGATGCGGCTCTTGCCCATAATGGGGAAGTCATTGGGATAATGCCAGAGCATTTACAAAAACGTGAAATTGCCCATTTGAACTTAACGGAAATCCATTTTGTTGAATCGATGCATGTTCGGAAAAAGAAAATGGTCGACCTTTCAGATGCATTTATTGCTTTGCCAGGTGGATGTGGAACGCTAGACGAATATTTCGAAGTGTTTACTTGGGCACAGATTGGTTTACATGAAAATCCTGTCATTTTATATAATATAAATGGCTTTTACGATGCCCTCATTCAACACTTTGAAAAGATGTTTGAAGAAGGATTTATCCGTGAAGAACAACGTAATATACTAAAAGTTGCAACGAACGTTAATGATATTTTAACTATTTTAAATGAACATCATAATACTTTATTGAAAAGAGATATAAATAAATCGAATGATCTGTATTAATAAAAAGAACGAGGATCCTTAATGGTCCTCGTTTTTTTTAGGTATGATTTTTGTTCTTTGAATATCAATTTAAAAGTAGGTTTAAAATCTATTTCAATCGTTTGGTGTGTACATTCGTTAATAACGGTAAGCAGTACACTTGAATTTTCTTTTTTATTTGTTTTAATTTCAAATTTTTCAACCCGTTTTAAATCTAATAGTGATAACAATTTTTTTGAATCACATTTGGTAACTTGAAGTTTCACTTCTCCATATGAGGGAGAAATACTAATAACAAAGTCCTCTTCATTATTAGAAAATTTATATGTTTCCTCATTATAGTAAAAAGGATAATCTTTTAAGTTATCCAATAAAGTCGGTTCGCATTCAAATAAAGAGAGAAAGTCAATTTCACTTGGAAACACAGGCATAACATCCACTTCATAAACATAGCGGTTCAAATTTCTATCAATAACAGTTAACCTATGAATAAAGTTCGAAAAGGTTAAATACATACTAACATCGTAATTTTAACATAATTTTATTTTAAAATAATAGCCACTAACAATGGAATGGTCATTAACAGTAAAACACCAAAGCTCCATAAAATTTGCTTTGTTGTCGACATGTTTTTAGGACGGATGCTTATCGTATCATACAAGTCGTTAATTGCTCGTTGCTCTTTTTTATATAATAATTTTTGAAATTGTTCATAGTCATCGATGTAGGAGGAAGGGGGCTCTAATCCGAAACGAATGGCTCGCACGTCTTCCGTTACATCCAGATTATCATAAAAATAAAGAATGGTTGGTGCAAGTCCGCCTGTATGCTTAGCGATGACATCGATTTCGAAAGAAACCATCTTATAACCAGTTTCTCCATTTTCTCTTTTATATTGAATAATCAATCGGTTCCGTTTCATCTATATCACTCCTCATTGGATGTAATGAATCGAAGAGTACGCTTCCCCACCATTTTAACCACTTCCTCTACTTTTAATCGGGAACGATCTAAGTCTAATTAAATTAACCTATTTAACTTCCTATAATAATCCTATAGAATTTGAATTATTACAATATTTTGTTAATTTGGAGGGTAAAAAAATGGAAACGACTACAATACAGGAACGTTTTTACGTTTTACCAACAACGGCAATCTCAGATGCTACAGGTGGACATACAAATATGGATAGTAAAATTAAGCCGTTAGCAGACCATTTTAAAATTGCAGGACGAGCAATAACAGTACGGTTACCAGATGGTGAAAATGGGGCAGTTTTAGAAGCGATTAGTATAGCACAAAAGGGTGATATTATCGTTATTGATGCTAAAGGAAATACTAACCGAGCGGTAGCGGGAGATTTTGTTGTTTCCCTTGCAAAGGGAGTTGGCGTGCAAGGTTTTGTTGTGGATGGTGTAATTCGAGATATTGCCGCAATTCGCCATTTAGATTTCCCAGTTTTTGCTTTAGGAACAACCGTTGCAGCAGGATTTAAAAATGGAGGGGGAGTTGTTAATTGTCCGATTTCAGTAGGAAATGTAACGGTTCACCCGGGAGATTTTATTATTGGGGATATCGATGGTGTTGTCGTCGTCCCCCAACAGGATATTGAAAAGATTGCTGAAGCAGCTGAGGAAAAACTTGCGAAAGATGAAGCCCGTGAAAAGGAAGCACTGGGGAATGGGGAAGAATCCATTCGAGCTTATTTGACAAAGGCCGTATCGAATATAAAAAAGCCGCAATAATTTGCGGCTTTAAATTTTTATTTAGCTAATTCAGCATTGTATGCTTCCATTTTATCTTCGTCAAAACGTTTTTCCCATTTTGACATAACGATAGCTGCTAAAGAGTTTCCGACAACGTTTACTGCTGTACGAGCCATATCAAGAATACGGTCAATACCAGCGATAAACGCTAGTCCTTCAAGTGGGATACCTACTGATCCTAGTGTTGCTAAAAGAACAACGAATGATACGCCCGGAACACCAGCAATACCTTTTGAAGTAACCATTAATACAAGCATTAATGTAATTTGTTCCATAATACTTAAATCAATACCATACATTTGTGCAATAAAGATTGCAGCAATTGCTTGATACAATGTTGAACCATCTAAATTAAAGGAATATCCAGTTGGAATAACAAAAGATGTAATATCTTTTGGACAACCGTATTTTTCCATTTTATTCATAATACGCGGTAAAACGGTTTCAGAACTTGATGTAGAATAAGCAAGAATCAATTCTTCTTTCAATACTTTTAATAAATTGAAAATATTAATACCAGCAATTTTTGCTGTAATTCCTAGTACAACTAGAACAAAGAATATCATTGCACCGTAGACAAGAAGTGCTAATTTTCCAAGAGGAATTAAAGATGATAAACCGAATTTTGATACTGTAACCCCGATTAAACCAAATACCCCAATTGGTGCAAATTTCATTACAAGATTCGTAACCCAGAACATCGCATCTGCAACGCCTTGCGCTACATCAAGAATTGGCTTCCCTTTTTCGCCAATTGCGGCTACCCCTAAACCGAATAATACAGAGAAGAAGATAACAGGTAACATATCTGCTTCAGCCATTGATTGAATGAAATTGGTTGGAACAATACTAACAATAGTATCTAATAAGCCACCCTCATGCTCAACCGTTTCTGTCGTTTCAACGTAAGAAGAAATGTCGGTTTGAGTTAATTCATTCATGTTAATGCCTTCACCAGGTTGGAAGATGTTAGCTGCACCTAAACCAACGATGATGGCAATTGTTGTGATAATCTCGAAGTAAATAAGAGTTTTACCACCAAGGCGTCCAAGTTGTTTCATATCACCAGTACCAGCTACGCCGATAATAAGTGTAGAGACGATAATTGGAACAACAATCATTTTAATTAAGTTTAAAAAGATTGTACCAAGTGGTTGTAAATATTTTTCTACATTTGGGTTGCCATAAAAAATAGCACCAACGATAATCCCTAATACTAAACCGATAATTATTTGAGAAGCTAAACTAAGTTTAAATTTTTTCAATTTTCTCCCCCCAATCAAATGTAGGACAAGTCCATATTATAATTATATGGATGACTTACAAAATCCGACAAAATCCGATTAATCCACTTTACTAATTATTTCTGCAAATAACACTTGAATAAATTTTTTGATATTAACTTTCGCTTTTCGTTGATCATTGTCTTCGATTTGTCGCATAAGTGATCGAATTTCAGTAAAGTCAAAATAACGAGGGGCATAATATTCAAATTCCGAATTCGTATAATCAACAATTCCTAAGTTTGCAAGGTTAATCATTGCAGCTAAAATGGTCCGCCGAATGCGTTGTTCGATTGCTTTGCTTTCTTTTACGATATCATCTGTTGTTGATTTCGTTAAACTTGCCACTTTTTCATACAATTCTTTTAGTGGTGGAAGTGGAGAAATTTTATATTTATCCATAAGTAAAAGTTCAATGATATTCGTTATATCCTCACTGCCTACCTCACCAACAATACCCATATCATTTAAAATCGATTGAACATGATCCCGAGATGTTTTTTTGACATGTTTTTTATCCTCAGCGAAATGAGATAATGACTGTCTAATGGCTAAGATGGAATTTTTTAATCGGTATTGTTCTTCCGTTTTACGAAGAACGGTTTCCACTTCAATTTTGTTAATTGGTTTATGAATAAAAAATTCAATCCCCTTTTCGTAACTTTGGGCTACCATTTCTTTATTTACGACTTGAGAAATCATTATAAAATGGCCATCATAAAGATTTTCACGTAATTTTTCAATCGTCGTGATACCATCTAGTTTGGGCATTAACAAATCAATTAATACGAAATCAGGTTGAATAGCTAATATTTGAGGAATAGCATCTTGACCGTTGGAAGCTTCACCAATAACACTTCCCAGCTCACTTTCATTAATAATAGTTGATAACATTTTACGACTTGCACGGTCGTCGTCAACAATGAAATAACGCATGTTTTTCTCCTTTCTATAACATATTTGTTGGGATTGAAATCGTAAATTTTGTCGTTTTATTACTTTCAACATTTATGTGACCATTTAATTTCGTCACGATTGCTTGTACATGGGATAGACCGATTCCGGTAGACGGTTCTCCCTTTTCATTAAATTTCGAAGTAAAACCTGGATCAAAAATGACAGGAAGAGAATGTTTTGGAATACCAATCCCATTATCTTCGATTATAATCTTTGTTTCCTGGGCTTTCATATCAATCGAAATGGTAATTGCCCCCTCTATTTCAATTGCTTCTACTGCATTCGCAACAAGATTGTTTAGTACAGCGAGTAATTGAATATGGGCGTGAGTATGAAAATCTTCATTTAATAATACGTGAAATTGAATATTTTTCTTTAGAAGTTCACTATATTTTTGATTTGCTTCTGAAACAAGTGAAAGTAAATCCGACATCAAATAATAATCGGATTGTTTATTTTCGACTATGTTCGACAATCCTGCAAATATACGTTGCTGATCTTTCTTTACTTCATGAATTTCTTGGGCAATAATTAATGCTTTTATACTTAAGTCGGAATGAGTATTTGTTAATTGTTTATATAAATCAAAGCTAGAGGCAGTAATTTGTTCAATTTGATTCATTGATTTTTGTAAGTATAAAGTTTCTACATATAAATTTGAACCGATGTTTAGCAATTGCTGAACTTGTTTTTTATTTTCAGTAATGATAATCGAGCTATACAATCCGACAACAAAAAAACTGCGTAATAGAGCGATGGTTATAAGTAAAAATATTTCCTCTGCACTAATTGGGATTCTTGTTACAAATAATGTAGTAAAAAGTTGTTCAATACTATTACTAATGACCTCAAATAAAGAAGCCATTAGCCCTAAAGTAAAAGGTTTGGTTTTATATTTTTCTATATTAAAAATATACAAACAAACAGCAAAGGAAAAATAAAAGAAAGCTGCTGGAAAATGTTCAATGAATGCGTTTATAAAAAATTGTTTATATAAAAGGCTATCTAACAATGAACGGAAAAGTACAACGGTAAAACCTGTAATAATCCCCGTTGTCATAATCGGTACTGTACGTATTAGAACGGCAATAAAAAAGATAATACTACCTAATCCGAAGCGAAAAGGGGCTTGTTCATAGGGCATTATTTTAATTTCACTACCGATTGCGGTTAGTAAGGCAGTAGCAATAATTGCAATAGTAGAACCATTGACTTTTGAAAGGGCTTTCATATATTTCATGATAAGACGTCACCTACTATTAATGAGAGTTTTCATTTATTTAAATTAAAAAAGTACTATAACTGCTATCAGTTTTAGTACTTAGATGGAATTTCTACAAAAAAATCCGTTACGTTACGTAACGGATGTTATCATCATATAGTAAAATAAAAAAATGGCGGAGGCAGTAGGATTCGAACCCACGCGCGGTTTAACCCGCCTGTCGGTTTTCAAGACCGATCCCTTCAGCCAGACTTGGGTATGCCTCCGTTTCGACAAAGAAAAATATATCATATAACTATATTGTGGTCAACTAATAAGTAGAAAATAAGTAGAAAGGAAAAGTTTTTAAAAAAAGTTTTCAACTTTTCCATTATTACCAGAACTAAACATTGCATTTCCCCTCAATAATAAAGTATACTAGTTTATGCCGTGCTAGGTGGGGAGGTAGCGGTGCCCTGTAACTCGCAATCCGCTCTAGCGAGACTGAAGTCCTTTCTGAGGCTGTCCGTATGTTTGGTCTGCCTCTTGCACGTAGTGTTGAAGGTTGGGTCCTGCGCAATGGGTACCCACGAACCATGTCAGGTCCGGAAGGAAGCAGCATTAAGTGGTTTCACCCATGTGCCGCGGGGTAGCCTAACCTGAGCTGGCGACAAGAGTAACGCTTATGTACGGCTGTCGAAGAAAGGTGCACGGCTTTAATGTGCATAATAAAGCCTAAAAAGGCATGAATAAGAGACGAAATGAACGATTAGGTTCATTTCGTCTTTTTTTGTTTTCTGTAATGATGGAATAGATAGTTTAAAGTTGAAAAGCACATATATCCTTCCATAAGCTACTTTAAATCCTCTGTCATACTGTTTCATTAATTGGAATATACGAACAATACGAACAATTCTTTAAGAATTCATTATTAATTTGGTAAAAATGGAACTTAAATGTAAAATAGACGTACCAATTAAAAAGGGAATTAAAGGAGTTGAGATTTTGTTAAAGAGAAATTTTCTAGCCATATTATTTTTTGCATTCATGATTAGTTTTCTACATATAGATACTGCTAGTGCAGCGCCAAAATTGGACGTAAAAGCAGAAGCAGGAATATCTAATAAAGTTAAGTATTATACACCGGTTCCATTAAAACTTACGATTACAAATAATGGTACTGCATTTTCTGGGGATTTAGTCATCGATGCAGCTGAATCTTATTCGGTTGGTTCAGCCTTAGTTTACCCTTTAGATATAGCAGAGGGTGAAACAAAGGAAATTCAAATTTACTTAAATGGACTTGCGGAAGACTATATGTATAGTACACCGCAAAAAAGCTTGTTTTATTTTTATGAAGGTGGAATAGAAGACGGTGAAATTGTTAAATACACGGGTAATAAGGCAGTTAAACCTCAATTTAATGAACAAGAAGCTACGTTTATCTATACATTAACAGAAAATAGCGATCGGCTTTCTTCTTTTTTACGTTTAAGGCAATATTCTACTTTCAACGTGGAAGTTTTCAATTTAAATCAATTGAAAAACTATGATTTTCCATCCGACTCAAAAGGGCTAGCAATGGCCAATGTATTAGCAGTTGATGAAGTTAGCCTAACAGACTTTTCTGAGGAACAACAACAGGCGATCTATAATTGGGTTGAGAAAGGTGGAGTTCTTTTAATAGGGGCCTCAGACCAAGTGGAGGCTTCTGTAGGGATTTTTAAAGATTACCTTCCTTTATCCCTATCAAATGAAAAAGTAACTGTATCTCAAGAGTCCTTAAAAAAACTATCAAAAAATGGAGTGTTTACACAGGGTATAGAGGTATACACGGCGGACGAAAAGGAAGGAAGTCAACGTCTGCTAGCAGATGGAAACACAATTTTAGCTTCTAAAAAAGCTCTTGGTAGCGGGCAAATCATTCAAACGACATTCTCCCTAGGAGATCAGCCCCTTGCCTCAATGGACGGTTATTCAAAATTACTTTCTGAAATTTTAAAATTACAAACAACAGTGCCAAATAATAGCTTTTATATGAATTTTGGTAATTTCAATGACTATCTTCCATTTGAAGTTGGAAGTGTAAATGAACTATTTCCTTCCTTTGAAATTTCAACGACAATATTAGTCATTGTTATTATTATTTACATTTTGTTTATCGGACCTATGCTTTACTTTATTTTAAAAAGGATGGATAAACGAGAACATGCTTGGTGGCTTATTCCAATCTTGTCGATTGGATTATCCCTTTGTCTGTTCATTTTTGGTGCAAAGGATCGTTTAATGCAATCCCAAATACAACAAGCAGCTTTTTATAAAGTGGAGGGGGATAGCTTAAATGGACGTTATATGGAGACCATTTTAACTAATCGCAGTGGAGATTTTACCTTTACTTTGGATGAAAATACAACTGCAAATGCATCACAAAGTATGAATTATTATTCAAATTCAACAGAATCCATTTTGCATGAAAAATCTTATGTCAAAGAACATGCAAATGGTTCAAATATTCATTTAAGAAATTTAAATTACTGGTCTGTTCAATCAATTGTTGGTGAAACAACAATTCATAATGCAGGGAACATGGATATTCAGTTGAAAGTTAAAGACGGGTTAATCGAAGGGACAATAACAAATCATTTCCCGTTTAAATTAAATGATGTGACGATATGGTCGGGTACAAATGAAATAGAACTAGGTGATTTAGAAGCAGAAGGTACATTAAAAGTATCCGAAAAAGTAAAAAATTCTGTTTTACTTTCACCGTCTATTTCAAACTATGGATATAGTACCCCACAATCAAAAGATGACTTATTACCAATGCGTTTAGAGAAAGTAAAATATGGGGCAGGTGGTCTAATACAAGAGGACCGTGCGCCTGCAATTATAGCCTGGACAGATGAAGCGTTAGTTGGAATTGAGTTGGATGGGAATGCTGAAGTTTCACCCGTTGCTTATATTGCCCAAACATTTGAGCCGACAATGGAACTATCAGGAGGATTTACTTTAGACAAAGATACATTGGAAGAATATGTAGAACCAACAAATGCAGCAGGTTATATGGAGTTACTAAATGAATCGTCGAATGAATGGTATCTAGATAAAGGCGATTATAACTATACTGTTCAAGTTCCAGCTGAGTTAATAGAAAATTCTTCATGGACAGAGCTTTCTATTTCAAATAAAGCATCTAAACGACTTGAACTATCTATATGGAACATAAAGACTTCACAATATGAAGATATTCAAGAAGCGAATAAAACCTTTACAGAAAATTTAGATCAATACTTATCAACAGATGGACAAATTAAAATGCTAGTCCGATTAAATGATGATTTAGGAACACCAGTCAAAATGCCAGATGTAGAAATTAAGGGGGTGGCACAATAATGATGGTTGATATTAAAGGATTAACTAAAAAATACGGCTCATTTGTTGCATTAAATAATTTGAATTTAACATTAGATGAAGGGGTTGTATTTGGATTCGTAGGTGCCAATGGTGCTGGGAAGTCTACTACTTTTTCCATACTAGCTACCCTCCTGTCACCTACATCTGGTGACGCGTTTATTAATGGTAAAAGTGTTGTTCGTGAACCGAAAGAAGTAAGGAAATTAATTGGTTATATGCCCGACTTTTTTGGGGTGTATGATCAACTAAAAGCCGATGAATATTTAGATTTTTATGGGGCAAGTTATGGTCTTTCTGCAGATGAAAGGAAAGTTCTTATTCCGCAGTTATTAGAGCTTGTTAATCTCACACATAAGCGTTATGAATATGTTGATTTACTATCTCGTGGAATGAAGCAACGTCTTTGTTTAGCACGCTCTCTCATCCATGACCCAAAAGTGCTTATTTTAGATGAACCGGCATCAGGATTAGACCCGCGTGCTCGAATTGAAATGCGAGATATTTTAAAGCATTTGAAATCAATGGGAAAAACAATTTTAATTTCATCACATATCTTACCGGAGTTGGCAGAGATGTGTGATGAAATTGGGGTAATTGATAATGGAAAGTTAATAGCCCATGGGAATGTAGCGGCGATCCAAGAGCAATTACAAGGAGATAAACGAGTGATTGTTAAAGTAATGGATCAATTGGAGAAAGCCCGTGCCTTTTTTGA
Organism: Ureibacillus galli; assembly: GCF_014836845.1. GTDB lineage: Bacteria > Bacillota > Bacilli > Bacillales_A > Planococcaceae > Ureibacillus > Ureibacillus galli. Next base: position 27,426 of record NZ_JACSQA010000031.1, read on the forward strand.
AGAGGATCCTTATATATCTTCTATTGAAGTAGCTGATGGGAAAAAGGAAATTTCCTTTAATTATCGTGGTAAAACAGAAGATCAAGTAAACCTTTTACGAAAAGCTTTACTTGCTGATATTCCGATTTATACGTTAACCGAAGAGGAAAAGGACTTAGAAGATGTCTTTATGGCTATTACGAAAGGAGCGGATGAAGCATGATGGAACGTTTTTCGAATCCAGTATTATTAAAAGAATTAAAATTGCGATTCCGCGCCTTTAAAAGTTTTTCCGGCTTAATGTTTTACTTAGCTGTTTTATGTATTTTCGTAGCAGGGTTTTTATTAATCTATACACAATTTTCAGGTACTAGTTTTTTTAGACCGAATGATAGTTTTACGATGTTCGCTGTTTTAAGTGTGCTTCAGATGGGGTTAGTAATGTTTATGACACCAGGATTAACAGCGGGTGCCATTAGTACAGAACGGGAAAAGCAAACATTAAATATTCTACTGACAACAACCCAAAGTTCTACTCAAATTATTATTGGTAAACTTTTATCGTCAGTCGCCTTTTTAATATTAATGTTAGTGGCAGGGTTACCTTTATATAGTCTTGTATTTTTATTTGGAGGGGTATCACCTTCCCAATTCATAACGATTTTCCTTCTATATTTAGTGACGCTTGTTGCGATAGGAAGTATAGGGATAATGTTTTCAACAATAACAAAGAAAACGATTGTATCAATGATTGCGACATACGGTGCGATGATTTTTTTAGGAGGGATTACAGCCTTCTTCTTCTTTATCGGTGTTTCGATGGAGCAAATGTCAATGGGCATGAGTACAGCAACACCATTTTCACCTATTACTTATTTTTGGGCGAGCATTAACCCTGGTGCGTTAATGGTGACCATTCTCTATCCAGAAATGGCGAATAGTTTGGAATCGGTAGTTGGAATATCACTCCCAATTTGGGTAGTTTACTTAATTTTTTACATTTTACTAACAGCATTTTGTTTATTTGTTGCGATCCGTAAGTTACGGGCAAATATGAAAACGAACCGATAGGAGGAAGGACGATGAATCGTCGAGACTTATTAAGGCACTTTATCCGTCGAGCTAAAAGAAACCTTAATTTGGAACGTTTATTAGTTCAATTACAATATGGAATATTCCTTTGCCTGGCATTATGTACGGCGATTCTCGTTGTTTCCCGCTTGTTTGTCTTTCCTTATTACAGGGAAGTAACGATTTACGTTGGAATCGGTATTCTAATTGTTGTAGGAATCTATATTTGGTGGAAAAGGATTCGGGATAAGGAAGCGTTACACCGTTTAGATGCCTTTTATCCACATAATGAGCTTGTAACGGCCCTTTCCTTTAATGATAGAAAGAATTTATTAGTGCAATCTCTTATCCAAAAGGCTGAAAATGAGTCCCCAAAAGCATTTGATCGATTTAAAAAAAGGCAAAAAGTTGTTTGGAAACCTAAAGTATTGATAGGAATAATGCTTTTGGTGATGGGAATTGGATTTTTATCTTTCTTCCCTTCAGCAACACAACAAGAAGCTCTTGAGGTAGAAAAAGAGCATAAAATTATTAATGAGATAGAAAAAGAAATAGCAAAGTTAGAGAAAAAGACAACAAATGCTGAGGCAAAAAAACAACTACAAGAGTTATCAAATAAATTGAAGGATATTGAAAGTTCTGAAGAGGCCCTTCGTGAAGTAGTAAAGAAACAAAAGGAATTAAAATTGCAGGAACAAAAGCTTAAGGAAAAAGAAGCATTAGCAAAACAAGAAAATGCAGAAGATTCCGGTGGATTATCAGCGGAAGAACAAAAGCAACTCGAGGAATTAGCAGCTTTGCAAAAGGGTCTTACAGATACAGCAAAAAGTTCCCAAACCGCTCTAAGTAAATTAGGTAAGCCAATTAGTTTTGATTTACAAAATGCGATTGCTAGTGAATTAGGTTCCGAATCTGCAGAAAATGAGGGAGAACAAGGTGATTCTTCAGAGGAACAAGTTAATCCTAACAGTGATAGTCAAAAAGAGGGACAACAAGGGGATAGTCAGGACGGGAACAATAGTAAAGAAGGTCAAAGTAGCAACGGACAAAATGGTCAGGGTCAGGGACAAGGTCAAGGACAAGGACAAGGCAATGGCTCTCAAGGAAGCGGTTCGGGTAATGGGAAAGGTAATGGTCAAGGACCTAGTAGTGGAGGCAGTGGAGCTGGATTAGGTCAAGGAAGTCGTGATTCCCTTTCCATACCAAATCGTATTGGTGGAAGCAGTGAAACGTCTGTAGACGGTGGGCCATTAAATGAAGGAAAAGCTGTTGGAGAGCAAAAAGGGCAAGTACCGGTAACGAAAGGAACTATTCGACCTTATGAAGAGGTAATAGGTGATTATAAAGATAGCTACATCGAAAGTTCAGAAAGAATGCAGCTACCGAAGGATTTACAAGATATTGTACAATCTTATTTCTCATCCATAGAGTCGGAATAAGTAGGAGGGCGACATGATGGCGTTTAATGAAGAACAATATAGCGAAATGAGCAATCAACTGCATCAAGTTAAAGATGAAATTAGCAAATTTATCGTAGGGCAAGAAGAAGCGATTGAGTATACACTCTACTCGATATTAGCGGATGGGCATGCTCTATTAGAGGGTTTGCCTGGGCTAGGTAAGACGATGTTAATACGAACAATTTCGGAAGTTCTCGACTTATCATTTTCCCGTATTCAATTTACTCCTGATTTAATGCCAACAGATATTACTGGGACAAATATTATCGAACGAACGGAAAATGGAAGGCAGCAATTTGCTTTCCAGCCTGGACCTATTTTTAGCCAAATGGTGCTTGCGGATGAAATTAATCGTGCCACACCAAAAACACAAAGTGCATTGTTGGAAGCGATGGGTGAAAAGACTGTAACAATACTTGGAGATACAAAGAAAATGGCAAAGCCATTTTTTGTTCTTGCTACACAAAATCCGATCGAAATGGAAGGAACTTACCCTTTACCAGAAGCTCAAATGGACCGCTTTTTATGTAAAATTTTAGTACCATACCCTTCTAAAAAAGAATTAATGGAAATTATGAAACGTACTACTGGGGCGTTGGAAGTTGATTTAGAAAAAGTAATGAATAGTGATAGCATCATTTTAGCTCAACAAATGGTAAAAGAAGTATTGGTAGCTGAAGAAATGCTGGAGTATGCGGTGAATTTAGTAGTAGCTACTCATCCAGAAGGAGAATACTCCCACCCGGAAGTGAAGCAATTTGTTATGTATGGTAGTGGCCCTCGCGGTTTACAAAGTATTATTAAACTAGCGAAAGCCCGTGCCGTTATGCATGGACGTTTCCATGTCTCCATTGCTGATATAAAATCAGTGGCAAAACCTGCATTGCGTCACCGAATGATGATGAATTATGAGGGAGAGGCATCTGGCAAGACGGCGGATGACATGATTGAAACGATACTCACAACGATTCAACAAGGAGTAGGGTTATGAGCACTTCGCCATTAATTCTCCCTGATGAATGGATCTCAAAAGTAAGCCGTTTATCAATCGCTACCTCATCGAAATTACGAGGACAACATAAAGGATCTCACCGTTCAGCGCGGTTTGGATCATCCCTCGACTTTTCTGACTTCCGTGAATATACATTAGGAGACGATGTTAGACAAGTTGATTGGAACGTATATGCACGAACAGAAAAGTATTATATTAAACGATTTTTAGATGAACAAGAAATGAGAGTTCACATATTATTGGATGCTACCCGTTCAATGGGCGAAGAAAAGAAATGGATCTTTGCTCGGCAAATTGCAGCTGCCATTGGATTAATGGTATTGAATCGGGATGACCGGTTGTCCTTTTCCTATGTTGGTGAAACGAACGCCATTCCATTTAGAAGAAAAGGTGCAAGCTATAGAAAACCGTTTCTACAAATTCTTTCGAATTTAAAACAGGCGAGTGGAGTTGGGAGTTTTGCCAAGGAAGGAATCAAGGTTTTACCAAAGGATAGTACAGTGCTTTTTATTATTACGGATGGTTTAGAGGCGATTGTAGAGTGGGAACAGTTTTTTAAACGTGTGCCCCGTTTTGCTGGAGATGTACGCTGTATTCAAATTGTAACGAAAAATGAATTGAATCCGACTTATACAGGTGATGTCCGGCTTATTGATTCAGAAACTACTCAACAAGTGAATGTGTCTGTATCAAACCGTGTGTTAGCCAATTATGAAAAAACGAGGGCTACACATGAAAGTGAATTTGAAGCTTTAGCTCATCGCTTTGGAATTCGGAAAACGCAGCTTATCGTCGAAGATGGTTTCCAAACAGCTATTTTTCATAAATTACTTAAGTCAAATTGGGTACAGTGAGGTGAAGGGATATGGGATTCAGTAATTTAATTTATTTATGGACCGCTATCCTTCCATTAATTGTCCTAATCTATTACTTCTTCCGTAAAAAATATAAAGATCAACCCGTATCCTCTACTATTTTTTGGGACGAAGTGATGCAGGAAACAAAAGCTTCTCCGTATTTGAAGCATTTACAAAGGAATGCGCTTCTTTACTTACAGTTATTAGCTCTTCTTTTATTTGTGTTAGCTTTAATGAATCCTTTTTTAAAAACGTCGGAAATTGCTGGGGAACAATCGATTTGGATTGTCGATACATCCGCCACTATGCTTGTAGAAGAAGGCGAATTAACAACTTTTGAACGTCATAAAGAGGAAATGATTTCTTTAGCAAATGAATTAAGTGGTAGACCAGTAACGATTATAACAACTGGTGAGGAACCTAAAGTAATTGTTCGCCAAGAAACGGAGCCCTCTGCCATACATAAAGCGATTAACAATCTAGAAGTGACTTATGAAAAGGAACAACTAACGAAGGCGATTGATATGGCTCAAGCTTTTATTGGAGATACTTCTACATCGATTTATTTATTTACCGATGCTGTAGAGCGTGGTGAGTTACCTATTGAAAGTGAAAACATTCAGTGGATTGTCCATGGGGCAAGTGAAGACTTGAAAAATGTCGCAATTACCCGATTTGCAGCAACTGCAACGGAGGAAAATGCATTGGCTCTTGTTCAATTAAAAAATGAGACAGAGGAAGAACAAGTAACCGAGCTAAATTTATTGGATGAAAAAGGCAATGTCCTCGTCACAGAGCAGTTAACTTTAAAAGCTGAAGAAGAATTAACAAAAACCTTTGATACACTGCCATTAACTTCCGTTTTAACAGTAAAAATAGAAGTCGATGACCATTATGAAGCGGATAATACGATGATGACCTTATTAGGAAGCGACATGTCCCAAATCGTCATTGATCAACAAATGCATCAGTTAGTACAGAAAGGTTTCCAAGCGTTAAATACGGACGTTAAAATTGCTCCATCTGATCAACTAGAAGCAATGAAGGACGTAGTGGTCGTAACAAATCAAACGGAACTTTTAGGAAAGACAGATTCTCCTTTAGTACTAATCGGTCGTAATGATGAGGTGGCAGAGGAAGTTAATAGTCTTGTAGATGTATCCAACGATGCGTTATTTGCATTTAGTTCTTTAGAGGACGTTTATGTCAATTCTATTTACCCTGCATTTGATCAGTTCGAAACAATTGCAACAATTGGAGAAAAACCATTTATTCAACGTTCAGCTAGAGGAGATATTGTTATTTTAGCTGATATCCAATCTACTGACTGGCCATTACATCCTTCATTTCCATTATTTTTATGGGGATTACAAAATGAAATGGTGGAAGGTGCACAAAATTTAGGCACTTTTTCGCCAAATGAAAGTCGAGCAGTACCTTTAGCAGCAGGGGAATGGTCTATCTATTCTGGAGAAGATGAATACGTCTCTTCCATTGAAGGTGGTAGTGAATTTCAAGCGCCGATAAAACCAGGTGTGTATTCCATTCGTTCGAATGAGGAAGAAAAACGCTTTATTGTTCAGCTTTCACCTGAAGAACGAACTATTCAAGAAGGAACGAGTTTTGAACTAGGTACTATTCAAAATGGTGGAAAAGAAGAAGAAACAAAACAATCATTTATACAATGGCTATTAATTCCTATTTTATTTTTACTAGTTATTGAGTGGGAGGTGCAAAGAAGACGTGGATTTGCGAATTGATTACCCACTTGCCCTATTGTTACTAATCCCACTGCTTGGATATTTTGTTTGGACATGGTGGCATCATCGCAAGCAGCTAAGAAAAAATCAGCAAATCGTATTTGGTATCCGATTACTCGCTGTAATTACTTTAGTGTTTGCACTGTGCGCCCCCTATCTACTATTACCAGTTAAAGAAGAACAGGTAGTTTTTTTAATCGACCGATCTGCTTCGGTTGAAGGGACAACAGAACAAGCTGTTGCCTTTATTGAAGAAAGTTTACAATCTAAAAAAAATTCCCATCTTGTTGGAGTTTATTCCTTTGCTTCAGACCTTCAAACAGAGTCTATTCTTACTGATACGTTAGAACATGTACCTGAACTGAGTGAAATGACAAAGGAAAGTGAAACGAATATTGCGCAGGCAATACAGCTTTCAACAGGGATTGTTGATTTAGAAAAAGCGACACGGATTGTTTTATTAACCGATGGATTAGAAACGAAAGGTGATGTAACGGAACAGCTAACAAAGTTAACAAATTCCAATGTTTCGATTGATATCGTAGAGTTAAGTAAAGAGGTGAATGCAGATGTATCGATTCAAAGCTTTACAACACCACAAGTTGCGTATGCGGGGGAACAACAACAGTTAGTAACAGAAATAGAAGCAACTTCCCAAACAACAGGTGAGTTGTATTTATACGAAAATGATCAGCTCATTCACCAAGAAGATATTCAACTGGAAGAAGGAACAAATTCATTTACTTATCGCCATATTGGAAACTCGGAAGGGCTCGTTAAGTATGAAGCGCTAATCCAAGTTAAGGATGATGCGATATTAGAGAATAATAAATTAACGAGTGTAACGATGGTACAAAGTACACCTCGTTTATTAATTGTCAGTGACCGGGAGGAAGGGTCTCCTATTGCATCAGCTTTAGGTACTAATTCTGTTCAATATACCGTTATGCCTTCGAGTGAATTACCTAACTCTTTATCAAGCTATTTACACTATAATGCGATTATTTTTGATAATATACCTGGCCATTTAGTTGGAGAAGAAAAGATGGGAATTATTGAACAAGCCGTTAAAAACTTCGGAGTAGGCTTTATGATGGTTGGTGGGGAAAATAGTTTTGGGCTTGGCGGATATTTTAAAACACCGATTGAAGCTTTACTACCAGTTGAAATGGAAGTGAAAGGGAAACAACAGTTACCTTCCCTTGGACTTGTTATTGTTCTCGATCGCTCCGGCAGTATGATGGGGCCAAAGATTGAATTAGCGAAAGAAGCAGCAGCCCGTTCGGTAGAACTGTTACGCGAAGAAGATACATTAGGATTTATTGCCTTTGATGATCGACCATGGGAGATAATTGAGACAGCTCCATTGAAGGATAAGGAAAAAGCGGTGAATACGATTTTATCAATCGCGCCGGGTGGTGGTACTGAAATTTATTCTTCATTAGAATTGGCTTATGAAAATTTAGCAGACTTATCATTACAACGAAAACATATCATTTTATTAACAGATGGACAATCGTATACGCAAAATAGCTATGAGGACTTAATCGAAGAAGGTAAAGGGAATAATATAACGTTATCAACGGTTGCAATCGGAGAAGATGCTGATGGAGTTTTACTTGAATCATTAAGTGAATTAGGAAGTGGACGTTACTATAGTGTAATCGATGAAACGACCATTCCTTCTATTTTATCCCGTGAGACGGCCATGATTTCAAAAACTTATATAGAAGATAATCCGTTTTATCCGGTTATTTATAATGCTGAAGGGTGGAATGATCTATTTAAAAATGGCGTTCCACAAATGAATGCTTATATCGGAACGACAGCTAAACAAACAGCAATGGTAATTGCTGAGAGTGAGAAAGAGGACCCTGTATTAGCAGAGTGGCAATATGGTTTAGGAAAAACGATTGCCTTTACATCCGATTCTACGGGAGCGTGGACAGGTGATTGGGCCCGTTGGGAGGAATGGACGAACTTCTGGCAAACGGCTGTTTCAAGACTGTTCCCAACGTATAACGATATTGCTTATGATATTCGCAGAGACTCTGAAGGTTCCTTCGTCATTACTGACCCAACAAATCAAGCTGCCTTTTTAGATGTGGCAGTAGTGGACGAATCTGGAGAGGAACTAGAGGTTCAATCAGAACCAATATCGGCTAGTAAAGTCCGTACAGTAGTTGATGCAGAACCGGGTCTAGTATTTTTTAGAATTACAAGTGGTGATGGCTCAATATACCAGGCTGGGTTAACTATTCCATATAGCGCCGAATATGAGTTGCATCCACCGAATGAAACGTTATTAACTCAAATAAGCGAAAAAACAGGTGGGAAGTTTTTAGAAGAACCTGCAGAAGCTTTCCGAGAGTTTACACAAAAAGGCGCAGAGAAACAAAATATTACGACTTGGCTTGTATTATTGAGTATGCTGTTATTCTTTATAGATATTACAATCCGCCGTTTCGGATGGGGATTTTTACAAACGGTAGGACGAACAAAGAAGAAGGTATCAGAAAAGCAAGTGGTAGAAGATGAAACAAATGTTGCCCAGTTATTAAAAGGGATGAAGAAAAAGTAATTTATACAGTTAGGAGCTGTTAGTATATTAGCAGCTCCTATTTATTTTGAGAGGTTAATTCATTTAAATGATAGTAATTTTTAGTGTCAGAAAGGAAATGCTAACTTGACCTATGCTATAATATAACTATTAACCGAAAGAAAAAAGAAGGGGAGGAAACCGTTGACATATCAAGCATTTTACCGTGTATATAGACCGCAATCTTTTCGTGAAATGTCCGGTCAAACACACGTCAAAAGAACCCTTCAAAATGCTCTTGAAGCAAATAAAACGACCCATGCTTATCTTTTTTCAGGTCCTCGGGGGACAGGGAAAACAAGTACTGCGAAAATTTTTGCTAAAGCATTAAATTGTGAAAAAGCGCCAACAAAGGAACCGTGTAATGAATGTCCAACTTGTTTGAGTATTACAGAAGGTTCCCATCCAGACGTTATTGAATTTGATGCTGCATCGAATTCTCGTGTTGAAGAAATGCGGGATATTATAGAGAAAGTAAGATTTGCTCCAGCTAATGCCCGTTTCAAAGTGTATATTATCGATGAAGTGCATATGCTTTCTACAAGTGCCTTTAACGCACTTTTAAAAACGTTAGAAGAACCGCCTCCCCACGCTGTATTTATCTTGGCAACTACGGAGCCTCATAAATTACCTGCAACAATTATTTCAAGGTGTCAGCGTTTTGATTTTAAACGTTTATCTTCTAACGATATTTTAGAACGAATGAAAATTATTTTAGAAGATATTGATTTACCGTTTGAGGAACAAGCCTTAAAGGTGATTGCGCAAGCATCGGCTGGTGGGATGCGTGATGCATTAAGCTTATTGGATCAAGTTGTATCGTTTAGCGGGGATACACTGACGTTAGAAAATGCCTTACTCGTGAGCGGATCAATTAGCCAAGATGTCTTTTATGATGTAGTCCTTGCCTTAAAAAATAAAGAAATCGCACAAGTATTAAGTTCTTTAGAAGAATTAATTGCAGATGGTAAGGATCCAGTTCGATTGTCAGAAGACTTTATTACTTTTTTCCGCGATTTATTGTTATTACAAACAAGTAGTGATTTGACTGAATTGCTAGAATTAGTTACACCGGAAGAAAAGTTTTTAACGTTAGCACATGAATTTAACGCCGATACACTTTACGGATATATCGATATACTAGCTAAAACACAACAAGAAATGCGTTTTTCTCATCATACTAAAATCTATTTGGAAACAGCTTTATTAAAAATGGCTCAAGTTCAAAATAGTGGTGGGGTAAATGCTCTAGTTGCAGGAAATGTTGACCCTGCTGTAAATGAAAAAGTGGCGAATCTTGAAAAAATAGTCCAACAGTTAACACTACAGTTGCAAAATGGTGTTCCATCACAAGGAAGTGCTGCGATCCAACAGAAAGAAGCTCCGCGACCTCGCGCTAAAACGAGTGGCTACAATGCACCTGTTGGTAGAATTCGTGAAGTATTAAAAGGAGCAACAAAACAAGATATTCATCAAATTAAAAATGCATGGGCGCAAACATTAAGTCAGTTGCAAAAATCCCAGGCGGCACTATTGGCTGAAGCGGAACCAGTTGCAGCATCAAGTAGTGCATTTGTGGTAAAATTCAAGTATGATATTCATTGTCGAATGGTTGCCGAAAACAGAGAGTTTACAACTATCTTTTCTCAAATTCTCTCTCAAATAACAGGAACGATGTATGAAATATTATGTATTCCTGAAAATGACTGGGTATCATTGCGTCAAAACTTTATTAAAGAAAATGGCTTAAATCAGAAGAAAGAAATAACTGATCATAATCATGAAGATGCATTGGTTCAGGAAAATGTCCATGAAGGGCCATTTATCGATGATGCGCAAGAGATTGCTTCTGAAGATCCTTTAATCACGGAAGCTGAGAAAATGTTTGGTAAAGATTTTGTTGAGGTAGTTGAAGATTAACAATCATAAAAGTTGATGTTATCTATTAAGATAAAGTCAAAATGTATAATTAGGAGGAATTTATAATGCGTGGAATGGGCAATATGCAAGGTATGATGAAAAAAATGCAAAAAATGCAAAAAGAAATGATGCAAGCACAAGAAGAATTAAACGCTAAAGAATTTGAAGGTACTGCTGGCGGCGGTATGGTAAAAGTAACGATGAATGGACAACGTGAAGTTCTTAGTGTGAATTTAGACCCTTCTGTAGTAGATCCTGATGATGTAGAAATGTTAGAAGATTTAATGGTTGTTGCTACAAATGAAGCATTAAAGAAAGTAGAAGAAACAACAACTGCAACAATGGGTAAATTCACTCAAGGCTTGAACCTTCCATTTTAGGAGGAAAGATAAATGTATTACCCTGAACCAATATCAAAGTTAATTGATAGTTTTATGAAATTGCCAGGTATCGGTCCGAAAACTGCGGCTCGACTGGCATTTTTCGTTTTGACAATGAAGGAAGATACTGTTTTATCCTTTGCAAAGGCTTTAGTCGATGCGAAACGAAATTTAACGTATTGTTCTGTTTGTGGTCATATAACGGATGTGGATCCTTGTCAAATTTGTTCCGATAAACAACGTGATGTTTCCACTATATGTGTAGTCCAAGATCCAAAAGATGTTATTGCGATGGAAAAAATGCGTGATTATCAAGGTTTATATCATGTACTTCATGGTGCTATTTCACCAATGGATGGTGTTGGACCAGAAGATATCAATGTTGCGTCATTAATTACTCGCTTGCAAGATGAAAGGGTACAAGAATTAATATTAGCTACAAATCCTACCATTGAAGGTGAAGCAACAGCGATGTATATATCGCGTCTTGTTAAACCATCTGGAATTCGTACTACTCGAATTGCCCATGGGCTACCTGTGGGAGGAGATTTGGAGTATGCTGATGAAGTTACTTTATCAAAAGCTTTAGAAGGAAGACGTGAATTGTAGTTGTTCAGTAATTTATTGAACTACCTTCCTTTTAAAGCTCAGTGGCTACGCTAGGGCTTTCTGAAATTCAATAAATAGATTTATAGGTTAATAAAATGTATCAGTAATCTTTTTCCTCTGAAGTAGGTAGGTAAACTGCTACATATTTATAATTGTTAAACGATAGTTTTTTCATTAAATGGATTTTAAGTTGGCCTAATTTATTAATTTGTTTGTTAACTATCCATATTAAACTGAGAAATTTTTGGGTCGACGATTTGTTAGCTCAAGTACTACCCTAATTAAATGTAGGTAATTTTTAATATCATTAAATGTTCTTCCTGTTAAATTGGTATAAGGTGAGTGGAGTAGTTGATGTTTAGCCGTAAGGGGAAATTGAAAAAAGAGTTCGATGAAAAATTGATTCATCTTATAAAAGAGACCAAAGAAGATTGGAATAGCGCAAAAGTGATTGAAGGGTTAGTAGATGATTATGATCTTGAAGTCATCGCGCAACGTAAAATAGCGGAAAGTATTCACTTTTATTTATTTAAAGAAGCAAGAATTCGAAAAATATTACTTAAATGAAAATACTAAGAGTAGACGTAAAAGCATATGCTCCTATGAATACATTATGGAGGAGGATATGATTGACAACATACATTGTGATTGGTGTTGTTTGCGCGCTACTCTTTTTTGGCATCATAATAGGGAAAAAAATAGGTTTTAGTATCATTTTTGAAAAGTTGGCGATTTTATGGTTTAAGTTAGCATGTTCATTTGCTTTACTTTACATAGCCCATATTATAGTTGATGGTTATGATATTATTGTTCCTGTAAACTTGTTTTCCGCATTGACAATAACGATTTTAGGAATACCAGGTGTATTATGTATCGGTGTTTTAACTGTATTTCAGTAATTAGTAATAAAAAAGATGTTGCATTTTTAAAGTTCTAGTGATATATTAATACATGTCGCTTTTGCGATATCAAAAACTTACTCAAATTCAAAAAAAGATATTGATTTTTGATTGGTGAGTTGATATAATATTAAAGCTGTCATGTGAGTAGCGAAATCTTATTTTAAAAAGATATTGACTCGATGTTGGTAGCGTGATATAATGATAAAGTTGCTCAAAGAAATACAGCAACGAAATGAACCTTGAAAACTGAACAACAAAACGTTAATGAATACAGTTTCAACTTAATTGTTGAAACAAAATTTTGGAC
>NZ_JACSQA010000032.1 GCF_014836845.1 Ureibacillus galli
ACAGCCATAAACGCTTCTTGTAGAGAGAGAGTATTAAGGTTTATTCTGTTATATCTTTTTATAACTTTCAAATCTTTCAACAGTCTATCTTTACGAGAACTTTTATATCAAATTATACTTTTTTATATCTGAATATATTTAATCAAAATATTTAATAACGGTGGCATATTGGTGGAAACAGTTAAAACAGACAGACAACTATTCTCGGTTGTCTGTTTTCTTTTTATATACTTTGCTATAATTATCCATAAATAAATTATTTAGGGGGATATTCTTGAAACGATTATTATTACTTACCCTCTTAACAGTGGGTGTATTATTTCTTTTTGGGTATTTAAATCAGGGGTATAGAGAAGAAAAAATAGAGAAAGAAGCCGCACAAGAAGAACAAGAAATGAGGGATTTTGAGGATAGACGTAAATATACTGATTTATATACAACAGATTTGAAAAATGATTTTGGTGATAATTTTAAAGAGTTATATATATTTGAAAATGAATTAAACATTCATTTATTTTATTATGATCTAACAGAAGAATTGGCCAAAACATCTGCAGTGAAAATTCTAGAATATTTACAAAAAAATAATTCTAAATATGATGTGGAAATAAGAATAGCGACCGAAAGAAGAAATGATTACGGTGAAAAGGATGAATATAATCCATTTACTTTAGACGTCTCGAACAATACTCTATATAAGTTTGATTTTGATTTTTTTGATATTGACAACCTTGAAACTACTGCAGATCAATATCATTATTTTGAATACTAATCACTTGTTATGTATAAACAATGATGAATTAGTAAACACTTGATTTACATCTCAAACACTTTTCTAAAAATGAGATATCGACTAAACAATTCTTCAAATTAAAAAGAGAAAATTGAGAAGTCTTAAGGAAGATAGTCGAACATTTTTAGTCACTCATTCGAGTGGCTTTTTTATTGCACATTCAATAATCGCTTAATTTCATCATCAACTTTATTTTTAAGTGCAACATTAAAATATCTCCGATTATGTTCAGTCCCCTTAAATAAGATTATGTATTCAGTAATATCTTTATCGATACGAATCTCTGCTTGAACTTTAATACCATTCTTCCCTAATTGGGATTTTACTTCTCTTAATTCATTTTGAACTACAGTTATTTGTTGTTCCATCCACAAAGTTAATGGACGATTTATTTTAATATCATTTAAATGATTTAGATCACGTTCTAAAGTTCTTTTCGTTAAATCGAGGATGATATTTTTATGAATTAAGTCTGCAGCATTAAAGTCAATCAAATTACTTCACGCTCTTTTCGGATAACTGGTACCAATGCAAGAACATTATCAATACAAAATATTCGATTAGCATGTTTTAAAAAGCAATAAGCATTAAACTTATCATCTAATACTTTGGTTACTTTAATACGTCGCTTTGTGATTTCTCCGCTTTTTGCGATGTACATCATATCAACTAACTGATTGCGTTGCATTACTTTTAATATCTGTTCTTTCACCGATGTCACTCCCAACAACAGAACATTAGTTCTCATTTTAAATTAATTATAGAACAAGCGTTCCTATTTTGGCAATGAGAAAAACCAGGGGAAATAATTTAATTCTCCTGGTTTACATTTTAATTGTATAAACTAATTTAGCTTATAAGCTACTCAATATTAAAAAAGCACCATAAAGGTGCTTTTTAAGGAAACCATTAAAACGGCCGCCACACAGACTGCTTATGTGTCATAGAAATTCACACGTTTTAATGGGTTTACTCCTTAGCTATATATATATATCCGGAAAACATAAATATTATGCTGATTTTCCCATAATTAAAGCACGAAACCGCCCTCCACAATTTTAGGAAGGCGGTTTTCGCATATTTAAATATCTTCTCACAATGTTTATTTTACTAGCTGTTGAACTCATTACAAGTCATTGTCAGGAAATAAATATTTGATGCCTGAATAAAACGCCAAAGTAAAAAGAATGAGTTTTTTCATGCGATTGTTATTATTAAATTAGTCTTATAATCTTATATAGTTAATAAATTCTAACATACCAATCAAATAACTAACAAAACCATCGGTTTTTTATTATAGATTTCTGACATATTTATCAATAAAATGTAAAAAAGGAGTGAAATTATGGAAAGAAATTTATCGTATGATGAAGTAGTTGAATGCTATAGTGAATTTAGTAGTTTTATAGAAAGCGATTTTAATAAACAGCTAGTTATTAACACTATAGATAATTGTATAAACAGCAAAGCATGGCCCCAGAGTTATTATAATTTACGCGATGAATACTTGCCAGATATTATGGGTGAAAATGCTTCTAAATTTTTATTCTGGTTTGCACTTGGTGGATTACTTGATGAACAATTCGATGGATTTGCAATCAATGACTCTCACGGTACTTTTTTAAAATTTCTTATGTATAATTACTCTGAACAATTTTTAAGAGCTAAACAATTTAATATTAACCCACTAGGTTTTTATCAAATTTCATTTACTCATAGTATGGATAATGAAATGCTTAGTACATACATTACACGAAATGATAGCGAACAATTTCTGCTGAAACAAAATGTTAAAGATTTCTCTAATATGTTAACTGAGGCATTAAGATACTTTAGTCTATTATTTATGAACAAAGCTGTTGACCCTTTACAATATAAAGATATTCTTTTAGAGAACATAGAACAAATGAAGGTATTTTTAGAATATGTGGAAAATACTATTAGTATAGAGGAAACTTTAGATGTCAATGAATAATATTAATGGACGAGTTGATTCAATTGATGGAATAACGGGTATTAGACAAAAAGCGCATCTTAGATTAGTTACTGATAACAGTAAAAATACGAGTAGTATTTCTAAACCCTCAACTATTCAGTTAAATATTGAAATTAAAAAACTTCAACAAGATATTAAAAAACTTCAGGACATTCTTACGTTGAATACAGAAATCTCTAGTGATATCCTTATAGAAGGGGATGGTAATATGGAAGAATTAATTAAAAAGGTAAATGAGATTGATAAAAAGGTTGCTCTTCTTGAAGAGAGAACTAAAAAAATCGATTCAATGCCTTCTAAGGATGAAATGAAATATATTATTTCAAGTATTATCGATGGGAAAAACATTCCTTCAAAACATGAAGTAGAAAATAGTATAACAAAGATTATCAAAGAAAACGACTTGCCTACAAATTCAGATGTAAGTCTTAAAATCGAAAAAGCTAAAAACACTCAAATCAGATGGACAATAGGGACAATAATTACTATTGTTTCTGTTGCTACTGCGATTATTAAATATCTTTAATTGTATATTGACAATCAAAGCCGCTCATTCAGTGGCTTTTTCTTTTTTAAATTGAATTATACAACTAAAGTAAAAAAGACCAGGCTCACAACTAAGTGAACTCTGGTCTTAACCTTACTTTTTAAAGAAAGTACCGTCATTAATAGCCTTTTGCATAGCTTTAACCACTAATGATGGCTTACTTACTCTACTATCCTGGGGAGTTCCGAAGTGTATTTGCAAAGCTTTAATAAGCATTGATGGAGATGTAATTTTTCCATCTACAGGTGTACCAAAAAATTCTTGCATAGCGCGAATTAATTCACTACCCCCTTCACCAAATTCAACTGATGGAATATTTATTGTATTAGCATTTTTAGGTTGTCCACTAATTACATTATCTACTGTTGTACCAAATAAGATCTGTAATTCTCGTGTTGTTTTCGGACCCCAATCACCATCTACCACTAATTTCTCTTTCTTAGAAGTTGTGGAAGGCTTAGCAGATTGAACCGGTTTGGAAGGTTTAATTGGATTAGTAACCTTTACATCGTCAACTAATTCATTCTCGGAAACAATTGTTCCGCTGCCGATAGTTTCACCTTCAACTGTTAGATACTTATAAAACTCAAACCATTCCGTCCACTTCTTATCTCTGTTCATAAATTGAGGACAGTTTTTACCAGAAGCGTCGAAATGACGAACGATTTTTTTATTTGGAATGTTGTATTTATTTTGAAGTAATACTACTAACCATTTAGCATTTTCTTTTGTTTGGGGATGTATAGTGCCATCTTTCTCTACAATCAATTCAAGACCAATTGAATTTGAGTTTGTAATACCGTAGGTTCCTTTACCATCACCAACATGCCAAGCGATATCATCATCTTCTACCACTTGCCAAATGCTTGTACGATCAATGAAGTAATGGGCACTTGCACCACGATAAGCATTATTAAAGTATTTAGCATTAGCTTCCGCCGTTTGACCCTTAACACCAACATCGTGGATAACTATATACTTCTTCTTATTTCCACCTTTCCAACAATTGAAAGGAGTTAATCTTTTTTGGATTGTATTAACAACCATTATTTCAGCCCCTCTTCTTTTAGCGCTTTTTCTTGTTCTTTCGCTTTTTTAGTTACGATGTAAGTGTTTTTATAAACACCATATATCACTAAAATAAATGGAACGGCATTCAATAAAACTTCAACAAATGCGTTAATTGTGTCATCTGTAAACCAAGTTAGATCGATACCTAGTGATTGCAAAAATAAAAGGATTGCTGAAAGCAACCCTCCGAATAAAGCGATATATTGTTTTAATTTGTCTGACGTCATTTTACTTTCCTCCTAATTTAATTTGATAACTAAGCCAATTAAAGCTAGTATTACAGCACCGATAATGGTAGTGGAAACCCACCAAATAACTTTGTCAATCTTATTAAGTCGATGATGTGCACTTTTTGTACTTTCTAATGCTTTATCTGCAGTATCTTGAGCATTATCTGCCTTTTCCTCTGCTCGATGTGCTGTGTCACGCACTTGATTGATACTATCTAATTTCGCATCGATACCACCAAGTCGTTCGAAAATGTTCAACATTAAATTTTGATTTTCTTCCATTGTTCCACCTACCAAATTCATAATAAAAACCCTCCACTTTTTCACTGTGGAAGGTTTACTGATTAATTTCTTCTATTGGTTCTTCACTTGCTACTTCTTCAATTAACTTTACGTTTTTTAAATCGATACGTGAATAACTGTTTGGGCCAATTAAAATTGCTTGGATACTTTCATCATTACGTTGTGTATTCAATTCATTTGGATCATAAACATCAACTTCTACAATATCGCTCTCTCCACTATGTGTAGTAACATTCAACTTAAACATTAATAATTCCCTCCAATTCTACTTTGTATAAATAACCGACTTGAAACTGTTGCATTAATACGTGCTAATCCATTCGGTTTAATTTTGATTTCTGCATATCTGCCACGACTAATTCTTCCATCTGAATCTTTTTGTAAGTACGGGATTAAATCGATGTTTTCTCCACTAATTGCTGTGTGAGGAACAACATTGCCATCCACAGTTATTTGTACTGAAGTAGGTAACGTTTCATACTCGTATATTCCATGTTTTATGGCGTGAGTGTGATTAGGTAATGTAAATTCATGTGTGTGATTAGGTAATGTGACATCATGAGTATGAGCTGGAATTGAAACATTATGTGTATGGTTTGGTGTTTCAAAACTGTGTGTATGGGCAGGTATATTTACAGCATGAGTATGATCACCACTTGATGATGCAGTTCGTAATGTAGGGTTATCAGCAAGTAGAGACACTATGCCACCACCACATAAATAAGCTTCTTCTGAACCTGTAACTGTACCACCTAAACGCATAAACATAACATGGTCATGGTCACCACCAGCACTCGAAGTTTGAGTTGTACCCCCTCCACTTGCTGTACTCTTTGAAACTCCTCCTCCACTTGAACTTGTTTGCGTTGAACCTCCACCGCTTGATGTAGATTTAGTTGTCCCGCCACCACCTTCAGTAGATTTAACCGTAGCTCCTCCACCTTCAATCGCTTTTGAATAAGCACGATATTTTGCAGTTTCGAAAGTGAGTGTCATTTCATTTATATTTACTACATCATTAGGGATTGGGAATCGTATAACAGCGGGATAATTATCGTCACAATTATCCTGAAAATCTCGACTATCTATATTTGTAGCCCCTTGGGAATATGTTTCATTTACAAGCTGTTTCTTTTCTAAATCTGTAGTTGTTGTAGTAATGTCTGGAATCAGATTCCCTAACTCGAGTTGTAAATCCTGTGGAGCCCCATAAACATCCGATTTTGAATATTTCTCAACTCGTTGTTCTTCGTGAATATCCGTATCTAAATCATGAACTAAAATTACATCTCCAACTGAATATGTTTGGAATGCTTTCTTCTTTTTCTCCCGTTCCTCTACCGTATAATCTCTAGCGGAGATAGAAAAGGAACGTAAAGGCTCTTTATACTTATCTAGCAATGCTTGAGCACTAGCTTTCAAACTAGCTGCATCTTCAAAACGTGTATCAACCCAAATTCGCTTGTGGATGTTATATTTCTTAACAGCTTCATTATCTTGCAAGTAAGGTACACCATTATTTACTTTTTTAATATTTACCTGGTTAATGCCTTCACCACTGCCCAACGGATAAATACGAGTAATTAAATTTGTTGGATCTTCATAAACCTCTATTCCTTTCATGTTGTATGCGTACTTAATCACATCTTTAACAGTTGTGGGGGGCTCAACAAGATTTAAGGTGTAAGGATAACTGGAATCATCCCATGTCCACATGTAAGGCACATCAAACGGTTCAGCAACACTTCTAATTGCATTAAGTAAGCTATCCTCATTTTCCCATCCATAATGGAAATATCGTGTAAAGTCACATTTTCCAAGTTTCCAATGCATCACTTCTTGTTGTTGAAGCAATCCCTCTAATACTGTTCGAGTTGGATAATTCGTGAATTGATGATAACCAAATAAAACATCAGAATGTAGTAAAGACCAGACATGTTCTAACTCAAAGGTTACTTCACGTGTAGATTCGTTCTTAACTGTTTGTTTTGGATTAACAATAAATCTTCCAATCCTACGATCATAATCGTAAATGTCGATATGATATTTCGGCTGAACATATTTAAGTTTTGAATCGTTTAACGGTAATGTAAAAGATGCCGTCCACAATTGATTTTTAATTAATTCGTAACTAATCGAACTTGCTTTGTTAAGTACTGCTATTAGCTTCCCTTGTAAGTCGTATACCATTGGATAACGTTTTGTCGCCATTGTCTCACCTCTTTCAAAGCAAAAATAAAAGCCAACTACAAAAGTAAATGGCATATAAATAAAAAACACTCCCTATTGAGAGTGCTTAATCTTGAACATTATTAAATTAACAAGTTACTACATATTTTGTGACGTTTAGTAAATGTCTAAGTAATTCGTAATAACCCCATCTACGCCCCAGTCTGCTAATCTATCAGCATCGTTTTTCTGATTCACTGTGTAGGCTTGAATAGAGTAACCTGCACCCTTCAGTTTTGTAACATATTCCTCTGAGATATAGTCAAAATTAGGAACAATGTAGGTTATATATTCTTTAAGATTCCTTAATTCCTCATCTGATATTGTTGCAGTCTTAGTATACCAGAGAATTAATCCAAGCTCAGTATCAGGAGATAATTCGTGTATTCTCAAGAGGCTTTCTTTGCTAGCAGAATGTAAAGAAACTTGCCCCTTTTTATCCAAAAGACTGTACTCATTTAATAGATCAACTAACTTTTCTTCAACACCAGGGTACTTTTGCGGCGCTTTAGTTTCGATAGAATAGTTGATACTATTACCAAACTCTTCGAAAATTTCCTTTACTGTAGGAATTTTAGCCCCATAATATTCTTCGCTGAAATGTTGTGGATATGCTTCATTAAACCATGACCCAGCATCAAGTTTCTTAATTTCCTCAAGAGTCATATTCTTTACTTCTCCAGATCCATTTGTTGTTCGACTAACCTCAGTATCATGGAATGCTATCAAAACCCCATCCTTTGTCATTTGCACATCAAACTCTAAAACATCAGCCCCCATTTCTTTTGCAAGTCTAAAGGATTCCATCGTATGCTCTGGTGCATACCCACTTGCCCCGCGATGTCCAATTAAAATAATATCGCTTTTATTATTAGATGTTGTAGTTGACCCACATGCAGTCAACAATACTAAAATAGTTGAAATTACAAATAACTTTTTCATACTACGATTTTATCACTTCATGGGGATAATAGTAATAAATTACGAAATATTAATGTCATTAAACAGAATTCCTGATACCCTTCTTCCTAAATGTAAATATCCATTTCTAAATGTATTATCTACAGCAGTAAAGGAATGGCCCGTGTCAGTTCTAGTAACAGTTATATTTGTATTCGAGACGTCTACTTTAATTGCCGCTGTTTGTCCTTCAATCAAGGTAGTAGTTGCAACCTCTTTAATTAAAGTCGTTATTCCATTAACTCTTTTATATAATTGAAGATTTCCATTTTCTCTAAGAAGAAGGTTATATCCCCCTCTTAAAGTTGAACTTGAGTGATCTATATAGATATCGTCTTGTGTACAAAATACAAATGCTCCCCAATAAGTAGGGTGTACCGATTTATACAACGTCATTTTTGCTGTCAAGGAAAAATTTGTTGGCAATTCTCCTGCCCACCCCTGTAATGTGAAATCGTTAAAATAATCTACTTCATCCGTTTCAATCCAACCGAACTTATCAGCTAAGACAAATCCCCCCCTACGACCTCCTGATAAAGTGTTTGCATCTCTAGGTGTAGGAATCATCCCATGGCTGTATACTTGTTCACCAAACGGGTCCATCGACAGAGAGGGGGACTTACCTTGTACGTATAAAGGGTCGTCAGTAAAGAATCCCGATACACCTATATTTAAGAAGTGGTCACGCTCATATCTTCTGTTTACTGTGTAAACAATCACTTTTAACCCTGCACCAATACAATTTTGGATATATGCTTCTGATACGGTTGTAGAAACACCGACATACTCTACACCTGCATTGACAATTTCAAAAGGATCTAAGCTTTCCGTAGCAAGCAATCTTGGGATACCTTCTCCTTCTATGTTTCTTAAATCCGGAAGGCTAAAAGAAGTCACCATGGCATATTCTTCTAACCGATATTTTTTAAGGGTATCTACTATTTTTTGACTAGACTTCGTATCTTTCGATTCGATAATGTAGATTGCATTGTTACCAAATCGATTTAGCACATCCTCTAAAAGGGGACAGTTTACGTTACTCCACCCTGGTAAAATATCAACAACTGCATTCTTGAATCCCATTGTCGAAAAATTATAAACGTATCCTGACTTGTTGGTCGTACGCTGCATTGTACTATCATGTATAACTCCTAGTGTCCCGTCTGCTAATTGTTGCACGTCTAATTCTATAATATTTAACCCCATGGACAAACAACCCTCGTAAGCTTCTAATGTGTTTTCAGGGAAAATATTAGATCCACCTCTATGAGCGATATAAAGTGGTTCCTGCAAATCTAGAAATTTTGTACGTTCAATTTTTTTGTTAATAACTTTAATTTCTTGTTCTCTTTCTATAATTTTCGAAGCAAGCTCATTATGTTCTGAGTCCAACCGTTGTTTTAAAGTTGGAAAAGTGGTTGTCGAACCTGTGTCATTAGTACTAACTCTTGCTTGTGCTGCTTCCACACTACTATCACCATTAATGACAATTGTATCTAATTGGGTTTGAGTGTCATTTGCTTGCTCCAAAGCTTCTACCGCTTTATTTTTAGCTTCTGTTGAATTTATTTCTGCATTATTTGCTTGTTGAATAGCTTTATTTATTTTATCTGTACCTTCACGTAAACTATCAGTATATTTAATAAGTTCTACTGCCATTGTAACTTCACCTCGCCAATTAAGAAAAGCGGTCCCTAAACTCAACGCTAAACGCTAAGTTCAAACCGCTTCCCTCCACATTTATGTTGTTGTCTCCATTCGAAAGGTACATATCTAACCAATCACCTTTTATTAAGTCTAAACCTAAATTGCCATTTTTAGTGACTGTGTAATCTTCTAGATCAATTAACCAATTTGCATTTGTAAAAGTACCAAGTGTCATAGTTTTACCGCCCCAAGATAGCTTTACATTCGTTCCAGAACCACTCAATTTAATTAACGGTCGCAAATTATCGCCCGTTACTGTGACAACTGTTGAACTGTTTGATGTAAATGTTTTAGCACCGCTACCATTGTTACCAAATAGGTAATCAGCAGTAAATGTTATATCTTGGCTTCCCCACACTACCTCGTCATTTCTGGCTACTGAAAGAGCATATCCTTCATAACACATTAAAGGTAAAGTGAAATGTCCTGCACTTGAATAAATACGGTCAATATCCACTCTCCCTACTACTCGGACGTTGTAGTACTTATCCTTCTCATAGCCGAATTGAAGCTTAAAGGTTCGAGGTTTACCAAATCCATCTAACAATAATTTCTTAACCATTCGAACATAACCCTGAAGTCTGAATGGATCCGTTTGTTCAATAAAAAACGGTAAGTCGAATGGTATTGGCTCTAAATCCGCACCATAATCATACTCACCGTTTACTCCATCAATTATGGAAGTTTTATCTCTAGTACCAGGAATTATCGGATTACTATGTTCGGTCAAAAAGATAAGACCTAATGAACGAACATCTACTCCATCAAAAAACACTGTATGTTCTGGTTTCATTTAGTCTCATCTCCTTAATGATTTTTGTTGTAATCGGAATAATTCTTGAGCAACTTTATTTATATCTGCTTCTTCACGAATAATGAAAGTGCCTGAAATATTTACTCCACCCATAGCAATACCACTTAAATCCGGTACGAATCTTTGTATGCTTTCCACAGGAGAGGATGCAGCAGTAATCGATTTTTGAGCACTACTTGCTAATGATCCATACACATCACCTACTGCGCTATATAATCTTCTGCTTGTATCTTCAATACCGTTAATATATCCTTCATTCGTAAATTCACCCATCTCAAAAAACACTCTAGATGGTGAGTGAATGCCTAATAAACTTTTTGCAAAGTCTATAGCACTGCCAATAGTATCTTCAATGATGTCGATAACAAAGTCTTTCATGCTACCGATACCGTTAATTAACCCTTGAATAATGTTTTTACCGATAGAACTTAAATCGATTCCATCAAAGAAACTAGTTACATAACCCCAAATTTCCTTTATTTTCGAGAAGACATCATTCATTTTTTCAGCTACCGAATTAACGATAGATTGGAATTTACCGCTAATAGTTGTCCATATACTTACAGCTGTTGTCGTAATGAAACTTTTAATGCTGTTCCAAATACTCGATATCGTACCTTTGATGGCGTTGAAAACGGTTGTTACTGTAGTTTTAATGCCTGTCCAAACTGCTGATAAGTAAGATTTTATTCCATTCCAAATAGTTGTCGCCGTTGTTACTATTGCTGCCCATAGTGTGGAAAAATAAATTTTTATTCCTTCCCATGCGGTTACTAAAGTTGTTGTTATTGTTGTCCACAATCCTGTAAAGAAAGTAGCAATTGCGTTCCAAACCGTTTCTGCTGTAAGTTTTATACCTTCCCACAAAACACTTAACCAAGTTGAAACAGTATCCCAGTTCTGCCACAATAGTACCCCTATAGCAATTAGTGCTGTTATTGCAGCAATCGCTATAGCTACAGGCGCTGCAATTGCACCAATACTTACACCTAGTAGACCTGCTATTGAAGCTAACGCTGTGAATATGGGGGCTAATACCATTACAGCGGCTGTTACTGCAGCAATTGCACCTGCAACTACTGCTAAGGTAGACATCAACTCTGGATTTTCATTAGCCCATTCTATAATTTTGGTAATCATGTCAGTAACTAAAGTGATTAAAGGCGTAAGAACTATTGCTAAGTCAGCTAGTGCCATTTGCATTTCTAAAGTGGCTTTTGCATTATCTGTTACTTCAGGATTCAATTCTTGATACTTTGCTGATACTTCAGCCAACCCTAATTTAGACATTTGTTCTAAGATGTAATTGGCACCTTCACCCTTTTTTTTAGCTTTTTCTAACCCTTTATTGAACTTATCTAAATCGACTCCACTACGTTCTAACAATTCAGCAAAAGGACCAATTGCTGCACCAGAAGCAAAAGTCTCTTGAATACCATCTGCAATACCCTCAGTTTTTAACGTGTCACTAAATTTAATTGCAGCACCGTTAACATTGTCTATTACTTTAGATAATTGTTCGTCTGTGAATCCACTCGCTAATAAATTTGATATTGTCTCTACTGCTGAATCTGTCTCACCGCTAACTTCTGCAATTCGTCTAAAAGATTCTTCCACAATACCTAAATCTCGACCTGCCATTTCAGCATTGGTTTTCAATCGTGCTAAATCCGTATTTAATTCACCAGAACCAAATACTATAGCTCCAACTCCCGCTGTTCCTACTGCACCAGCACTTTTTAATGCATCAGCTGTATCTTTAGCTGCCTGTTTTGCAGCAGTTCCTATTTCCTTTAAGGAGGCTTTCATTTTATCGATACCGCTTGTGTCAGCTTTCACTTCAATTTTAACTTTTGTTGATTCCGCTTGAGACTTGAAGGCTTTTAATTTACCTTCAGTAGCAATAATTTCTCGTTGAAACTTGCGATAAGCTTCTTCTCCAATTTCACCGTTCTTAAATTGCTGTTCTACTTGTGTTTGTGCTTGTTTTAGTGCGTCTAAACGGGAAGAAGTATTGTCTACAGCTTTACTTAACAATTGTTGTTTTTGGGCTAGTAATTCTACATTTGAAGGGTCAAATTTAAGTAAGCGATCAACTTGTTTCAATTCGTTTTGAACCGATTTTGTTTCAGTATCAACTTTTTTGAGGGCTTTTGTAAGTCCGGATGAATCTCCTTCTAATTCAATTGTGATACCTTTTATATTTTTTGCCATCTTCTCACCTACCTTTAGGCAAAATAAAAGCACCTACCAAAACAGTAAGTGCTAAAATTTGTCGAAATCTTCTTGTGTAGCCTTTCGAACTTTCTTCTTATCAGGATTTTTCATATCCAAATATTCATCAATATAATCAAGGACCATTCCAATAGTCATTGTTTCTAAATCTTCGTGGGCCAATTTGCATTCATGGCATAAAACAAGGTACGTCTCAGTATTAATTGATTCATTACTTGACGTACCTTCATTTTTTATTTTTTTTTAGTTGAAATCGACGCATAAAGTAAATCATTAATTTGTGGAAGGATATCCACGATTGGGAATGAATCGAAGGAATCCAACCAAGTTAATGGATCTTTAATTTCTGGATTTGCAGTTTTAGCAAGTGTCCAAGCGATATCATAAAACATATCGAAATTGACTTTTCGAACAATTTCTAACTTTTCTTGTTCAGACATTTTTTCAAAATCAACGTTTATTACACCCATACTTAATAAATCATTAAAGAAATCTCTTTGAAATTGCATTTTATACCGCTTAGGTACTGCCCCACTTGATTTAAAAGTGACTTGTTTACCATCTATTTCTATTGTTTTTTCCATTAATTACGCCCCCGCTACCACAGTCTTTTTATAAACAGTTTTAAACCAATTGTTATAAATATCTGCAGTTGTAGTTGATGTAGTTTTTGTTTTAACCATTAATTTGCCGCCAATTTCAATTGGAGAAGCTGTTAATGTTAATTCGTTCGGTGTAATTTCTGTACTATCTGTCTTTGTATTCCCGTTAATACTTGGACGATTTGCAGTACAGTTGTAAAGAACATGTCGTGTTGCTTTTACATCACCTTCAAATTGGAATAATAAAGCAAATGGCTTACCTTGTGAATCTGCAACTTCATTAATTACTCCATCGACTTCATCAAATTCTTCTCCTAATGCATCGATTGCAAATTGTTGAGGAATAGTTGCAATACTTAAAGTTGCATCGTAACCTTGATTGCTTTTAGTTACATAGTAAATCATGTTATCAGCATAAAAAGAAGTTGATTCCCCTAATGGATCTCCTGTTAATGTTACTGCCCCTGGAATTGGAATTGGAGTCTCAAATACTGGTTCTCCATCTGTCATTGTGTATGGTGCATAATGAACATTGGATAAACCAAACTCAACTTTATTTTCAGCAAAGAATTGAATATCTAGTTCCATAATTGGCTTCCAATGGAAAGGGATAACTACTTTGTCTTTTGATACGCTTTGAGTAATTTTGTTATCATTTAATACGTTATACATACTTTCACACTCCATTTTTTAGATTAATGTTATTGAAAAAGTGCATTGAAAAACTCCCTCATTCTCCACAAACACTTCTGTGTAAGACCAAGGGAGTTCATTTTCAGTTAGTAGATTTTTAATTTGTTTTTCGATAGATAAGGATTTGGTTTTTACATATAACTCAATATCCACATTCACACTTTCGTGAATCGGTTTATTACCTGCTGCAAAAGTATTAGAATCAGTGACTAAATAACAAATAAACGGTGGCGAAGGCATCGGATTTTCAACAGTTGGGATAAAATGTGAGTAAGCGATTGGGATTGGTTCCTCCACACCATTTACAACTCTTTTAATAGCTTTTAATAATTGTACTAATTCGGGTAGTGTCATCCCTTAATCGCCTCCTCTACACCTTTCACAAACTCATTAATCATTTCCTTTTCAACTGGTGCGATATGGGGTTGACCTGGTACACGTCCGCCATTAACTTTGGCATAGCCTTTTTCTAGTAGGTGTGTTAATTGATAAATCTTGTTATTTACAACCCATGCTTTTTTGACTTTAGTTGCTCTCCAGCTTTTTGCATATTCTCCAGTATCTTTTGGACTTCGTAGCCTAAGTTTTTTTACGCCTTCTTTGGCAACTGTTTCTGCTACCTTCTCCACTTCTTCACCTACGCCATTTGCATATTCAGAAAGTGTTTTATTAATTTCCTTTACAAGATCATCAATCTTAATTGCCACCGACACGCACCTCGCAGTAAAGTTCTATGTAGCCATCGTTTCTAACGAATGTACGGTAAATGTTGTATTTAATTCGGTTGTATTCTAGCTTGGTTTCGCCATCGTATTCGTCATAATCAATTACAAATACTTTTTCTGCTTTCAATCCATTTGCCATAGTTACACTGAATTCTTGTTGTCCAATGTTCAACGGGCTACAATAAACAAGTTCTGGGAGTTCCGTTTCAATCGGTTGCATCAAATCATCATAAATAATTGTTGTGGAAATTAAAAAGCACACATCGTCTAAAGATATGTGCTGATTATTTCCTATTGATTGTTTAAGGCTCGGCATCTGTGGAAGCACCTGCCTTTTGAATCACACGATTATTAATCCGAAATCTTAAGTTGCGTGACAAACCTATATCTTCCTGTCGTTTACGATATAACCATGCTGCATAATCAACAATCAGTTGCATGTCCTCCACAGTTGTAGAAGTGGATGAAAAACCAACGCCCATTTTAGTTAATTCCATTTCTGAGTTCTTGATTAAATTGGTAAACAAGGTATCACGCAAATTATGCGTAATACCCAAATCCAATTTAAAAAGTGATAAACAAGTCGCGAGTGTTTCTTCGCTCATTATTTATCACCTACTTCTACAATTAATGGCTCTCCTATTTTATTGTTACTAGACATTAATTCCTCAACACGTTCTTTATTCGCACGACCTTTACGAGGATATTTGTGACCTACTTCGTAAATGTGATCATTATCCTGTAAATCTTTAAATTGTTTAATAACCTTATACTTCATCGGTTATCACCCTTTCTTATGCACCTTCAACTTCTGGTGTGTAAGTTACATAGTAACCAGCTTCTGTATCAGCCACTTCAACGTCAAATCGGATAAACCCAGCTAATAATTGACCGTAAATGTTGTTATCAACCCATTTTACTGATACTTGTTTGCGGTCGAAGAATTTACAGAATGCTTTCGCGTCACCGATGAATGCGACTTTATCTCCTGCAGCTGCACCGATCATATCGTCGTCAAGTACTACGATTTCTTTACCTTTCAGACGTTTACCAGAAGCAACTGTGATATCGTCTTGTAGTAAGTAGCGACCATTACCATCTTTCATTAAATCTAGTTCGTTAAATAGTGATTGAGATACATAGAGTTTTACTTGATAAGCTGTTTTGAAACCTGTGTTTAGAAGAGTGATAATATCATCTAGGTTCGCGACAGTTTTTGCAGTAGCTGTTTTTAATACTGTTGAGATAGCAAAGTTACGAGTATTTAATTCTTGATCTCGAATTTCTTCATCGATTAAACCAACGATGTCATAGTCTGCATCATCGATAACTTCTTGAGATACCGGAATATAACCGCGGTAAGTTTCAATCTCAAATAACACATTTGATAATGTTGGTTTTGCTAATTCTGGGTTAGCTTCTAATTCAGCCACAGTGTTCATTTTAGAACCAGATTTTTTGATTACTGGATATTTACCAGATGCACTCTTTACAGGAACGTGTTTAACATACTGTAATAAATCGACAGTATCTTCTACTGCTTTTTCAGGTGTTAATAATTCTTCTGGTACTAATGCGCCACCATCGACTAACTTAAAACCGTCAACCGCACGCACTTCTGTTCCTTTTGAGCGAACATATGCGTTAATAGCTGAACGTAATTCTTTTAATTCTTCTGGATTCATATTTCCTTTACCTCCTGGCTCTTTTGAGCGACTTTTTGGTTTCTTTTGATTTGAACGTTCAAGATCTGCTTCTAACTCTTCAATTTCTTTTTCGAGTGTAGATTTTTCTTCCTCTGTTTCTTCAATTGCTTTGTCATTTTCGTTTACTTCATTTTCAATTGCAGCTAAATCTTCCTCATTTTCCACACCATCAATGGATGCAGATAGTTCATCACGTTTGGCAAATAACGAACGTAATTTTTCCTCTACAGTTTTTAATGAACTTCGTTTTAAATTTAACTTTGCTCCGATTAATACTGGATTACCCACGTTTCATCTTCTCCTTTAGTTGAGCTTTACGTTGCTCAAGTTTTTGTTTTTTTATTGCTTCTACATCTTTTTGACGTGCTGCAATATCCGTTTGAGGATAGGCTGGAAATGCAGTGATTGAGACTTCTAACAATTCGGCTTCTAAAATACGCCATTTAACTGTGCCATCCCCACGGTCAATAGTTTCTTCACGAGTAGGATAGAAACCAAAAGAACACCCGCGTACTTTACCTGTTTGAACTTTTCTGTATGCTGATTTTGCATTAGGGTCCTCTAAATCAATTACCGCCCTTCCCCACAATCCTTTATTGTCAGATTTAAGTTCAAGAGTATTACTTCCCATTGAAGCAAGAACAACTCGACTATCGTGATTGTCTAAACATAAGATGTCTTTTGAGCGTAAACTTTCTTCAAATGCTCCTGGGGCAACTTCTTCATAGGCTCCCGGCCACAATTCTGTCTCTGCATTGTAAACTACAAAATAGCCTTCAATAATCGCTTCACCTTCATTTTCAGAAGCTCTCGTCTGCAATTCAGAACTAAACTGAATATGACGTTTATTCATCTGTCTCACCACCTTTCAATTTATTTTGTTGACCTAGCATTGTGGAAGGAATGTAATTCTCTAAGATGATTAATTCCTCCATTTCTTCATCTGGATCTAGCCAAACCCAATTACGCAATTCATTTCTTCGCATCGCATTTCGGTCAACCATCGCTGTTCCGGCAGTAACCATTTCCGTTAAATCATAAGAGAATAAGCTTCTAGGATTCAGACGGAAATACCAACCAGGATCATAAAGCAAGTCACGTGTTAATGTTTGTGCAATACGTTGGGCAATAGACATGATACGAGTGTTGATAAAGTTGTTATACTCTTCCTTCTTAAACTCTCCTACGCCCAAGAAAAAAGCCGGTACTCCAATGAGACCAGCAACAGTTTTCTTATCAATTTCCATACCCTCTATGATTGCAATGTCCTTTAAGGATAATGGCTTGATTTGATGTACATTGATTAAATCAGCAGGTATTACCCAAGGCTTACCACCTTCTGTTTCATCAACATACTTCGCTAAGATGTTTTCTCTACCTTCTTTACTTGCCATTTCTTCAGTCATTGCATCAACCGCAAGAATTAATGACGGCATATATTTTCCTGACATAAAGTTATTCTTAGTCTTATTTGCTTGAGATAGATTCCTTACAATATCCTTCAATGCCACACGATAACCTGTACCGCGATATGGATAGTACGGATGCGGATTTAAAACAAAATGAACAACCTCATCAGGATGATAAGTTACACCGTTGTAATCAATCGTATAACTCATTAAAGTATCGCCATCGTTATAACTAACCAAAGGCATTTGTAACGGAGTTAAATCATTAATGAGTCCCGTTTCTCTATCCACAGCGATGTGGAGGATGGAGTTGCCATCACCATCTAGTAATAGATCTCGAACGATTTTATAAAGCCATGTTTTCCTAGTCATATTCTTACAAGGCTCTATATCAATTTTCCGCGCAAGTTGATTGCGAACACGTTTATCACCTTTTTCAGTGTTTTCAACAAGATGAATGGTCATGTTCGAAACTAAATCTGCAATTTTATCAACGGCCATCAATACATCAGGATGTTCAGAAAGCTTTATATATCCAACAGTATCAACACTACCGATTCCGACTTGTATTCCCGTTGTTGACCGTGTTTTCTTTTTTCGATTCCAAAACGCCACTTTTCCACCCCCTTCCTAGTTAGCTAACCAACCTTTCGCTTCGGATACTTTCGTCATATCCTCGAGCATTTGAACTGCACCAAATACCGCAGCATCAAATAAGTCAATACGTTGTGTACCGCCATCTCCATCGACTTTTTCGTACTGAATCATATCGTCTGTTTTTTCGATAGCTCGTACATTTTGAACACAATACTCAAACGCTTGATTGTGCAAATAATAAAGGTTTCCGTTTTTCGCTTTCATTTCAATGCGACGGAAACCTTCTGATTTTTTATAGAAATATTGTGGTTGGTCTATAATTTTGAATCCTGCCTTTTTCATTCCCAAGAAAAACTCTCGACCAAATTTCTTATCGAAACCAACCTTTTTAATTTTGAATCCCATTTGTTTCATCTTCTTAAACCAATTAATGATGTCATCATAATGGACTGTTGGTGTATTACTCATTGTAAGGACACCATCATCTTGCCAACCAAATAACGGAATGCCATCTTCTTCTGCTTTTGCATGTGCCGCCACTATTGGGAAGAATGCATGAGTGATAACAATATCGATTTCTTTCCCTTGATAATTGTAACGACCATATAAAGCGGCAGCAGTTAAATCATGTAATTTCGATAAGTCAGCTCCACCATACCAATGGATTGGTAACTTTGCTAACTCCTCTAAACTCCAATTGTATAGCTTATCTGAATATTTAAATTCATTAATATCAAAGTAAGCCAGTAATGATGAAGTGAAAATATTTAATGTTTTATTAAAAAACTCTCCTCTTGTTTGAGGGTCATTCATCGCTAATTCTGCATCACGAATTAAATCTTCAATTTCTACTGATACTCCACAAGAAGGATTGGCCATCTCTAAAATTTTCGGATCAGTATAATCAACAACATTTCCTTTTTCGTCTTGGTCCGCTTTGCAGATGAAGATGAAGTATTCGTCATCCACAACTGATTCATTCAACACTTTCTTACAATACTCTAACCGCATGGCTAAGAAACCATTTGGCAAATCACCGGCTGTCGAAATAGCAATCAGTAATTTATTTCGATATGCCTTTTGTGAATTTTTCATTAAAATGTATTGCTTTGCTGATTGCCATGTATGAACCTCATCCAATATTAAAAGGTTACTATTTAACGAGTCCAGACGTTTGGGGTCATTTGCTAATGCTTGAATAAAAATAGAGCCTTCATCACTAAAATTTTTAGAGATTGAATGCTCCTGGTTGTTATCTCTTATTCGAATTGTCTTATCATTTAAACGCTCAACATTGTATTTTAAGAATCCGAATGATTCCATTGTTTGTTTTAAACTATTAGCAAGGATATATAACTTTGAACCCGACTTACGTTCCAAAATGGACAAAGCCCAACCTAATGCTGAAGCAAAGGCAGTTTTACCATTCTTACGAGGAATCATTAATAATGACTCATGGAATCTTCTGACGTTACTATCTTTATTGAAAAAGCCTAATAGATTCACAATCACAAATTTTTGCCAAGGTTGCAGTAATAAAGGTGTTCCTTTTAATGGATTTCCTTTTAAATCTTCTCCTTGTTGATGTGCAACTGTGTTTTCAATAAGTCCGATTACAAAATCAAACTGTTCTTGCTTAAAGTCTAAATCCGTTCTCTCTAAATCATTTAAAAATCTCTTTGCAGCAAGTCGATTTTCAACACAAGCAATCTTCCTGCCTTCCACAATTGAGAGAGCATATTCATACGCCACCTTAAAATTATCAGAAGTAATGTGCGATAAATCCATCTACATCACATCTGACTTGAGAGGAACTGATCTAATGGTGACAATTTATTTTCTTTAGGTGGCTTATTGTCATTACCATCGTCATCATTATTTTTTAACGATTTAGGATTCAGACACAATCTATCTGAATAAGCTAACAAATCTTTTCTAAGATTTTCTAAGGTGGCAACAATAGCAGACTTCTTAGTACCTCCTGCAGCAGTTTCAGTTTCATACCGATACCCACTTTCTTCAAACTCTTTATTAGCTCGCAAATATTGAGAAAAAATATCCGCATAAACATCAATTAAAGGGTCATATTCAGGTTTATAAGTACCCAAATTCTTCATGTCTCGAATTGTGTTTTTTGCTATTGTTTCTTTTGTTGTAGCCTTTTTCGCCAAAGTCGTTCCTCCTCTCAAAAAAAGTTTTGTGAAAATTAACTCCGCGGAGGGAAAAAGTCCTCCTCCTCGGTCCTCTTTTAAAAATGTAAAAAAAGAGGTTGCCAGGGGGGTTAATTATATCCCACAAGCAACTTCTTTATCACCTTTCAAAGTATTACATTTCCAACATGCAAGTTTTACATTATCCCACGAATGAGAACCACCTTTACTTAATGGTATTACATGTTCAATAGTCGGATATGTTTCACCTACAATAAAAGAATCACCATCTACTTTGTAATCGTTATAATCACATTGACAATTACATATATAACATTTTCCATTCGCTTTACGATAAAGTTTCTCTAATGAAATAGTTGAATCAAAACTTCCATTCATTTTCATTTGTTCACTTCTAATTCTTTTCTTTACTTCTTTTCGTTTATTCTTATTACGATTCAAACATTTATCTGAACAATAACGAGGATTTCGTTTATTTGTAATA
The DNA here is from genome assembly GCF_014836845.1 of Ureibacillus galli. GTDB lineage: Bacteria > Bacillota > Bacilli > Bacillales_A > Planococcaceae > Ureibacillus > Ureibacillus galli. Next base: position 21,273 of record NZ_JACSQA010000032.1, read on the forward strand.
AAATACTTATCGCATTGTTTACACCGAAATACTTTCACTTGCTTCAAACATGATGTTGGCTTAACTGCATGCTCAAGTATAGATTCTCTTAACTGTGCAACATTGACATCATATTCTTTATTTTTTCTTTCACATTGCTTGCATACTAGATTCCTTTCTTTACGAATAACCTTTCGTAAAAAACCTCCAGTACGTTCTTCTTCATTTCCACAAACCTTACACTTAACCCACATAGATTTATCAGAATGACAATACCCTCTTGAATACTCAAATCCTTCAACATTGTTGTTAAATCGTTCTGCAAAATCTTTTTCTCTTTCATTCATTTCAACCACCACCAATGCAATACTTAACCATATATATTGTATCATATTGTATTGTAAGTGCAATACTTTTATTGTATTATCGTGTAAAGGAGTTGATTATTAATGACAAAGAAAAGAGTTACTTTCACTTTAGATGAAACGTTAATTGAAGAACTCAAATCATTATCAGAACAAACAATGATTCCTCAAGCTAGAATCGTTGAACAAGCTATAAAAGATAAGATAGAAGAAATGAAAAAACACCGTCAATAATTATTTTGGCGGTGTTACCTTTTCCCGCCAATACTCTCCTAAAGCCGTGAGAACGTCATTTGAACGGTCATGCATTGCATCATGGCACTTAGCACATAAAGATACTAGATTCCAAGATTCAAGTCTGTACTTCGGATGTGTTTCTAATGGATTGCAATGGTGTACTGTTGTGGCTTCACGATTCTTACCGTAACGCTTGCACTCTCGACATTGGTATTCATCACGCTTGAGTACGGTAATGCGTTTACGTTTCCATGGTTTTGATTTGTAGAAATTCATTACTCACTTACCTCTGGTTGTGTTGGTAGTTCATCATCTTTAATTTTCATAGTAGTTGGACTTCCACATTTGTCACATTTGTTTTTGTACACTTTCCAATTTTCATTAGATTTTTCTTCATCTACATTAGCCAATCGATTACATAAAGTGCATCGTACTTCAAACTCCATCATTATCCCTCCACAATCATTATTTGAATTCAATACTCAAAGCAACAACACCCAAGAACAATTCAAGATTAGTTCCCTCACCCCAACTAAAGCCGAGCATAAATGATTGAGGAAACAATACAAAACCAGTTACTCGTTTAATCAATTCATTTCCTCCTTATCTTTCCATTCACACGTCTATAAGTTTGTCTGTTTACACCCATCAACTCTTTAATATCTTGTTCGCTTAAACGTTCGTATTTAGCCCTAGAAACGTTTTTCTTCTCTGGATGAACTTTCCCCTTACCTTGACTTAAAACACCTAATTTCGCCTTTGCATCACTATCTAAGATGTGTTCAATTCGCATTCACCTCATCCTCTCCCGAATCGTGATAATTCGAATATGAAATAAAATACAATTAATGGTGAAAGTAAAATAATTATAGGAATTGAGATAATCATTCCGATTAATGCGAAGAATTCTTTAATGTAATCAATTGGTTTCATGCCCTCACTCTCCTATTTTTGTGCATAATAAAAAGCCACTCGCTAATTGAGTGACTTAAATTTTCATTTTATTCAATTCATCAGTATCTGCATCATATTCGTATTGTTCAGTGATATTATACATACCAGTTTCTACATCGAGTTCGTATTTGTTTATTATGCAACCATTAGTTAAATCGTGCGTATATAAAAAATTTTCATCTTTGGTGTATTGTTTAGCAATTTCTACTGTTTTTTCAAATGTGTTGCAGAACTTGTTAACGAATGTATTGTACCCTTCCCAAAATAGTTCGTAAAACATAACGCACCTCTTTCATCTACAATTAGTTAAAGTGTAACTTTGATTGAAAGAAAAAGCCACAGCTCAATCGAGCCATGACTTATTAGATTATTTAATACTCATTCTGTTCCATTTCCGAAACAGTTCTTGTTGGTAATTTTCTAATTCATTAATAACCGCTCGTCTTGCAACTTCCTCAATTTTCTCTTGTAGTTCTTCATTACAAACAATAGGAATATAAACTCCTGGCTCCACTTGTTCGCGAACTAAAATTTTCATCATGTCTCGTCTACCAATAAAACGTTGCACGAAATCTATTTGATTTAAAATTTGTACTTCTGTTTCTGATTTATTTTTATTCATAAATATCTAATTCATCCTATCCGTTTTGCATATTGACGGATTACTATACTCTCACTATAAATGGTTTTTTCAATGGTTTCTATAATTTAATTACAACTTAACATTATATTAAGTTAAGAAAGTGATTTCTGACTCTTCCATTTCAATTATCGAACTTCTTAAACTTAGCAATCTTTCAAAATCTTCTTTTGCTTCATCGATTTCGTTGTCTCTAACTCTATCTTCAATGAGTAGTTTCAAATCGTTATATTCATCTTTTAATTTTTCTAGGTCTTTTATAAGTTGCTTTAATTTCATACTTACACCTACTTTCTTACCCATTAACACTATGAGCATAATCAATCATCTTCATAATTTGAGCATGACGGTTGTAAATGTAATTCGGACTTTTGCCTAATTCATCAGCTATTGAAATTAGTGTTTTACCTTCCACATGCTTCATATAAAGAATCTTGTTATCCAGTCCTCTGAATGTATTGATCAATTTCTTCATATCTTCTAAATCGTTCATCTTATGTGCTAATTCACGTTCAGCTGCTTCAATGATTTCTTCTAGTTGTGCCCCATGGCTTTCTGCTGTCAACTTAACCTTTGCTAAATCACCCGATACCCAACGTTGTAATTCTTTTTTATTTCGCTCGATATTGAATTCCAAGTCTGCAATTTCATCTTCGAGTTTTTGATAGTTTTTCAACCATTCGTACATTTTATCACCTTCAATTTTAAGGTATCTAACGTTCGTTTTAAGAGGTTTTAAGTTTTGAATGAACAAAATATCATTCTAGTAGTTAAAACCTCTGTATTCATTTATTTTAACGGTAATACGATGTCTTATTGTTGTTGTAAATCCTCTTCTTTAATAAATACCCCATTTACCGTTTTCCCTTTTCGATTTTTGATTTCTTCATAGGCTTGTTCGATACAATCTTTAATATCTAAATCCATTTGCATCGCTAGGATTGTAAGTACTACATAAACATCTCCGATTGAATCAATTACCTGGTCAAGATTCGCTTTTGCTAATCCTTGAGCGAGTTCTCCTACTTCCTCGATCAATTTCAACATTTGCTTTTCTGGTTGCGCTTCGTCTAATTTTCTTTCTTTTGCCCATTCGCTAATTAGGTGAGTTAATTTATTTAAATCTTTCATTTTGATTCCTCCATATAATGATTTCTAAATAATTCAAGCGACTCTAATTTTTTTATATTTTCTCGAATCTCTCTTTCTAAGATTCTTATTATTCGAGCATGAACTCCTTCGAAACCATATTGTTTTTCGATTTTCTTTATCGTTGCTTTATAATAAACTGTCGAATCAATTAACTCTTGAATATTATGGTCAATCCATCCAAATACATCGTAGTCGTCCACATTCACAGTAGTGCCATATTTAGCTAGCCCTTTTGTCGTTTGATTAACTAAATGTTCTTTCAAGAAAGGAGTTGGTAATAATTCACTAACCTCTCTCAATACATCATTTGCGATAATATGTTCATCGATTGTCATTCAAAAAACTCCTCCGTCCATGGCTCCACTTCAATAACACGCGCCTTTAATTCTTCTGCTAATACCGTAATTTCGTGTTGTGCCCCTGCACCTGGTTTCCGTTTACTATAGAAATCCAATAATGTTCGTAGATTTGCAGTTAATACAAGATTACAAGCTGCTGCATTTGGTAAAACTGCTCGAGCATCTTCTTGTGGAATGCCTCTTTTGATTAATGCATCGTACGCACCTTGGATATAGTCCATCGCTTCAAGATAAACATCTAATGCTGTACGTTCTAAATAAAGTTCAGTATTTCTTGTTTCTTCTACTTTTTCCGGTACAACATAATCAAACCCCTCGCTACGACTATCACTACTAAACTTCACATATCGTTGAGACTGTACCGAAAAACTCATATGTCTGTGTCTAGTTAGTTGAGCGAGTAATGATCGTGATACTCCTTCTATTGCAAATGTGAAATTTAAATGTTCAAGTGTAGATGTATGACCACTTTTAACGATGTGATTGAAAAGTCGTTTTGCTTCTTTACCCTTGTCACCAAAATACTTCTCGCATTCATCTTCCACAATTCCAGAAGGATTCTTATGACTATAACAAGTTCGAATTGCAGTCAAAGCTATTTGTTGTCCGTCTGTTACATCGAAATGTTCACCAACGGATGACCAATCTAAATTTCCGGTTTCATCGTACAAAAATTTATCTTCTGCTAATTGTGTATGTGCTAGTAAATTAACTTTCATTTTCATTCCTCCAAATCTCTCAACCTAGCTTTCAACCGTCTAACTTCCGTTTCTGCCTTTTGAGCCCTTTTATTCAAGTCGTTATATTTCTTATTTGCTGAATGTAGTGCTTTCTCTGCAATCAATAAGCCATCCACAATTAGATGTGTGCTGATTGTTTTCTGTTTCTTACATCGTTTCCGTATTTCGAGGATTTTATTTAATGCTTCTTTCATCAAAATTCACCTCTCATTCATCAAGTAAAATCATTCTCAAACGATTCGGACCATTCCCACACCGCTTTTCATAAACTGGATAAGTCATGTATTTTAAGAATTCAATCGACTTTCCAGTTTCTCTATGAATCTCACGAATTGTTCCTTCTGAAATGAATTGATCACCTTTATACAATGCGTAAATACGTTTATGCCATGGTATTTTCAATTCGCATTCACCAACCGTCCGAACTCCATCACCTGGATATATTCACTCCTATAAGCATCATGGATTTCAGCACCCTTCCCGACCTTTCGCCATCCTCTTGCTTCATGTTGCTTTACGAATTTATCTAATTCAGTTTTGTTTCGACCAACAATCGTTTTACGATTTTGCCATTTTGATTTGACGGTCATTAGGAATCACCACCTAATAAATGTGGATGTTCGTAGATGTTGCCGATAACTTCCCATGTTACTTTTGGTACATTCCAAGAATCAAAATGATTGTAAACCTTATCATTCTGATATACGCATACAAAACTTCCTTCTCGATATTCAACGACACATTTCCATTTTCTGTCATTGATAGAGTTGTTGAATAGCAATATATCCCCTTCATAAATCTCTTTTCCATTACGGTCTTTTAGGCCTGTGTATTCTCCCATAGACTCAATATCACAAGTTATCGGGAATGTTTTAGTAAATAAAACTGCATCTTGTCTCGACTGATTTATGCTTCTAAGAAAATCATCTGTATAATCTGTTTCATGCCACCCATACCCATATACCCATTCGTTTGTTTCTGGACTAAAACCTCTGAATTTTGGTTGTCTCATTAGAAAACACCTCGTTTTGATAATTTTCGTATAAGAAAAGAGAGCCCTAAACTAGAGCCCTCTATTTAGTTGTTATTGACTTACTTCTTCCAAAGACATTTGACCCTCTGCTGCTCCTTCTTTTTCGTCTTCAGTTTCATCTGATTTCTCATAAAACTCTTCAATCGTCATTTGGGATGGTTGAATGATTAGATCAATATTTCTACCTGCGTAAGGATAAAATTTATCAATTTTTCCTTTGCTATCTGCATTAACATTAAATTTTAGAACGGTCTTTTTATTGTCTCGTTGAATATTTGCAAACTCGGCAGCTACTTTTTCAACGTCTCCATCAACGATTTCTAGGACTGTAATTGATCCAGGTAACTTTAAAAGTTCATCTGCATGTGGAAGTTCGTCACTTTGTACATGGAACATTAAGACTTCTTTTTTGTCGTCCTTCTGCATTTTCTTGAATAATACGTTTAGTTGAATGTTTGTCATTTTGGATTTCCCCTTACTTAGCTAATTTTTGTTTTTTACGTTCTTTAACGGCTTTTTCGTAATCTTCTAGTTCTATCCAGCCACCATCGATTCTTGAGAACTTCACCAATTTAAGGTTGAATGGGAATCGATATTCGAATAATTTCTTTTTAAGCTTGAAGTCAGCAGTTAAGAATCCTTTAACATCTACAACTTCAATGTGACCATCTGCATAATGAACTTCAAAGTCTGCTTTGTATTTAATTGGACGAATCTTTTTATTGCTTTTCACATAACCTTCGAGCAATACATACTCTTTTTGCATTAAAAACTCGCTAACAATCCCTTGTTTTTCAAGTTGTTTGAGATATAGGTAATAATCTGACTCCATTTTGCTGTCAAACTCTATTCCATCAACTGTTACTTTTTTGTTTTTGTATTTGTTAGTCATTCACTCAACTCCTAGAATGGCAAATCTGATTCTGAAACTTCTATTGGCCCTTTACTACTTGCAAATGGATCTTCATTTACTCTTGTGTAGTTTTGGCTACTAAACTGTGAATTACTTTGTGGATTTTGTTGATTATTAGTAGATTGATAGTTTTGAGTGCTGCTTTGCCCACTTTGTTGACTTCTAGGCTCTAAGAATTGAATCGAATCGGCTACAACATCCGTTGTATAAACTCGTTTACCATCTTGTCCCTCAAAGCTACCTGTTTGAATTCGACCTTCAACACCAACCAAACTACCTTTTTTCATGAAGTTTGCTAGATTTTCAGCTTGTTTTCTCCATGCAATACAACTGATGAAGTCTGCTTCAGGTTGGCCTTCTTGTTTAAATGTGCGATTAACTGCAACCGTGAATCTTGTCATCGGAACTCCAGAAGGTGTATAACGGAGCTCCGGATCCTTTGTAAGTCTGCCGACTAAAACTACTCTATTAATCAATTTCTGTCGCTCCATTCAAGTTAAGTTTTAAATCGAATATTTCGTTCATAGTTTCGATTGCATAACAAATGCCACGTGATACATTTTTACCTTCATCTGATATATTATCCATGAGCTTCGTTTTATAATGAGTTTCATATAAATCTTCAATTTCTTTTTCCGGCGAATCTTCCTCATAGCCATCTATTAAACAACGAATGAAAGTTATTAATGTCATGTTATTTAAAATTTTAATCCCTTCCGTTTCAAAACCCTCCGCATGAAGTTCAATCATTTCTTTTAAATCTTCATCAATTTTTACCTTTGGAAGTGTGTCTAATGCTCGTTTAACTTCTCTTAACACTCTCACTTTTTCAGTCATTTCAAATCCTCCCGAATAATAAATTTATAGCCGTCATACCAATCTGCATAATTCCATACAAAATGGGTTAATTCTATTTCACGTTTACGATGACTTTGCAATCTGTCGATTTCTTCATCTGTATATCCTAGTGATTTTATAATGTTACGATTCATTTCGTTATCTTCTACTGTGGCAGTGTAAAGAATAAATTCGTCATCGATATAGTCTGTATCGTAAAATATAATTGGCATTGTATTGATTAAATCTACAGCTTTTTGTTTATCCATCATTTAGTTACCTCCAGTCCCTTACTCGCAATACTGTGAATTCTTTCGTAAGCGTTGTTAAACTCGGTCATGTTTCTTGTGATAATTTCAATTTCTTGCAGTGCTTTTTCTAATTTTTTAACTTTGATTTCTAGTGCTTCATTGTATGCGTTGCTTAGTTCTTCTTCAGGAATTAAGTTTTCCGACATTAAGCAATCATCCTTTCTCGAAAATCATTGCTGTAGCTGGGAACATTAAAGTTTCACCCCTCAACTCGCGTAACGATTGATATTTTTGTTTTTCTTCGAACCAAAAACTCTTATCCATATCACTGGAAATGTTGAATATCTTAGTTGGTAATTGTCCTATTTCATTCAAATAATGCCCTCTTGCCGATTCTTCTGTTTGAGCAAATATCAACATATGTTTGTTGTTTCCTAAAGGAACTGAAAATAGTTTGATAGGATTTATATTTAGTTCATTGCGTTTTCTCATACCTTCCACTTCATCGTGGTTTACTAAATCCCAATTGATTCCTTGAGAGTGTTCAGTACCTTTCACAACACCATTTTTAATGAGCCAATAAACTGAATAAGCCAAATTCTCTTCATCGAATTTGATAGCATCTAAAAGTAGTTCATTAAATGTCACTGATAGCACCTGTATATTTGTTGTATTTTGCATAAATTGTTCCGACTTCACCTTCACGATTTTTGGCAATAATCATTTCCATTGAATCGTCATCGGCTTTTTTGGTGTAATAGGCATCACGATAGAAAAATACAACTACATCCGCATCTTCTTCGATACTTCCGGATTCCCTTAAATCTGATAACATCGGACGTTTGTCCTTACGCTGTTCAACGCTTCTACTCAACTGGGCTAAACAAATTACTGGGCAATCAAAATCTTTTGCTATTGCTTTTAAACCTTTGGATATATCCGATACCGCTAAGTGCATATTTCCGCGATGATCATCAGTTGGTTTAATTAAGGTTAAATAGTCAATGAGTACGATAAGCTGCTTTCTTGGATTTTGATTTTTCACTTTCCGTACCTTCATTCGTATTTCAGAAAGTGTTTGTCCACTTTTATCAAATATCTCAATGTTGGTTTCTGACACCCTACCCAAAGTGGTCATCCATGTTTCCTTTTGCTTATCTGTTAACCTTTCATATAAGTTTTTCATTTTGTTTCGATTGTAGTTCCCTGTAGAAGCAATTAATCTGTCCCTTAACTTCTCGTCTTTCATTTCAAGAGAGAAAATAACTGGTATTGCTCCATTCCATCCAGCCATTTTTGCAAAATGGAGCATTGCATCCGTTTTACCCATCGATGGACGACCTGCAGCAATAATCAAATCTCCATTTTGCCAACCATTAGTTACCGTCTGTAATGTGCCAAGTCCTGTATTGATTCCGGTTTCTTTTTCTTTCGGTGTCCACGGATCTTCTGCGACCGCAGTAACTAATTCTTTAATTGTGCTGTGGTCATTTGTATTGTTTGATACCAGGCTATTTAACTCATTAGTGATTCGTTCTAAATTCCAATTATCAATTTTGGCAATCTCTAAGATGTTTAACTTTTCACGTTCGCGCCATTGATCAATTAGTAAATTTACATAATCATCAAATTTAGTTTCATTGGCCATGTTTAACATTTGATTAAGCTTTCCGACACCGCCAAAACGTTCAGGTGGAAATTTAGTGATTAATGCTACTAAGTCAATTGCTTGTCCTTCACGACTTAGTTTCTTCATAGCGTTTAATAAATTTTTGTGTTCGGTTTGTTGAAAGTAATCAGTTTTTAAATCTGTATCCATCAACAAATGAGGAGCTTTTAAGATAGTGCCTAAAATCACTTCTTCATTCAGCATTAATCTTCACCTCTAGTCATATCTATTTTGATTGGTTTGTAATTTGATGCTTGTTCTTGTTGTGGGGTTTGAGTTGAACCTAATTTAGCTTTGTTTAATCTTTCATCGAATTTGTTATTAAACAATGTAGATGGTCTTAAATAAGAATCACCTAATTCTCCATTTCCAAATACTTTGCCCTTCCATTCCTTGCAGCAATATTCAATTACCGTTTTAAAATCTTCTAAAGTAAAACCTTCAGCTAACCTAGCATTTATTAATTCTTTAGTTTTTTTAGTAGAAGATTTAAAATTAGTTTCTGCATGTTGATTTAGAAAGTCGATAATCTCGACATAGTAATTATTTTTATTATCATTATTTCCCTTATTACCATTATTGTTTGTGTTGATTTGCTGTCCTTTTGCTGTCCTTTTGCTGTCGGATTTGTTGTCGGAATTAAAGTTCAAAGGTTGGTAAAGTTCCCAATTTACAATGGTTACAAGGCTAAATTTGTTGGTGGATTTGATGTCGATAGTTTTGTCATCTTCTAAAATTTTCATATAGTCACGAATAGTAGATTCTTTCATCTCCAATTCGATAGCAGCTTTCTTTCTTCCGAATACAAATTGACCAGGCTTTAATCGAACGGTTTGTCTACCAACTTGTAACTCGTGATCTGTATGTGTTGCTTTTAATAAGCAGTAAATAAATACTTTTAATAACTTTTCATTTTGAAAAATATTGCTATACAACATTTTTCTGTGTAAGCTAATCCAACCTTGTTGCACAATCCCCCTCTCCCTTCTTTGATGCAAATCAATCTAATAAAAACTCAATTTCAAAAGTATTTTTAAGCTGCTTAGTAGCTCTGCAATATTCGCAAGTCTCACATCTAACCGGATTTGTTTCACCATTTTTCGTTTTAATAACACCTGGTAAATGCATTTGCACATACTCTTTTTCAAAATCGAACCGTGTTTCATCAAAATGTAATATTGCTTTATCTGGTGGATTTTGTTTTGTCACTGCGATGATATAAGGGTTGTAATACTCTCCGGTGTTTTTAAAGATTACTTCACGGTAGATAGCCATTTGAAGTACGTAGTCATATGCTTCTACGAATGAAACATATTTACTGTATTTGTCACTCCAGTAACGTTTGCCAAGTTCTTGAGTTGTTTTAATATCAGAGAAAATTTTCCGTTGATGATTAATGTTATCGACTTTGATTTTCCATTCCACACCGAACAACTCTGCTGTATAAATAACTTCTTTCTCACCCTCTAAGGCAAACATGGCAAACTTGTCTTTTTTAAGAGTTTCAATCATTCGATCTGCTTGTTCAAAATCTGTATATTTCCCACCACGAGCCTTAAAAATTGAATTGTAATTATCATTAATAAATTGACCAAATGCTTCATCGCTTTCAAATGCCGAATGGACATATGAGCCGACTGTTAATGCAGAAGAATGAGGACGAGTATATTCGTCCCTCAACTCCGCTAACGTTCGCGCTTCACACTCCATAAAACTCTTAAACTGTGACACTGACATATACTCAAGATTTGCTTCTTGTGAGTAGTAATTATTCTGATTGAGTAAGAGTTTCGGCAACGCCAGTCACTCCTTTTTCAAATTCAGCAGCTAGATCACTTTTTTGATTTTTTGCATCTTCTTTAGTGAACCAATCCTCAACCTTTGACATACCATCCTTTAACGAATTGAATATATTCCCCAGTTCTACGAGATCAATTTCAGTAAACGAACTAATGTTGTAACCGAATTTAGCTTCAACCATTTCTTGTGTGACTTTATATTTTTCTTTAAACATCTTTAATGCTTGTGTAATACGGTCTTTTAATGGTCCAGCGTTCTGACCCGATAATGTTTTTTCACATTCTTTCACTGCCATTTCCACTACATCACCTGGAATAACACCTAAAATACAAGCTCTAAGTCTACGTGCCCCATCAGATGCAACTCGCTCGTAAATGTCCCGTGGATCTGTCAGTGGTTTTAATCCATTACGTGTACCAATTGAATGTTTAACGGTGAATACTTTCTCTTGTCGTACATTGGTTTCAAGGTCCCAGCAATAAGCCATTGCGACAGATTCACCATTGCGTTGTTCAAGTTCTTTGATTCCATATGATAAATTGCCCCAGTTTTGCGCTAATACTTCTGCTAGTCGGATGGATGGACCAGTTACTTTTGTTCCACCTCGTGGATAGGAGTACATAGATGAAGCCGCTAAAGATGGTCGTTTACATGCATCTAAGATTCGTTTTTTAGATTCAAAGTAATTTCGAGGAAACTGTTTTGCTAAGAAGATTGCACCCTTCACTTCTTCCATTTCACGAGAAGCACTAGCTTGTGCTAGTACCCCTCCTTGTTGTTGTGTTGAAGGTTGTCCATTAAATTGAGTTGTTAGATCGTTCATTATTTAACCTCCTCATATTGAGCATTTGTGTCGTTGAGAATATCGCCGAATTGAAAACTTAAAATGTAATCGTTAGAAGGTTCACCGCTATATTCAGATGCTTCCTTATAATAAAACCCGCCGTGATCTGTTTCAGAAGTTAATGTGAACTTACGAGATTTGCGGTAAAAACGATTCTCCGATTCGTTACCCTTAATCACCATTCCCACTACTATCTCATTTGGTTGAACAGCATTTTCAAACTCTGATACATCAAGTCCTAAAGCTCGTCCTAATGCTATTGCTTTACCAATGTGTTCGTTAAATACGTCAGATGGGTTGCATTTGGCGACACCCTTAGTCATGATACTTCCATCGTTAAATTTCACTAAAGAAACTACTGTACGTTTTTCTTGATTGATAATAAATTCAACTTCAACTGTTGTGTAATTATAGAAATTAGGGTTTTCTATTTTTTTACGAGCAATTCCACCTTCTACATAAGGAGAGTCTTTAACGCACTCACTCTTAACTTCTACAAACTTCTTCGCCTTCTCAATAATTTCAGCTCGTTGTTGATTAGTGGATTTCTCAACCGTTTCAAATCCGATTGGTGCATAAGGTGGTCCATCTTGTTCTATTAATTCGTAAACATCTACGTCATCTATAGCGTGTTTTGTTTGAAAACCATCGTAAACCAAGCAATCTTCACCTAAGTCATCCTTAAATTCTAATTTCCCGTTAAATGAAAAACCACATGCTTTGTAAGGTTTCCCTACTGTCACCCATTCAGGCTTTGCTGTTTTCTTAAATACAACTACATCACCATCTTTAGCTTCACGATCAACCTTGCGATATCGATTGCCTTCAAATTCGATGATTTCTTCCACAGATTGAATTGTAGGAGGAATTAATTTTGTTTGTTCTTCTAATTTAAATTCCAACATCTTAATTCGTGTTTCTACTTGTTTTAAGTCGTATCGGTAATCATTTCGTATATCGATTATTTTTTGTTCTAAATCTTTTACAACACTTTCTAATGCTGTTATACGTTGGTTTTTGGTAGGTTTATCTTTGTAATTCTTTAAATCTATTTCATTAAAATAATCACCGTATTCATCATTTTTTTTGTAACTACAAACATAAGCATTAACTTCTTCATCGAATTTGGAAACGAATAGGAATCCTTGACCTTTTTCTTTTGCTTTCCTCCAGTTATTTGATCTATCTAAACTTCCATAACCAATAACAGTTTTATTAATAGGAACAACCTTATCCCCAACTTGAAATTTCATATATTTTATCCTCCAGGGTTTTAAAATTTTTATTTCGTGCTATACTGCTAGTAGATATTTTTTGTAAGTGCACTCACATTTGGTTGCCGCCTTGGTGAGTGTTTTTTATTTGGATAAATCAACTGCGTGTCCTTCTTCCAGTAATTCAGAGCCTAAACAAGTTGCACAACAATAGATGTATCCTTCAAACTCAATCCCTTCGTGTTTGCAAATTTCCTCATCACAATAACGATAGTGACATTTGCCAATTACTTTAGCGATTGGATCATCAGTGACTTTTGGTGATAACATTGGATTTTCAACTTCATACACTGTCGTTCACTCCAGGTATTTTGATGTTGAGAGTATCTAAAGTTTTTCTAATACCATAGCGAACACCATCTTGATAATTGCCCCAACCATCACCGAATTTAGCCTTAAATAATTCCGCTACTTTTTCGCCAGGTGTTTGTTCGACTTCATAGCCTTCAATTAACATTTTCGAGAATGTGATTAAATCCACTTTGTTTAAAGGTTCTAAACTGTCGTACCAATCTTTAGTTGCAATTGCTTCTGCATGTTCAGTAAGTAAATCGTTGTCAGAAGTGTAATTTCTGATTTCTTTTAAATACTCGAAAGCATTGGCAACTTCTTTTGAAACTGTAACCTTCATTAAAATTCCTCCTAATTTATTGTTGTTGGTGGTTTTAGTGCTAACTCATAAGCTTGTTGAAGTTCTTCTAGTGAGTAGTTCATCTAATTCACCCCACAATTTTAAATACTGTATAAACAATCCATGATGTTGTAGCGACTGCTAAAATCGAATTGACAATGAACAGTGACCAAAATTTACGACTTGTTTGTTTAAACTCGATTGTGTTCAATTAGATCACCCCTTTCTTCTACGTGGTCGTAAGAATGTTTTACGATACCAAGTTGGTTGTTCATCAACTTGAACAATATTTAGTTCATGTCTCATTTAATTTCACCCCTTTCTAAGGCGCTGGAATTTCCTTGGTTTGTCCAGTCAACTTGTGGACGATTAACCAAAATTCCGTTGTCTTTTTACTAAGTAACCAATTTTCATCATTAAGATTGAGACTTCTAAGATATTGCTTTTCAAACCGCTTCAACCGTTTACCGTTTTTCATTTCCTCACCACCCTTTTATCGCATTTGATACTAGTGATAATCGTTGCTGCAATGATAGATTGAAATACTTACTCAATCGCTTTTTCATTTGTTCGCCATCCTTAATTATTTTTAAGATATTTAGTACCAAGATGATTCCAACCCTTTACATTTATCACACACCACTTTTGTATCCTCACTCGGCAAATCATCCAGTACTATATTCACTTGAAATCCACACTTTGAGCATTCGATTAAATAAACATCTTCCATGATTTCACCTCTCAAGTTATTTATAGATTGCTAGATTAACGACCAAACTTATGTGCATTAATCGCTCTAGCTTGTACAATCTTGATGTACTTTTCATCCTTCGAAAGCTTGTTCCATTCAGAGACTTTGATTTTCATGTTTGGTCACCACCTTTTTCAAGTGGTTTGATATTGAATGGGTCTGTTAGATCGCGACCAACATTTCTCAATAGAAAATTTTCTATCTCAATAGTGGAAACTTTCATCCTTCCTAATTTCAATCCTTGAAGTTGACCACTTTTAATTAATTCATACACTTTGTTCTTGTTACATTTGAGAAGTTTTGCGACTTCTGCTACTTCTAAAAGTTGCGGAATCAATTTCATTCACCCCTCATTTAAATACATAAAATTTTTCTAATATGTTTTACATGTTCCTGTGCCTTAGGGCCATTCTTACGTCCTCGAATAATGTCAGACAGATAGACAGGTGAAATGCCTAACATGTCAGCTAACTCCTTTTGGCTCATCTTTCTTTTAAAAAGTTCTGAACGAACTTTAGCTCCTAATTCTTCTGACATAATGTCACACCTTTCTATAATTTTTCTCAAACAATGTTCTAGATGACAACTTCCGAATATGAAAGGTTTTTAATGAATTGTATTGCTCTATCTACATCCTTGCGTCGAATGTGATTGTTAGGATCGTTTCCTTTCATCCCTAGGTGTTTTTTAACCGCGACTAGTATTTTACGTTTCATTCTGCCGATTTCACTTCGTAACTGTTCTTTCTCACGCTTACTCGCTCGTGCTTGTTCGTAGATATCGCCTTTTAGGAATGAATCTAATGTAATTTGTACACCTGAGCTTTCAACGAACTTTTCAGCTTTCACTTTCGTTGCAAACTCAATCGCGTATAAATCTTGTGGAGTGACATATTCACCCTCTAACTTCTTGTCGATAGCTTCTAATTTGTTATTGGTTTGTTCGTGATATTGATTGTTTACCGTATTAATTTGTGCTACTTGTTCAGCAAGGAAGCGAACAGCTTCTTCATTTTTTGCAAGTTCTTTAGCCATTTGAATAGGTAGATTGACATTTGAAATGTGTTCTTCCATCTTATTAAATGCGTCAATGTACTTTAATTTGAATTCAAGTGCTTTCTTTCCATTGAACCCCATAGCTAGTAAGGTGAAGCCGTCACGGTTCATGTAGAATGTTTTTCGAGGTCTACCATATGAATCAGGGGTTTCTCCTTCGTAAAACATCTCCTCAAATTTGAGGACATCTTTTTTAAGTACCTCAATATCACGAATTACATTGTCGTGACGTTTTTTAAACGATTCAGCAACTTGTAATGATGTAGTTACTGCTTGTCTATTTTGGATAACTACTAAACCTGACATTCTATCAATCCTTTCTTTTGGTATAATCACGCATAAGGAGGTGATACATATGACTAATGTTTTGAATGATATTAAACAAATTACAGAAGTAGTTTTCGCTAACGATGCACAACAACTTTTGAATGATGGTTGGACTCTAGAAGGTGTTTATCAACGTTCTGACATTATTAATGGCATTCCTGAATCTACTCCTGTATATGTTTTCGTTAAGAAAGATGATTAAACGGTTGTATCAATCGGTGCTTTCTTTACTAAAATCATGACGTAACCTTTTGGGTGGGAGAATGTTTGGTATAGCTCCCATCCTTCCTTTAAAAGCCTATTTGCATCAGCCGCATGAAAAACTTCCTTAACCTTTTCAACACGTGTTCTTATCATTTTTTCTACCCTCCTTTCTATTTAGATAATTTATAAGCTAAATTATTAACTAATATATTGACTTATTTTATGCGAATAGTTTAATATAAAGACATAGCTAAATAAGACTTTAAAAAGCCTTGAAATCAACATTTTAAACCGTTCCCCAACGTTAAATGTTTGTAAATAGGTTGTCTTTTCTATTGTCTTTTTAGCTAACAATTTAGCTTATGTAAGTAATATTAAACTATAAGCATAAAATGTGTCAATTATTTTTATGCAAAAAGTTTAATTTTATTTGTATAAGCGCTAAGGATGGTTGATATGACAGTATTTGAGAGAGTTAAAAAATTATGCGATGAACGAAAAATTTCTATAAATGACCTAGAAAATTCTTTAGGATATTCCAAAAATACTTTATATCGTTTAAAAACACAGACACCTGGCGCAGATAAATTAAAAGCGATTGCAGACCATTTCGACGTAAGCACTGACTACCTTCTAGGACGTACAGATAAAAAACGCTATTACGATTTAACAGAGAAAGATGAACGTGATATAGAAAAAGATTTGGAGCGTATTCTCAATAGTGCTGAAAGTGATTTAGGCCTTGCTTCTTTTGATGGTCGAGTGTTAGATGAAATGGATCAGGAGGACAGAGAACTATATATCACTTCTTTAAGAAACGCTTTAAGATTGCATAAAAGACTTGCTAAGAAGAAGTTCACTCCTAAAAAGTATAGATAAGGTGTGATTGAATGGACGTAAAAAAGTTAGTTAAGCAATTGATTAAAAAATATGGTACATCTAATCCTTTTAAAATTGCAGAAGCCATGGGCATTGCAGTTGTGTATGAAAATTTAGGGAGTTCGTGGGGCTATGTCAGTAATATATACAGAACCATCGTCATCCACATCAACGAGAATTTAACCTATGAAGAACAATTTTTCACCTGTTCGCATGAACTAGGCCATGTTATTCAACATCCGTACCACAACATGGCCTTTTTAAAAGAAAACACATTTTTTTCAACAGATAAATACGAATTAGAAGCAAACCTTTTTGCGGTTGAATTACTGCTTTCTAATACCAACAATCCTATTACGTTCGAAGAAGCTGTACATACATATGGAATACCAGAGAAATTTCTTGAAAATTTTTTTACCCTAAAACAGAACAAACATTCTCATTTAAGGAGGTGGTAGTTATGTGAGAATAGCAGAAAACAAAATAAGAAAGGAGAAAAGGCTATGAAAGGCGGAGTACGTAAAAGAGGAAATACATGGTACTACTATTTTGATATGGGGATTGTGGACGGTAAACGAAAAAAAATCGAACGTTCTGCTGAAGGAGCTCAAACGAAAGCCGAAGCTGAATCAGTATTACGAAGAAAAATTTTGGAGTATGAAAACGCAGGCACCGTTTTTAAGCCCTCTGAGATGACGTTACAAGATTTTTTAACTTTTTGGCATGAAGAATACGTCCAACTTAAATTAAAGCCAAATACGCAAGAAAATTACCGTTTAACGATTAAGAATCATATTAACCCACACTTAGGTAAGTATAAATTGAAATCATTAACACCACATATACTTCAACAATTTATGAATTCGAAAGTTCGGGAAGGATTAGCAGAACAAACATTAAGCATTATTAGAGGAATATTAAATAAGTCATTAAAGCAAGCGGTATACCCATATAAGTATATAAATGAAAATCCTATGCAGTATGTAGAATTAATGGTTGATAAGAAAAGAAAGCCAACTAAAGATGATTTGAAGATTCAATCAAATGAAAATTTAAGACTTTTAAACGAGAATATAACCGAGAATCACCCATTCTACTTACCTTTTCATATAGGATTGCATACGGGTGTACGTGTTGGAGAATTATGTGGTCTCGAATGGAAGCATATCAATTTTGAGGATATGACTATCGAGATTGAACAGCAACTTACTAAAAAGAAAATTAACGGGAAGGAAATTTGGGTAGTGTCAACACCTAAATCTGTGTCTGGGTATCGAACTATTCCTGTCGGAACAACTCTAATTAACATTTTAAAAAGAGCTAAAATGCAACAAAAAGAAAATAAACTGAAGTATGGTGAGTTTTATCAACAAGACTCGAATTATGATTTTGTTTGTAAAAAAGAGAATGGTGAACATTATACTCCGAATGTTATTAAGTATCAGACGAGGGAATTGATAAAAGGTAAATTGGGAATCGATTTCAATTATCATTCTTTAAGACACACTCACGCTACGATGCTGATAGAAAATGGCACACCAATTAAAACAGTTCAGAAAAGATTAGGACATAGCAGAGCTGCTATTACAGAAGATCGCTATGTCCATTTAACACAAAAAATGGCGAGAGATGCTGCCGATATATTTGATTCCATCGCAAAGAACTTATAATTTGCTGGCACAAATTTATAAAGCGGTGGCATATCGGTGGCAATCCCCACCATTTTAATAAGTTAATGATACATCGAAACCTTTAGAAACATTGATATATCACTTTTTATTATTGTCATCCATTTTCAATACAGCCATAAACGCTTCTTG
>NZ_JACSQA010000033.1 GCF_014836845.1 Ureibacillus galli
TCGAAACCTTTAGAAACATTGATATATCACTTTTTATTATTGTCATCCATTTTCAATACAGCCATAAACGCTTCTTGAGGAACTTCTACAGAACCTACTTGTTTCATACGTTTTTTACCTTCTTTTTGTTTATCAAGAAGTTTACGTTTACGTGAAATATCCCCACCATAACATTTTGCAAGAACGTTTTTACGCATCGCTTTAATTGTAGAGCGGGCAATAATTTTTTGACCGATGGCAGCTTGTACAGGTACTTCAAATTGTTGACGTGGAATTAATTCTTTTAATTTTTCAACAATCACTTTCCCACGCTCATATGCAAAGTCACGGTGTACGATGAAACTTAACGCATCCACTTGTTCGCTATTTAGAAGAATATCCATTTTTACTAACTTCGAAGGTTTATATCCTATCAGTTCATAGTCGAAGGAAGCATAACCCTTTGTATTTGATTTTAAATAATCAAAGAAGTCATAAACAATTTCAGATAATGGAATTTCATATTGAATACTTACACGCGTTGTATCAAGATAATCCATCCCGATAAATGTTCCGCGCTTCATTTGGCATAATTCCATCACAGCCCCTACGTAATCATTTGGGACCATAATCGTTGCCTTAACATATGGTTCTTCCACGTGATCAATTTTTTGCGGATCTGGCATCATTGAAGGGTTGTCCACTTTGACAGAACTACCATCTGTTAAAGTAACATCATAAATAACAGAAGGAGCTGTTGTAATAAGATCAATGTTAAATTCCCGTTCCAGTCTTTCTTGGACAATTTCCATATGCAATAGCCCTAAGAAACCACAACGGAAACCAAAACCTAAAGCTTGGGAAGTTTCTGGTTCGAATTGTAATGCCGAGTCATTTAACTCTAATTTTTCAAGGGCCTCACGTAAATCATTGTATTTCGCAGTATCAATCGGATAAAGACCACAATACACCATAGGGTTTAATTTACGATAACCTGGTAGCGGTTCACTAGCGGGATTTGTTACAGAAGTAATCGTATCCCCTACTCTTGTATCTCCGACCGATTTAATCGAAGCTGTTAAATAACCTACATCACCAACTGTTAATTCTGCAACCGGCGTAATTTTCGGAGTATGTACACCTACCTCAACAACTTCAAATTCGGCTCCTGTTGCCATCATACGGATTTTATCTCCAGGTTTGACTGTTCCATTCACAATCCGAATAGAGGTCACTACGCCTTTGTAAGCATCATATAATGAGTCGAAAATTAAAGCTTGTAATGGTGCGTCTGGATCTCCTGTAGGTGCAGGAACTTTTTCAACGATTTGCTCTAACAGGTCATCGATCCCTATTCCAGCTTTCGCGGATGCCAATACTGCTTCAGAAGCATCAAGTCCGATTACATCCTCAACTTCTCCCCGTACGCGCTCAGGGTCTGCTGCAGGTAAGTCGATTTTATTAATGACCGGAAGTATTTCAAGATCATTATCTAAAGCTAAATAGACGTTTGCTAAAGTTTGCGCTTCAATACCTTGTGCAGCATCGACAACTAAAATTGCACCTTCACACGCAGCAAGACTGCGGGAAACTTCATAAGTGAAATCGACGTGTCCTGGCGTATCAATTAGATGGAAAGTATACGTTTCTCCATTCTTTGCTAAATATTTTAATTGGACCGCATTTAATTTAATCGTAATACCTCTTTCACGTTCTAAATCCATTGAATCCAATAGCTGGGCCTTCATTTCGCGGGCTGTTAATGCTTTTGTTTTTTCTAAAATTCGGTCCGCTAATGTAGATTTTCCGTGATCGATATGGGCAATGATTGAAAAATTTCGTATGTTTTCTTGTCGTTTTAAACGTTCTTCTCGATTCATGTCGTGTTCACTCCTAATCAAATACGCCTCCCGCGTATATTCTGCCATTGAATGCAGAATGGTCAAAGATTCATTTCGTACTGAGAAAGTACCTGTTACGAATCTTAGACAAACGCTGGAGGCTTTAACCTTTATCAGTATGGATCATACTGAAAGATTGGTAACCCGCTTGAGATTACCTATATTTACAATTCCTTCGAAAAAAGGCTAAACTAACTTGAATTATAGCAGTGACACAACAACTTTAGCAATCATGTAGTGAGAAAAAACGTAATTATCATTCTTCACCATTGTTAAACTAAACACTTTCATCTTGTTTTACAAAGGATTTCGCAATTGCTTGAGCAAGAACAGCAACAGTACGATAGACTTCATCTTCCGTATTATCAATTCCACCAATTTCAATTAATAAAAGATTTTCAGCTAAATCTTGATTGTATACTCCATCTACCCCTGAGCCGGACTTCTTAATTGTTCCTCTCGAAATATTTGGAACAATTTGATTCATCGTCTGACTTAAAGTATTAGCGTATGATAAATTTGTTTTGTAATTCGGATTTTCCGCACCGATTACAAAGGCAATCTTTGCATAGCCAACTTTATTATAGGTAATGGTCGATTTGTCATGGGCTGTTGCATCACGATGAATATCTAAAATAAGGTCATACTGCGATTTTTCAAGTTCCTTACTAATGTAAGGTCGTACCGTATCATAGGCGGAAGAAAATGCTGAACCATTTTTCTTCATGACAGACATCACATCTACATCAAGGGTTTTAGCATTTAAACCGTTTAATTTAAAATAATCTTCCATCACCTTTGACATAGAAAATAAATTACTTTTGTCATCATAAACGGCGACAGTACCTTTTTCATTTTCCACAAACGGCTTATAAGTTTCGTGAGAATGCGTAAACACAAACAATACATCATAAGGATCAACTGACAATGAGACATCTGTAGCGGTTACTTCTGTTGCTGTTACTCCTTCAGAACTTACTTCCGATGAGTTAACTTCCGTTGATGCATAGACTACTTTCTTTTCTTCAGCTAAAGAAGGATCGTATTTTTCGTTGTTGGGAAAAGGCAATAGTCCTGTAATAATTGGCAACATAAAAAAGAAGACTAGAAAAACTGATAGTACTTTTAATTTTTTTAACATGACATCCTCTCCTTCCACTACGATATGGAGGGAGAGGCCTTTTTAGAACTATTTGATTTTATGTTCCATCCAATTAAATAGACATTTACTAATTAAAATCGAGTATTTCGTTATCCAAACATCTACTTCTTTAGGGGTTACAATTAATCTTTCAGGATGTGAGGCGAATGCTTCCTCAAAAAGTTGTAATCGATCATTTGTTGACCAAGTTGACCATTCTCCAAAAATCGGTTTAATAAGGCTTAAATCGACTCGAGAATTAGATTCCGGTGTCCAAGATGTAACGGACAATTTTCCGGATGGTTTACCCCGTTCTTCAATTTTCGCTGCGATCGAACGAAATACACTATCGATAGCATCTGCTATAATTACTGTCGCATCGACGACTGTCGGTACACCTATGGCTGTAACAGGTACGCCCATTACTTCCTTGGATACTTCCGTACGCTGATTACCTACACCAGAACCAGGGTGAATTCCTGTGTTTGTAATTTGAATGGTTTTACATAAACGAGAGCTTCCTCTCGTTGCTAAGGCATCAATAACTAAAACTAAAGAAGGTTTTATTTTCTCCGTAAGCGCAAGGATGAAATCACTCGTTTCAAATCCGGTTTGCCCTGTAACGCCCGGTGCATACATGACAAAATGATCACTCGGATTTTCAGACTGTTCATTTTGCATCGCATCAATCGCAAAAGGTCCAACAGCATCAGGTGTAATCGTTTTGTTTCCTAAACCAATTACAAGAACTTTACTATCTTTCGTTAATTTTATATCTTTATGGATATCATCGAGATATTTTGTAAAAGCTTTTTCTAGTTGTTCAAACCCATTATTATCATCTACTGTCAAAGTCGGAACAGAGAGTGTAATATATTTCCCTTCTTTTTTTCCGATTTGTTCTTCCCCATTTTTATCTACTAAAACTTTTGTTACTTTTACACGACCTTCATTAAACTCATCTATCGAAACACCGCTAGAATCAGCTATTTTTTCCTTTTGGTTTTTCGTCTGATGTTCAACTACTTCTTGGGATTCATCGATTAAGTCCGTTCTACTCCAATTTACTTCTATCATTTTTATCACCTCATTTTCTATGTTGGACAAACTGTCAAGTAAATATTCTTTGCATTTATCTATTGCAATTATACTCGTCGTTTGGTAGAATGATTTTTGTTGTATTGACAAATGAAAACAGTGAGAAGATGACTCATCTCGTACCTTATTTAGGAGGTGAAAGATATGCCAAACATTAAATCTGCGATTAAACGAGTTAAAACAGCTGAAAAAGCAAACGTTGCTAACTCTCAAGCAAAATCTGCAATGCGTACTACAATTAAAAAAGCTGAATTAGCATTAACAAACAATGCTGAAAACGCTCAAGAATTATTAGTAGCTGCTAACAAAGCTCTTGATAAAGCTGCTTCTAAAGGTCTTATCCATAAAAACGCTGCAGCTCGTAAAAAATCACGTTTAGCTAAAAAAGCTAACTAATTGATGAATTATTAAGAGGTTTTCCAAATTCCTTTCTTTTTAGGATGTGAGGAAAACCTCTTTTCATTGCGCAAAAAAACTATCCAAAAGACCCATCTCTTGGATAGTTTTTAATATAAGAATAGATATTTGAAGTAATCTTCCCAAGTGAACGTCTTTAGTAGCTCTTTATCCGGCCATTCAGATGGGAAAGGGAAAAAGGAATTACTAAATAATTTTCTTTTCTTATCATTTAAAATAATCGTACCGTCTTCAATGGAACTTGTAAAAACTACCGTTTCATGATCAATAAACTCTAAATGAATAGATACTTGATTGATTTTCCCATCTTCCCCTATGATATAAACAGATTGTCCCATACTCAAATTTGAATCTTCCAACACATTGTTCATATGAATCCACTCTTGTTTCACTCTATGGGCATTTAGTGCTTCGTGTATGATAATTTTAGCCTTTGTCATACTCGCAAATGGCTTATTAATAATTTGTTCGTCTAAATCAATCCGTAGCTCATAGGCTGTTGGTTGTGGAAGCTTTACGACCTTTTCCATTTCTTTATACCAAGTAGTTTCTACCGCAGGGATACTTTGTTTTTCCAATACAGTACCTAACAACTCTTCCCCTTTTTTTGTATTACCCATTACGCTATTTTCATCCATCTCTTGCTGTCCTTCTACATCTTTACTAACAAGCAATGGGTCCAATTCTACATATTGATTTTCATTAATCTTGCGCCATTCATTTTCTGATAAATAGGTTAATAGATTTTTATCGTTAGGATATAATACAAACGTAACAGAGCCATTTTCTTCAATAACATCACCTATAATGCCATCAACAGGACTGGCTAAAACATTAGACACAGTTAATTCAGTCATTTGTTCGTCAATGATATCGATATTTCTTTGAACTTCAGCAATACGGCTTTCCACAATAGCAATTGCTTCGATAGGAGATTCTTGCAAAATCTGAGTTTCAATTGTGAACGTCAACTCATCATTGATTTCTTCAGTATCAAAGGTCGAAGTTGGATCATCTGAAAACTGCTCAACTTCTAATTCAGCCACAATCTCTTCTAAAGCCATTAGCTCCTTCTCGTATGCCATTCTTTCTGCTTCCATTTTTTTCTTTTCCTTAGCAGCTTCTTCTGTTTTATAAGCGGCAATTTCTTCATCCATCAAAATCTTTTGACCTGGTTGGACGGAAATTTGGGATAAAGCTTCGGCATCTGCTGTAATATGAATTTCTTCCTTCGGAACAATCATTGCCTCTTTTTCGATATATGCTCTTTCCGTTTTAGAAACCGCACGTTCATATTCAGAAATGTAATAGGAACGACTGATATGACTATCTTCGCTAAATACGAGTCGAATATTCAGAATGATAAAGGACAAAAAAAGACCACCTACGATTAACCACCAAATTTTCACCTTCTGCATCATAGACCTACCACCTTCAAAAGATAATCTTTAAGAGGTATTACACTAATTGCTGCAGTGAGAAGGGCAAAGAAGAGTTGAACAATGATAATTTTCGTTAATAATATTCCTTTACTCTCCTCTTCCCATTTAGAAAAAAATACATATTGAATGACAATCGTTACAATAGTAGCAACGGTTATTTGATTTAAAAAATAGATGACAAAAGAATCATCAACTAAATAAGATGTTAAAGGACCAAAGGATAAAAAGGATAAAGGTGTCGTATATCCGACCATGAGAAACACAAAAAATAGAATTACTTTCTCTATTAAAATACTAGTAATAACGAATAATTGAATCTTTGAAATAGATCGAAAAGGTAAGTCTGTTAATACGTATAAGCAAAAGGAAATGATATAGTAATGGAAAAGGAAAAATAACATTCCCTCTATCGCTGCTCCCAATATAGACAAATAACGACTTACCACATATTCCTCATGCAAATTTGAAGTAGAAAAATAAGTTAATCCATCTGTCCCCATACCCCAAAAATCTCTTATTATGTAAAACCCTATATAGACGAAAAATAATACAAAAAATTTCATACGATACCCTTTGATTTGATAACCTTGGTCTTGGTTATCTAATGCAAAGGCGAATTTACTAGGATTGAATAGTGAATGCCAAAATCTAAATTGATAGTCCATGTCTATTCCTTTCAATATAACGTTTATATTTTTTGGTTAAATTGAAACTTCATAGATTAAATATAACAGATATTGTAAATGGAGTTAAATGGATAATCAATTATAAACTGGAAAATGCTCCTTATGGTTTATAAAGCTCTTAATAAAAACATTTCTAAATACCTCTCTCGGTTTCCACTAACAGATTTCAATTTCAAATCAATTTCGGATAATTTATTTAGTGCCTTTAATAACCTTTCATCACTTGGGCGATCTCGATTTTCCAACATTAGTTTTACCCGATAAGGATGAATTTTTAATTGCTTCGAGATTTGATTTGGATGGTATCCTTTTTTCTGTAAATAATAAACGTTATTCATTGTTCGAATATTGGACGCAAGGAGCCCAACAAGTTTAATTGGTTCCTCCTTCTGTCGTAGTAAATCATGGTAAATATGAAGAGCTTCTGCACTATTATGGGATAAATAGGCATTTAACATTTTAAAAGCATCATGTTCCAACGTTTTCGCAACAAGTTCTTCTACTAGATGAGCGGATATTTGGTGATCCTCCCCTAAATATAAGGATATTTTTTCAATTTCAATTTGTAGTTGAAGCATATTTGCTCCGACCATTTCAATTAATTTATCGACCGCATCATCTGTAATATTTTTTTCAAACACTTTTACTTCATTTCGAATCCAGACTGCTAAATCATTTTCTTTAGGTGTTTCCGCATGAAGCATAACACTTTTTTCTTTCATGACCTTAGTTATTTTCTTTCGTTCGTCCAACTTTTCATATGGTGCAATAAATACTGTGACACAAAAATCAGATGGATGGGCTAACCAATTCTCCAACCGTTTTATATCATGTTCTATTTTTTCTTTCCCTTTTTCCGCCGCTTTTAAAAAAGATGCATTTTTTGCAATCACTAATTTTCTTTCTGAAAAAAACGGGAAAGTATCTGCTTCATCAATGACTAAATCAACAGGCGATTCTTCCAAATCAAATGTGATGATCTCCGCTTCTTCATTTTTATTTAAAGATTGTTTCAATCTCTTAACCGTTTCATCAACGAAATAGGTTTCTTCTCCAAAAATACAATAAATAGGAGCGATTTGCCCATTTTGCATTTCTTTCCAAACTTTCGTAAACATATTGAAATCCTCCTAATACTTTACCTATTATTAAGTATACACGTTTTTTATTTTCTAGCATCTATGTATAAAATGTGGCAATCAATGAAAGGTTATTAAAGAGAAAAGGTTTTATTCGATATAGATTTTTGTATTATCTTCACTTATAATTGAGTTTGAGTAGGAGGGATAGGTATGTCATCACATGATGAGAACGTTGTAACACACAATCCTTTTGAAGGCAAAAACGGCGCTTCTATGCGAAATCAAGCTATTGATGCTGGCGTTGGATTTGGTGTTTCTTTCGTATTCTTTGCACTTATGTTTATTATTGCAACAATTATTGATGTAGCAGCATAATCGCTGAAAGAAAAAAGGGAGATCTCGATTTGAGATTTCCCTTTTTTCTTATTAATCAAGGGTAGTGGCAATTTCCATTTTGGAATCAAATATAGTAAGCTCAATTGTTCCAACTTCACTTGTCGTTAATGTGGTTAAATTATAAGTTTCAAACCTATTTATTACTTCTTCGTGGGGATGGCCATAGCGATTATTTTTTCCCGCGCTAAAGATTGTTAAGCTCGGCTGTAATTGTTCAACAAATTCTTCACTACTGGATGTTTTACTACCGTGGTGTCCTGCTTTTAAAACATCGATTTTTGGTAGACCCGGATAATCCTTTAATAGCATCTGTTCACCTTCTTTCTCCAAATCACCCGTAAATAAAGCATCAAATTGATTCATGGAGACATGTAGAACGAGTGAATCATTGTTTCCTTCGTATTTTGTTTCTTTCGGCCATAAATAAGTAAAGGTTATATCACCTACTTTCCAAGAGCGATTTGCAATTTGTTCTTTAATTGGTATCTTTCTTTTCTTCGCTTCCTTTAATAAGTCTTTCATTGCCTCTTCTTTGTATGAACTAGGAGAAATATGTATTTCCTTTAGTTCAATTTCTTGTAATACCTCTTCTGCTCCTTCCACATGATCGCTATCGGCATGGGTTAAAATTAATTTATCAATTTTAGTAATTCCTTTACCCTTTAAATAAGGAACAACAATATCCCTTCCGATTTCATAGGATCGATCATTTTCTTTCCACTTTTCTTGTTCAAAACGTAACAGACCGCCTGTATCTATCATATAAACTTCTTTTCTATAAGGTAATTCCATTAAGATACAATCCCCTTGTCCAACATTGATAAAGGAGATTTTTAATTCTTCGGATAGCTTCCCACTAAAATGAATCATGAGTGCAGGTATTAATAAAACGCTTAAGATGATGTACCAATTCTTTTGGCAATCCAATAAATAAAACACTAATAACACACTAAAATAAGCGAATAAAATGAGGAATATTGTTGGTTTACCTGGATTCCACATTTGATGTGGAATCCACTGTAAAAAATCAATAATCATTGTAAGGAACTGTCGAATCGGCTCATAACAGCTAAATAAAAAGGATGAAACTGAGGTTGGAATGTAGGATAGAAGGAGCAATACAATATTAATCGGTAAAATAATAAAGGAAAATAAAGGTACAAAGAAAATATTCACAAGAAAGGATGATAAACTCATTTCATAAAAATGAAAAAGCAATAGAGGATAAACAAGTAATTGGCAAACAAAAGTAATAAAAAAGGATTGAATTACCCATGAGGAATATCGTTGTATCAATGGCCCTGAATAAATTAAACTTGCCGTAGCTAAATAGGATAGTTGGAAACCTATTTGATAAATCGACCAAGGCTCTAATAAAACAAAAAGGATAAAACTGATGGCTAGTGCATCGTCTGCTGCTATTTTGTCTTTAATTCGACTTGCCATCATTATTTCAACAATAATAATGGCACGCCAAACAGATGGAGCACCACCTGCTAGCACCCCATAGACCGGTAATACAATCATTAATACAATTGTCGCAAGCTCTCTTCTTATCCTTAAACGCAATAAACCTTGAAAGAAAATGAAGGATACAATCGCAATATGGAGGCCAGAAATAGCAAACAGATGGGTAATACCGAGTTTTTGATAGGCTCTTGTAGTCTCTTCATCGACATTTTCCTGTAACCCAATTAATAGAGCCTGCGCTTCCCCAACTAAAGTGTGCGGAAAAGTGCCTTCTATATGATTCTTTAAATGGAAACGTTGTAAACTAATTTTTCGTACGATGGAATCTTTTATACCTAAACATTCCATTTCTGAGATTTCGATTATCCCAATAGCTCCCTTACTTTTTAAATATTTTTTCATATCAAACGCATAAAGATGATTTGGTTTTGAAGGTTCAACTAGCGTACCTATCACCATAAATTGCATCCCGACTAAAGGGGTTTGTTGCAAATTCATTTTCTCTAATTCCGATTTTATTTCATACTTCACGTAAACGTTTCTTCCTTCGTCATTCTCCATAAAACCACGCAACATATTCCCTTTAATCGTATATTCATCTGTCCATGTTAAAACTTCGGGAAGATTAATAGGTTCATGTAATTGTTTGATTGCATAACTAAAGTAAAAATAAGATGCAATCCCTACAATGAAAACCCCAACTATATGCCCTTTCCTAATTTTCTTATAAGATAAAAAAACATAAAATAGAATTAAAATAAATAAAAGCCTTATCGATTCAAAAGCTGCAAGGGAAGCAACGAGAACCGATAAGGCATAGAAAATCCATTTATGCTTGAACAACATCAAATAATTCTTTCACCTTCTCTTCAAAAGGTTTTATTTCCTCTCCAGAAGCACCTAAATCTCTCATTTTATGTAGCATATCAACTGCTAATTGTAATTTACTTTTTTGTAAAAAATCTATTTTCGCTTCATCGAAAGGAATGTGTACGACATTGACATTTGCTTTCTCAAATAATTCTAAAGCATATTGATTATTTTTATAATCCTTCGCGTAATATACATTTTTAATACCCGCTTGAATAATCGTTTTCGAGCACGGTAAACAAGGAAAATGGGTGACATAAATATCTGCACCGTTCGATGACGTTCCATATTTTGCACATTGTAACAATGCATTTGTTTCGGCATGGATTGTCCTAACACAGTGGTTGTCTACTACGTAACACCCTTTTTCAATACAATGTTCATCTCCTGAAATCGAGCCATTATAACCGCCTGCAATAATTCGTTTTTCTCTTACAATCGTAGCTCCTACCGCTAATCTACTACAAGTACTTCTAAGGGCTAACAAATGACTTTGTGCCATAAAAAATTGATCCCAAGTAATTCGCTCCATATGATTACCTCCAAACTATCTTCCTTTAGTTTAGATGTTCATACTCGTTTATGCAATGTCGTCAATGGTGAAATGTTTATTTTACATCTATTAAATCCATTAATTTTTCAAATGTTTTATCTCCAATACCGGAAACATTTTTTAATTCATCAATGGATTGGAAGGGACCATTTTCTTCTCGATAACTAATAATCGCTTGGGCCTTAGACGGTCCTATCCCTGGCAGGGTCGTTAATGTAGCTTCATCAGCACTATTAATATTAACTTTATCAGTTGTGTTCCCACTATTTTGTGGGACACTAGTTGCTGTGCCGCTTGAGAAACTATTTTCTATAACTTCTCCTATTTTGGGAACATATATGACCATTTCATCTTGAAGCTTTTGTGCGTGATTAATTGCCTTTGTTTCCGCCTCTTCTGTATAACCACCAGCGGTATCGATTGCATCGATGACTCGATCTTCCGATGTTAATTTATACACACCAGGATACTTTACAGCACCTTTTACATCTACGAATATCGGTTCTGTTTTTGGTTCTGCTTCAGCTACTTGTTTTTCCTTTGCCTTTCCTCCTGTTTGCTGTTGCTCTTTCTGATTTAATTGTTCAATTTGATCTTGTGAAATCGTTGAAATCGTATAGGATTCTTTCGAAGAATCTTCTTGTTGAAGGAATAAATAAAGGAGAATGATACCGACAATACCGGGGAACAGTATTGTCCTTCCATATTTTTTTATTACTTTCTGGAATATAAAAAACACCTCTTCTCCAGAAGGTAATCATATGGAGTATATTATTAATATACATAAATTACCTTCTGTTGAAAAGATGTTTTCTTTATTTCATTGCACGTATAAAAATTCGTTCACTTTCCTCTGAAGGACTTTGTTGTGACCAATCAGCGGTAACTGCAACTTCGGAAAAGCCGACTTCTTTTAACCATTTAACATACATTTCCCATGGATAAGTTCGTTGGAAATGTTCTTCGTCGAAGCGCTCATATAAACCACTGTTCTCATCTTTCACGAAAAACGTCATTTGATGATAAATAGAATGCTCGAACTCACCTTGTTCGGTATACCAAAGATATGTGATCTCTCCGTTATCAAACGTAAAAGGACTTTCCATAAAAATAAAATCCATTTTATAGAGGGAGTGAACATCAAAAAATAATTGTCCACCCACTCGAAGCTGTGAATAAATTCGTTTAAACGTTTCTAAACAAGCATCTTGCTCCACTAAATAATTGATTGAATCAATCGGAATCGTTACGATATCTAGCTCTGAAAAACCGTCTAGTTCATCCATTGACATCGCATATAATGGGATTTCAACCCCTTCCGAATCGAAACGCTCTTGGGCTACCGATAACATATCTTCTGACAAATCAATGCCACTAACCTGATACCCTGCTTGATAAAACAGTAAGGAAAGTGTCCCCGTTCCACAAGCAACATCCAACAATTTTGGATATTCATTACTTGGAGCATAGGTTTGTATCCATTGAACATATTGATCATAAGGGATGTCTTCCATTAGCTGGTTATATACGGATGCAAAACGTCTATAACTGTTTGTCATCACTCAGCAGCCGGCATATCTAATTGAGGAGCATCTCCCCATAATCGTTCTAAATTATAAAATGCTCGTTCATCTTTATGGAAAATATGCACTACAACATCCCCAAGGTCTACTAAAATCCAACGGGCAGAGTCAAACCCTTCCACACGTTTAATTTCATAACCGTTTTCTTGGGCTTTTTCTTGAACTTCTCGTGCAATCGCTTGTGCTTGTCGGTCTGAATTACCATTACAAATTAAAAAGTAATCTGCTAACAAAGAAATATTTTGCATATTTAATACAACAATATCCTCTGCTCTTTTATCATCTAAAGCTTTATATACAATTTGTAATAAAGATTCTGTCATTCTCCACTTTTCCTCTCTTTTAAAACGCTTTATGCGTTTTTTGAAATTACATCATTATAGCACTCTATTGAAACTGGAAAAATTGCTTGTTCGGTATGAACTAAAAATGAAATCGTATGGCAAATACATGCTTTCATTGCTTCATCCAAGTCAACATTCGCAATTTTCCTTAATTCATCAACTTGATTAAATTTCCGATTTGGTTCAATCATATCTGCTATATAGATAATTTTTTCTAATTTAGACATGTTTGCCCTACCCGTTGTATGGAAACGAATAGCATTTAAAATATTTTCGTTTGTAATATTAAATTCAGTTTGGGCAATCCATGCTCCAACTGGCCCGTGTAAAATTTCTGAACCCCAGCCTATTAACCGAGCATCAAGACCATTTTCTTTAACTACTTGATTCATCCATTCTTCATCCGCATATTTGGCAATATCATGTAAGATCGCAGCTACTTCAGCTGATTTCACATCTTCACCGTACTGTTCCGCTAATGAAATAGCTGTTTCCATTACACCTATAGTATGAATATATCTTTTTTCAGGCATACGCGTTTTAATTGCTAATAAATAATCATTGCGATCCATACAGACCTTCCTTTCGAATATAAGCTTCAACGTTATCAGGTAGTAAAAATTTCAATGTACCACCTGTCTTAATACGCTTTCTTATTAACGTTGAAGATAAATCCAATTCGGGCGCCTCCACCATTTTTACATCATATGTAGAAGACGATAGGGTGCCAGGACGTTTCAATCCAACAAATTGAATCAATTTCACCAATTCGTCAATTTTATACCATGTATGTAGTGAATCAATCATATCACCACCGATGATAAAATAAAATTGCACATCCGGCTCCCTCTTACATAATTCAACCATTGTATGATACGTATAAGAGACACCACCAAGCTCAAACTCAATCTTTTCAACCTTGAAATGATTATATGGCTCGATGGCAAGCTCTACCATACGGAGACGATTCTCCATCGATGCATCATCGATAAATTGTTTATGGGGGGCAATCGCATTGGGCATAAAGCGGACTTCATCAAGTTGGAGTGCATCAAAGGCTTCGTTTGCCATAATTAAGTGTCCAATATGAGGAGGATTAAAGGTTCCTCCTAAAATGCCAACTTTTTTCATAGGCATCGCACCTTACTTTTTACTCTCTTTTGGTAACACAATTTTTTTATTGTTACGAGATTCTTTATATAAAACAACCGTTAAACCGATTAACTGTACAAGTTCAGCACCAGTTCCCGTTGCTAAGCTTTCTGCCACTTCATTTTTTTCATCTTCACAATTATCTAATATACGTACTTTAATCAATTCACGCGCCTCTAATGCATCGCGTAATTGACGAAGCATTTGGTCGTTGACGCCACCTTTTCCTACTTGGAAAATCGGTGTTAAATGATGTGCTTCTGCTCGTAAAAATCTTTTCTGTTTGCCTGTAAGCATAAAATAAAATTTCCTCCTAAATTAACTGTTCATTTTGTAATTCTTCAGTTAATCTTTTTATCATTAAATTTGTATTTGGATATTGTCCTAACCAATATTGAAAAGCGATTGCTCCTTGATGGACAAACATGCCAAGACCATTTATAATCGTTGCCTTTTTCTTTTCTGCCTCCAATAAAAATGGTGTCATTAAAGGATTATACACAATATCCGCTACAATTGCTCCCTCTTGTAATTTTTCAAGAGATAATGGCAATTTAAATTCCGTATTGGCTAAGCCGGCAGAAGTACATTGAATAAGGATACTAAACTGGTCCAAGCATTTTTCCGCTTCTTCTATAGAAAGTGCCCGTCCTTCCCCTAATTCATTCACTATTTTTTCTGCTTTTGAAACCGTTCGATTCGTTACCGTTATATTGTGATACCCATATTGTTGTAATGCAAAGGCAATACCGCGAGCTGCCCCACCTGAACCTATGATGAGAATTTCACTTTCTTTTTGTTGTCCTATTGCTTCTTCAAGAGAATGAACAAAACCCGCACCATCCGTATTGTATCCTTTTAATTTTCCATCTTGGACGACGACCGTGTTAACAGCAGCCATTTTTTCAGCCAATGGATCGAGTTCATCTAAATAGGGAATAATCGTTTGTTTATGAGGAATCGTTATATTCCATCCACTTACACCTAACGTTTTCAAAGACGCGACCGCTTTTTCTAACTCATCATTTTTCACATGAATCGGTATATAAGCTGCGTCTATATTCATCTCTTCAAACCAAGCATTGTGCATATTTGGCGATTTGGAATGAGCAATGGGATCCCCAATAACAGCAAACCATTTCTTCATTTCATCAACCTCCCCATCTTTTAAATTAGATTAACGATGGTCGAATAAATACTTCCACACCTTTTGGAGCATGTGCTGCAACTACTACGTTCGGGTGTTGCACTGTAATCCAACCAAGGCCCGAAATGACCACATCGGTTTTCCCTTCTTTTATAGCAAATTCATGACGAACTAATTCAGGTAATTGTTCAATATATTTTTCTGAAGGTGGTGAAAGGAGTTCCCCTTTATGTTCCGCATATAAAGTGTCCGCCTTCTCTAACTTAGTGCGATGAATTGGTAGGTCATTTGCTGCATAGATTGTAAAAGCAGAGCGATTACCCTTTATGAAATCGAATCGAGCAAGGGCCCCAATAAATAAAGTTTGACCTTCATTTTGTTGATATACTTTCGGTTTTATTTCTTTTTTCGGCATTATATATTTCAATTCACTGGAATCAATATGATGCGCCATTTGATGATGGTTAATGATACCCGGCGTATCATAGAGAGCTGAACCATCATCTAATGGAATTTCAATCATATCTAACGTTGTACCAGGGAAATGAGAAGTAGTAATTATATTCCCTTCTCCAGTTGCTTGTTTAATAATACGGTTAATAAAAGTTGATTTCCCTACATTTGTACAACCTACAACGAACACATCTTGACCTTTTCTTAGCGTTTCAATCGCATCTACTACTTCTGCCATACCGAACCCTTTATGGGCGCTGACAAGCATTACATCAATTGGTTGTAATCCTAATGCTTTCGCTTCTCGTTTTAACCAATTGATAACTTTTTTTGGTTTTACAGATTTAGGTAATAAATCGGCTTTATTCGCTACTAGTAAAACTGGATTATTTCCGACAAAGCGGTGTAACCCAGGTAACCAACTTCCGTTAAAATCAAATATATCAACAATTTTCACAATTAATCCTTGCTGTTCTCCTAGGCCGTTTAAAATACGTAAAAAGTCATCATCAGTTAAACTCACTGGTTGAATTTCATTGTAGTTTTTTAAACGGAAACAACGTTGGCAAATTACCGTTTCTTTTTCTAACGAAGAAGAAGGTGCATACCCTACCTCTTTCGGATTTTCTGTTTGAATAATTGCTCCACAGCCAATACAGTTTGGCATTTCACTCATTACTGTTCCTCCCAAGTTTTAATTCCTTTGCGTTTTAATGTATTAAACACTCGTCTTTCAACGAAACGATTAAAACGCGTAACAAAGCCATCCGATTCAGCAACCGGACGGACTAAAAAAGTATATAATTTTAAACGGTTAGCACCCATAATATCCGTTAATAATTGATCGCCAACCATCGCCACTTCACTACTTTTTAAGCGAATTTGTTTCATGGCAGCAAAATAGGCAGCTCCTAATGGTTTTCGAGCCCGAAAAATAAAAGGAATACCTAGCGGTTCAGCAAAACGTTTTACCCGTTCTTCATTGTTATTAGAGGCAATAATAATACGAATTCCAGCATCCTGCATCATTTTCATCCAAGCCGCAATTTCTTCCGTTGCATCTGGTCGATCCCATTCAATTAAAGTATTATCCAAATCTGTAATAATCCCTTTAATGTTGAGCGCTTCTAATTTTTCTGGTGTAATTTCAAATACACTTGTTACAAACTCTTTTGGTAATAAAAAATTATACAAAGCCTTAACTCCTTCATATTGTCTATAAGTATTGGATTAATTTACCTCTATTTATAAAGGTTCTCTTTATTAGACGATTATAGCATAGTTGCAATTGGTTCACCCATTTTCACTGCATGTCCTTTTTGTACATTATTCGTAAAGTCAACAACATTTTCTTCAAATAACATAACCACAGTTGAACCAAAACCAAAATAACCGATTTCTTCTCCCTTTTTCCAAGAAGTGGAGACATTCGTTAAAGTAATAGAGTTAACGAACATTGCGCCAACTTTCACAAGGGTGAAATATTTATTATTTTGAATTTGAATTTCGTTAATCATACGATAATTATGGCTTATTGGCTTTTTGCCATATGTTAACCCTAATTGATTGACTGGATACGATTTATTTCCTAGAAAGTATTGTCGTATGACTGTTCCATCCAGTGGACTATGAATTCGGTGATAATTCGCTGGACTTAAATAAAAAACGATATATTTTCCATTTTTATATTTTTCAACCATCTGTTCTTTCCCTAGTAAATCAAATAATGTATAAGGTTTGCCTTTCACACTAAAAACAGCACCTTCTTCTATTTGACCAAAGGATTCAATTTTTGCATCTACTGGACTAATAAACGTTTTTGCATGCCGATTTATAGGTCTAGCATCTTCTTTTAACTGTCTAGTAAAAAAATCTTGTAAACTTTCAAAACTATGTAGATCTCTTGAAACCTCAGAGACATCAATATCGTATACTTTACTATACTCACGAATAAACTTTTTACTAAATGAAGACGTAGCAAGTTTTTTTAACATAAGGGAGCTGTATTTTCCATTGGTAAGTTCAATCATGTATTGATATATTTTTTCTTTCATATAAACCCCCTATAAATAAATTCTTAATATTTGAGAAATAATGTAAGACTTACAATTTGTACTGTTTCGAAGTATAATATAGAAATATAATTAGCGCAAAGGAGTGTTTCCCCATGTTTCTTCTTCATATGGTGGATTCCACGATTAAAAAAATTAAATCGCACGCTGCTAATCTAATTACTTTATGTAATTTGTCATTTGGTGGTGCTTCCATAATGGCAACATTAAATGAGTCATATAGTTATAGCGTATTATTTATATTTATTGCTGCTTTCCTTGACCGATATGACGGTAAGGTAGCTCGGAAATTTAATCAAGAATCGGAACTCGGTAAACAATTAGACTCAATGGGTGACATTATTTCATTCGGTGTCGCTCCAGCACTTTTAATGTATGAATGCGTTTTAAGTGATTTTGGAACATTAGGGATGATTATTACGATTTTCTATATAGCTTGTGGTGCGTTCCGTCTAGCCCGGTTTAACATAACAGAATCCAACTGTTATTTTGTTGGGTTACCCATAACGGCTGCAGGTACATTTCTTACTTTTTCCTATTTCCTAATGCCAATCGTAAACCCACCCTTTTACTTATTTGTCTATCCGATACTTTCCATTTTGATGGTAAGTACCTTTTCATTAAAAAAATTATAATGAAACTCGATGCATCAAATCCAATTGATTGCATCGTTTTTTTATGTTTAACTTCCCTATCTCTTTCATTTTCTCGAAAAGTTTATCATATAATGTCGAAAAAGGCAGAAAGGATGACGTGATTGAGTGGAATTTTTGCATCACTAATGCAGCTTTGGCTAGACATTCCGTCATTTCTTGGATATTTAAAAGGGCAGGCTTTTCATCGACCTTTTACAAAAGAAGAAGAAGCGAAATGTATTGAACGCTTCATGGCAGGTGATGAACAAGCACGCCTTGATTTAATTGAAAGAAATATGAGACTTGTCGCCCATGTCGTCAAGAAATTCCATCCACAGCACGAACAACTAGACGATTATATATCCATCGGCACAATCGGTTTGATGAAAGCTGTGAGCAGTTATACGCCTGATAAAAAAACACGTCTAGCCACATATGCTGCCCGTTGTATTGAAAATGAAATTTTAATGCATTTAAGAGCCCAAAAGAAAGTTCAAAAAGACGTTTCACTGTTTGAACCTATTGGCGTAGATAAAGAAGGACAATCATTACAAATACGAGATCTATTACAACTAGATGAACAACCAGCTATTGATAAAATTGAACAAAAAGAAAGTTTTGAACAACTTTATTCCTACTTAAATACCCTCGAACCTCGAGAATTAGAAATCATTGTTTATCGTTATGGTTTAAATAATAATGATCCGTTAACTCAAAAAGAAATTGCAAAAAAGTTAAAAATCTCCAGAAGTTATGTTTCTCGTATTGAAAAAAGAGCCCTTGTTAAGCTTTACCAACAATTTAAACATAATCAAGCTGAAAAGGAAAATCGAAAAGCTGAAAATGATCCAACCCATTTAAATTAAATTTCCTTTGAACTTTAGTTGAAAGGAGGTTCATAAAAAAAGCTCATTAATGGTTTATAAACCTTAATGAGCTTTCTTCATTAATGATGTACATGTGAATCTTTCGCACCGAAATAAATTAGAATACCTAAAATAGCCGTGATTACCACAGAACCACCCATAAGATATAACATTGGTTACCCTCCCATTACATTCATATTTCTATATTACTTTGTCTATTTCTTAAGCGTCAAGTACGTTTATGACCGTTGGACTACAATTTATCAATTGTTTTTAATACTATTTCTGTTGAATGTTTCGCAGCAACAGGTAAAAATTCATCAAAACTAATATTTGATTCCTTCCCTGCTATATCTGATAATGCTCTAATGACTACAAATGGTGTTTGAAATTGATAACAAACTTGGGCAACAGCTGCAGCTTCCATTTCCACTGCTTTCATTTGTGGAAAGTATGTTCTTACCTTTTCAACCCGCTCAGGATCATTCATAAAGGAATCTCCCGAACAAATTAGACCTACTGCAAATTGATGTTCTCCAATCTCTGTCACTGCCTCTTCAGCCATTCTCATTAACCGCTCATCGGATTTAAAAGCTGCAGGCAATTGAGGTACTTGACCCATTTCATAATTAAAGATCGTTACATCCACATCATGATGGCGAACTTCATCTGAAATAACAATCGCACCAACTTCTAAAGATGGGTCATATCCACCAGCAGAACCAGTGTTAATGACTACATCCGGTTTAAACTCATATAGTAAGGCAGTCGTTGACATTGCTGCATTTACTTTTCCAATGCCACTCTTTAATAAAACCACTTCTTTACCATTATATGTACCTGTTGTATATTCGCTGTTTGCAATAGTTGTCGTTTCCGTATTTGCAAGTGCATTTCTTAATAATTCTACTTCTTCTTCCATTGCACCAATGACGGCAATCTTCATTACGATATCCCTCCAATAATTGACACTTATACTAAGATAAAGAATAAGTGGCGATACGTCAACGATTAATTAATAGGTACCTTCTAATTTCTTCAACTTCTCTACTTTTACTGGTTTCCAACCTTCATTTTGAACCCATTCAATGTAAACTCGATACTTTTCTGTTTTTTCATTGTTTGAAACGACTGCAACAGAACTATCAGTACTACCATTATTTTTTACAGACCAATAAATGATATTATTTTCATCTAATTGAACAGCATTTTGAATTGTTTTTAATTTTTCCTCGTAATCAATATGTCCTTTTTCATAAGCAGAAACATGTTCTCCTGTCTGCTTAGTTGGTGTTACATCCCAACTTGGATTTGTAATCACCTGCTCAACCATTGGATCGTTAGAACTTTGTACGACCATTTTCGATTCATCTGTTCCTTTTTCGTCTTCCATTTTACCAGAGTCAGAGTCCGTTTCCTCAGGATTATCAATGGATCCGGAAGCTTCCTCATCTTCCGTTGATTCCTCAGAAGAGTTGTTATCTGTTTTGTTAGTATCTTCATTCTCTTTCATATTATCGCTACTATCATTATTTTCTTCTTGAGCTACCTCAGAACTTGCTTCTTTTTCTGGATCATCATTTAGAACGATTACTAAATTTAAAATAATGAGTATTGAAACAACAGCAATTAATATATTTAAGAGGCGGTCCATTTTGCTCTTTGTCTGTTTACGCCGCTTATTTGAGCGTGTTAAAGATTCTTGTCCCTTTTTAGACATATAATTGAATCCTCCTTTACACCATTACTTTTATTGTATCAATATTCAAGTTGAAAGCCATTAAATACCCCTTTATTTAATATTCTTGTTAGAAATTTAAACGAAATGAAAAAGTCGACAAATCAGGAAAATTCGTCGACTTTTTTATGTTTTCCAAATTCGATGGCTATGTATGATAAGCCAGTTGAAAGATGGTAGAACTATTTTGCTGTTTTAATGGAAACGATGCGTACTTCCATATCTCCACCAGGTGTAGTTAATTTCACGATATCATCTACTTTATGGCCAAGTAACGCTCTCGCTATCGGTGAGTCATTTGAAATTCTACCTTCAAATGGATCTGCTTCCGCTGAACCAACGATTGTATACTCTTCTTCATCACCATCAGGAAGCTCAACAAAAGTAATTGTTTTTCCTAAAGTAACGATATCACTTTCGCCCTCAGATTCCTCTATAATTAATGCATTTCGTAACATT
The DNA here is from genome assembly GCF_014836845.1 of Ureibacillus galli. Lineage (GTDB taxonomy): Bacteria > Bacillota > Bacilli > Bacillales_A > Planococcaceae > Ureibacillus > Ureibacillus galli. The sequence continues at coordinate 21,485 of NZ_JACSQA010000033.1, forward strand.
GATTCGATTGCTGAAATGCGTCCTTCTACAAATCCTTGTTCTTCTTTCGCTGAATCATATTCAGAGTTCTCTGATAAGTCTCCGAAGCTTCGAGCAATTTTAATACGCTCTACTACTTCTTTACGTTTAACTGTTATTAAATATTCTAATTCTTCTTCTAATTTTTGTTTACCCGCTAATGTCATTGGATATTGTTTTTCATTTGACAAGACATTTCACTCCTTAAATACTAACAATATTTTACTTGAAACAATACTATACACCTTATAAATGAAAATGCAATCGTTTTCTTTTTTAAAGTGTAATAATAAAACCCGGTTAATAATTAAGCATATGAGATAAAAGTAACCAATAGAAGTACTTTTGTCCACTTAACTAATAACCGAATTTATTAGTAATATTATAAATTTTTCTTCAAGTTCTATATAATTCCAATACTAACTCATCATATTACACAATCGACATAGTTTCAAGAATTGTTTTAATTTTTGTGACCATTAAGTCGATAGCTACTTCATTCTCCCCACCTTCAGGGATAATTACGTCAGCATAGCGTTTAGTCGGTTCGATGAATAGATTATGCATTGGACGAACAGCAGTTAAATATTGATCGATGACAGAATCAATCGTTCTTCCTCGTTCTTTAATATCTCGCTCAATACGACGAATTATACGTAAATCTGAATCTGTATCAACAAACAATTTAATATCCATTAAATCACGTAAACGTTTATCTTCCAAAACTAAAATACCTTCTAGAATAATAACGTCCTTCGGATCTACATGAATCACTTCCTCCGCACGAGTATGATTCACATAATCATATACTGGTTTATCAATTGCTTTTCTTTGTAACAAACGATTCAAATGCTCTAGCAATAAATCATTATCGAAAGCTAGAGGATGATCATAATTCGTTTTCAAACGTTCTTCAAAAGTTAAATGACTTTGGTTTTTATAGTAATAATCTTGCTCTATAACTACAACAGAGTGTTCTCTGAATACATCATAAATGGCATGTGTCACACTAGTTTTCCCTGAACATGAACCACCCGCAATCCCTATTACTAAAGGGCGCATTTTGGACATTTATTTATTCTCCTTTCGCATCATGTTATATTGGAACAATGGGCGATCCACTTTGAATTTTACAATTTGTAACGGATGGTTGGCTACTTCAATCTCGTTATCTTTTTCATCCCAAATTTGTCCTACTTCCATTTTAAATGATTCAATATCAGGTCCGAAAAATTCAACTGTATCTCCTTGTTTGAAGTAATTTCGTTGCTGTAAAGTGACGATTTGAGTTTCTTGATTATAATCTAGAACGAGTCCAGCGAAATCCCATTTCAATTTCGTCGCATGAGTTCCAAACATTTGTTGTTCAAAACTTGGTTCTCCTTCAAAGAAACTCGAAGCAGTGGCACGGTTCGCACAACGATCCAACTCTTCTAACCACTCTTTTTTAATTTTAAAGTTTTCTGGATCCGCACAATAGGCGTCAATCACTTTACGATAAACAGAAATAACAGTGGCAATGTAGTGAATCGATTTCATACGTCCTTCCACTTTTAACGAATCAATGCCAAGTTCAATCATATGAGGGATTGATTCAATTAATTTTAAGTCCTTCGGACTCATAGCAAATGGGGCATCCCCTTCGTTAAACAACGCTTTTTCTTCCCCATCTACTGCTTCATATAAATCATAATCCCAACGACATGATTGGCAGCACCCACCTCGATTTGAGTCACGGGCTGTCATATGATTAGATAGCACACAGCGACCAGAATAAGCAATACACATTGCGCCATGCACGAAAGCTTCAATTTCAATATCCACTTCTTCTTTCATTTTGCGCATTTCTTCCGCCCCAACTTCGCGGGCTAACACAACACGATGGAGTCCTTCTTGCTTCCAATATTTTACTGCTTTCCAATTGGATAAAGATTGCTGTGTTGATAAGTGAATTTCTAATTTAGGTGCTACACGACGACACGTTTCAATAATTAAAGGATCCGCTACAATAATCCCTCTTACACCCGCATCTTCAATGTCTTGCAAATACTCTTCTAGGCCAACCATATTTTCATTATGGGCAAAAATATTTGTCGTTACATACACGACAGCGCCATATTTTTTTGCAAATTCTACACCTTCACGCATTTCTTCGATTGTAAAGTTGTTTGCATTGGAACGTAAACCGAATTCTTGACCACCAATAAAGACAGCATCAGCTCCGTAATGAACGGCTACTTTTAATTTTTCTAAGCTGCCTGCTGGTGCTAATAGTTCAGGTTTTTTTGTAATAACACGTTTACCATTAACCGTCTCACGAATTTTTTCGTTTTCTATTAATTGTAACAAGGCCAATGCCGCTCCTTCCTTAATACACTGTTTCTTTAAAGATAAATCCTGTATCTAATGGACGTAATTTTGGTTGAATCTTTTCAATTTGTTCTAATAATTCATTTTTCAAGTCATCATAAGCATCTTCACCTTGATCGAAGTAGGCATCGATTGCTTGTCGATAGCAATTTGTTACAGTCACGATATACTCTTCAGTTTGGAGTACACCATCAAATTTCAATGAATCAATTCCCGCTTCAAATAGCTCTGTTAATTCATCAATTAGACACATATCGTTTGGTGAGAAAATGTGTGTTCCATTTAGATCTTCGTAAATCGGATATTTATTTTTACGTTCTTTATCATGAAGGAACATATTTTTATTTTCTTTCCGATTTTCAATTTCCATCACTTCTCCGCGATATAAGAAATAGTTCCCTAGTAGCGAGCGTTTTGATTGGAACATACATGTCATTCCATGAACTTGTACTTCTATTTCTGGTTTTGCATGTTCTTTTATTTCTAACACTTCGTCTAAAGAGAGTTCGCGGGCTAACACAGCACGTTTTGCCCCACGTTCTCCCCAATAGTTCGCTTGGAACCAGTTCGTTGCAATCGTTTCAGGATTCCAATGAAGCGGTATCGTAATCCCTAACTCACGTACTGATACGACTACGGCAGGGTCACCAAATATTAATGCGTCTACACCTATTCTTTGCATTTCTTTTAAATACTCATCTAAAGCTTGTAGACGGTCATTGTGGAAAAGTGCATTTACTGCAACATACACTTTTTTACCAGCCTCATGAATTAGCTTTGTCGCTTCTTCTACTTGGCTCACTGTAAATTCACCTGCTAAACGCAGACCAAATTGTTGTTCACCAATGACAAATGCGTCTGCGCCTGCTTTTATTAACTCTTCAATATGTGGTATCGATTTTGGCGTAACTAATAATTCAGGTTTTTTCATTACTCGTCACCTCTTCAAACAAATTAATAAGCCATCACCGACAGGGAAAAATGTACTATCATAATTAGGATTTTGCATAATCCAGTCAGTGAAATTTTTCAAATTACGAATCATCGTTCTTTTACGCCGCGGTACTTCTTTAATATCTAAATCCGATAGCCCATGCATGTACATATTATCGATATACAGAATACCTCCCGATGGAACTAGGGGCGCGTATTTTTCAAAGAAACGAATATTTTGGCCTTTTGCGGCATCAATAAAAACAGCATCAAAAGTAGATTGAAGCCTTTCAACATCCACTTCTAACGCATCACCTTCGATTACCGTAATTCGATTTGATACTTCTGAACGCGCAATAAAATTTTTTGCAAGATTGGCTCGTTCGGAATCCCTTTCAATCGTCACAATACTACAATTCGGTAAAGTTTCTGCCATCCTCAATGCAGAATAACCAATTGCAGTCCCTATCTCCAATATGCTAGAAGGATTTTGGATTCGAAGGAGTTGGTTTAAGACATCAATGGCGGGTAATTGCATTATAGGTACATGATGTTCCTTTGCATATCTTTCCATCTCCATTAATAGCTCATTGCGTGGTTGAATAAAGGATTCTATATAAGCATCAGAAAATTCCATTATGTGAACCCCTTTTAATAAGAAAAATAAAATTGTTTAAAAAGAAAAAACCAAACATTAAATTTGGCTTAAGACTTACTATACGTTAAAACAAAAAACTCTATCGTTATAAAACGAAGTAACCGTTTCTACGTTGCAAATCTCTACCTTCAATGAATACAAAAAATCAAAAACTATAATATCACGAAAACAGAAGGAAAGCGAATAATCTTTATTGTTGAATATAGAAAAAGGTACATTTCTATTTTTTCTATACTCAACATAAAAACAATCGTTTCCTTCTGAATTCTTTTAGATTCATATGAATTTTCTTTATTGTTCTAAATATTGGTCAATATTTTTCAAATGTTCATCATATGTTTTGGCAAAGTGATTATTACCTTCCTTATCCGCTAAGAAATATAAATAGTCAGTATCAGTCGGACTAAGGGCAGATTCTATTGAAATTTTCCCTGCATTGGCAATCGGCCCAGGAGGTAATCCCTGAATTTTATATGTGTTATAAGGGTTGTCCACTTCTAAATCTTCATATAACACCCGTTCTTTATGGGAACCTAATGCGTAAAGAACCGTTGGATCCGTTTGTAAAGGCATATCAGCTTCTAATCGATTATAAAATACACTCGCAATGGTTGCTCGATCCGTTTGTGCTGTTGCTTCTTCTTCAAGAAGAGAGGCAAAGGTTAACAATTGATGCGGTGTCATATGTTTTTCTTCTAGTAAAGCACGATATTCCACAACGATATCGTTTGTTTGAGAAATCATCATTTTAATAATATCATCCAATGATGGGTTTTCTTCATAGAAAGAATAAGTAGCAGGATATAAATAACCTTCTAAAGCAAAACGAATTTTTTCATTAAATACTTCATCTGTAATTAAATCAGGGAAACTTCCCATCATATTTTGGATAAATTCTTTATTTGTTACCCTTTCCATAAATTGTTCCGCAGTATAATCCGTATGTTTTTCAACAATTTCAGAGATTTGGTCTAACGTTAACCCCTCCGGAACAGTAATGGTAAATATAGGTTCTCGGTACACTTTCCCTGTTTTCAAACTCTCAATGATCTCATCAAATGTCATCGCTTGAGTCATGACGTAATTACCAGCCTGAAAATTCGTTGCATTTTTAAACTTTGTATAATATTTAAATACTCGGGCATCTTTTATAACATTCTTTTCTTCTAATATACTAGAAATTAATGTTATCCCTGACCCCATTGGAATCTCTACTTCAATTTCAGCAGTTGCTTCCGGATCAATCGGCTTCATGGCAGATTTCACATAAAAATACCCACCAACACCTACCACTGCTACAATTAGTAAAATAGCAAGTGTTACAATCGTTACAATCCGTCGTACAACTTTACCTTCCGATTTTCGCACGTTTAATTTCTCTATCATTTTCTGTTTTTTAGATTCACTATCCACCGGCGTACCCCCTCACATCTCCTAATATGATACAAGAAAATACAAATGGTGACAAATGAACATTACTCAAAACTTGCGTTTGAGGTATGTTCATTTGCGACGAGTACCTACTGGAACGAAAGCAGCAATAAGTTTTCAATGTCTCTTGCGGATTAAAGACATGTTTTATCTGCGGCGAAAGCTTGCGACAGGCGCAATTACTTTTTACTCAAAACTTACGTTTGAGGTATGTTCATTTGCGACGAGTACCTACTGGAACGCTGAAAAATTGACTTCTTTCTTTGAATTAATTTTCAGAAGCAGTACTTTATCCCTTTTGAAAAACAACTAAATACACGAAAAAAAACGTTATGAAAGTCATAACGTTTTCATCACTACTATTCACCTAATGCCTCTACTTCTTTTTCAACTAGTTTCCATTCTTCTTCCTTTTCAATTGGTAGTAAATCAAGAACTTCCCCGTTCTCACCTGGAATATATGCAGCTGCATATATTTCGCCTACTTCCTCTTGATCGGCAAAGGTATAAAGTATATAAGACTTGTCAAATTCGTCTAACTCAAAACGATGAATTACTTCACAAACCACTTCCTCACCGTTTTCATCAGAGATTGTAAAGTAATTACCTTCTTCACCAAATTCAGCAATTAATGTATTTAATACTTCATCTACCATATCCCATTCTTCTTCTGTTTCAAGGGAAGAGAAATTCGTCAGTTCACCGTTTTCTCCTAGTTCATAACGAAGGGCAGAAATTTCTTCACTTTCATTCCCCTCTTCATCTACTAAAGAGTATAAAACGTAGGATTGATCATCTGTATCAAATGTAATTACCACTTTACATAATTGTTCAGAGCCATCCTCTAATTGTAACTTAAATAATTGATCGTCCATTAATGTACCTCCTACTATTTAAAAAAGGTAGGCAAAATCAGCCTACCTTTTTATTATAAGATTTATTTTATTTCTTATTCTTCTTCGTCATCTAATTGGTCTTCTAATTGATTTAACACATCTTCAATTAAATCCCACTCTGCTTCTGTTTCAATCGGTTCTAATTCTCCATCTTCACCATTTTCAGAAGGAACGAAAGATGACGCAAAGATTTCAATTTGGCCTTCATCATCTTCTTCAGCACCTACTAATGAATAAAGTACATAGGACTTACCAAATTCTTCAGAATCAAAAGTGTGTAGCACTTCGCAAAGTTGTTCGTTTCCATTTTCATCGACAATTGTAATATGACGATGTTGTTCGTGATCGTGTTCATGTACCATTATTGGTCACCTCTTCATTAAATTTAAAACTAGATATACTTTATATCACTAGTATTTATTTTCTGCCCCTGCGTATTCGAGGCAGAGAACTAACCATCCCCAAAGGTGGGGCTTGCCCCTGTCGCTTCGCTTTCGGGGCAGAGAATTAACATTCGCTCTTTTTAGCGAATGTATCTTGCCCCTGTCGCTTCGCTTTCGGGGCAGAGAACTAACCATCCCCAAAGGTGGGTCTTGCCCCTGTCGCTTCGCTTTCGGGGCAGAGAATTAACATTCGCTCTTTTTAGCGAATGTTAATTCTTGCTATCTAAATATCCTTGAAGGATCATAACAGCCGCCATTTTATCAATAACTTTTTTACGCTTTTTACGGCTTACGTCCGCTTCAATGAGCATTCGTTCAGCTGCCATCGTTGTTAAACGTTCATCCCACAGCTTTACAGGTAAATGAAAGGAATCTTCCAGCATTTTTTTATAATTCTCGGAAGCTTCACCACGAGGACCGACTGTATTGTTCATGTTTTTCGGATAGCCAACTACAAACTCCGTAACAGCATATTCCGTAACAAGTTCTTTTATACGCTCGATGCCAAAATCGCCAGTTTCTTCGTTTATCTGTATCGTTTCTATACCTTGCGCTGTCCAACCTAAGGCGTCACTAATTGCAACGCCAACTGTCTTTGAACCAACGTCTAAACCCATTACTCTCATATACTTATTATGCCTCGTTATTCTTCTTAATATAAAATTTTACGAGCTCTTCAATAATTTCATCACGTTCAAGCTTACGTATTAAGTTTCTTGCATCCTGATGGCGAGGGATGTATGCCGGATCACCAGATAAAAGATACCCTACAATTTGGTTAGTAGGATTATACCCTTTCTCTTCTAGTGAAGAGTACACCTTCAACATCACTTGCTTTACTTCTTGTTCCATTGACTCTTCTGGAAAACTGAATTTCATTGTTTTATCAAACGAACTCAAGACCAGCACCTCGCTTTCAGTAATAAGGAGATGTTAACGGAAAAACATCTCTATTCTCTTTATTATAACCGATAAACCAATTCAATCAAATATCAGGATGGTATTCTGACCATATTTTGTAACAGAAAGAAAATATTTTTAATTGGATTTAACGTAATCATACACAGAATTTAACGCTTCTTCAAGTTTTGATGCATCTTTTGCACCTGCCATCGCCATATCCGGACGACCGCCACCTTTACCTCCACAAGCTTCAGCAACTGATTTCACAATATTTCCTGCGTGGTAAGCTCCTCCCACGATATCTTTTGTTACACCCGCGCATAACATAACTTTGTCACCATCAACCGCACCAAGTACGATTACAGCTTTTTCTAATTTATCTTTTAAATCATCCATCATTTGACGAAGTTGATTGTTATCTTTCGCTGCAACTTTTGTGGAAAGAACTGTAATATCACCAATTTTTTGAGCCGCATCTAATACGGAAGCTGCCTCTGCATTCGCTATTTTTTGGGATAATGCTTCATTTTCTCGTTGTTGTTCTTTTAATTCATGCTGTAAAGTTTCAACACGAGCTACTAAGTCTTTAGGGTTCGCTTTTAATAAAGCAGCAGATTCCTCTAAAATCCGTTGTTCTTCCTTCACTGCTTCAAATGCTGCTTTACCCGTAACCGCTTCAATACGACGTGTACCTGCTCCGATACCACCTTCTGAAACGATTTTAAATAAACCAATTTCGGAAGTACGTTTTACGTGGATACCACCACAAAGTTCGATGGAGTAGTCACTTACTTGGACAACACGAACAATATCACCATATTTTTCACCGAACAACGCCATTGCACCGATCGCTTTTGCTTCAGCAATTGGCATTTCTTCAATAACTACTTCAATATCATCCCAAATTTTTTCGTTTACAATACGTTCAATTTTTTCTAACTCTTCTTTTGTAGCAGGACCAAAGTGGGAGAAGTCAAAACGTAAACGGTCTGGTCCTACATAAGAACCTGCTTGGTTAACATGGTCGCCAAGAACATCTTTTAATGCCCGTTGCATAATATGTGTAGCTGTATGGTTTTTTACTACAAGATTACGTTCATCACGATCCACCATTGCCGTGACAACATCATCCACATGCATTTCACCAGATTCCACTATAACGGTGTGAAGTGGTTGACCATTCGGTGCTTTTTGAACATCTTTTACAAAAGCTGTAAATGAATCGTTGGAAATTTTACCATGGTCAGCAACTTGTCCACCCATCTCCGCGTAGAAAGGTGTTTCCGCTAAAAGTACAAGAACTTCTTCACCTTCTGAAGCATAATCGGCCATTTGACCATTTGAAACGATTGCAACGACTTTTGTCTCAGTTTGTAATGTTTCATAACCTACAAAATTTGATTCTTGTGTTAAATTTGCCAAAACTTCTGATTGAACTTGCATGGAATCGACATCTGCGCGAGCTGCACGAGCACGTTCCCTTTGTTCATTCATAGCTGCTTCAAATCCATCTAAATCAACCGTCATACCTGCCTCTTGAGCGTATTCTTCTGTTAACTCAACTGGGAATCCGTAAGTATCATATAAACGGAATGCATCATTACCAGGAATGACATTGTTTCCTGCAGCTTTTTCCTTTTCAATTACTTCCGAAAGAATTGCTAATCCACCGTCAAGAGTTTCATGGAAACGATTCTCTTCATTTTTAATAACACGTTCGATAAACTCTCTCTTTTCTTTCACTTCTGGGTAGAAGTCTTGCATAATTTCGCCAACGGTAGGGACTAATTTAAACATAAACGGTTTATCGATACCGATTTGTTTTGCATATCTTACCGCACGACGAAGAAGTCGGCGTAATACATAACCGCGCCCTTCATTTGACGGAAGAGCACCGTCACCGATTGCAAAAGCAACAGTACGAATATGATCGGCAATGACTTTAAATGGTGTATTTAAATCTTCTTCACTACCGAAAATTTCTTTTAAATCGATTTCACCCGGACGTTTGTAAGATCGGTTGGCAAACTCTTCAATTTTTTCGATAATTGGCATAAATAAATCTGTATCAAAATTCGTTGGTACATTTTGCACAACGGAAGCCATACGTTCTAAGCCCATACCTGTATCAATGTTTTGTTTAGGTAGCGGTGTGTATGTTCCATCTGGATTGTGATTAAATTGTGAAAATACTAAATTCCATACTTCAAGATAACGTTCATTTTCTCCACCAGGATATAATTCTGGATCGTTTTCATCATTACCGTATTCAGGACCACGGTCGTAGAAAATTTCAGAGTTTGGACCAGATGGACCTTCTCCGATATCCCAGAAGTTCCCTTCAATACGAATTAAACGTTCTTCTGGAATACCAATTTCATTTTTCCAAATATCATATGCTTCTTGGTCTTCTGGATGAATCGTGATAGATAAAAGTTCAGGTTCGAAGCCCATCCATTTTGGATCAGTTAAAAACTCCCATGCATAATGAATTGCTTCTTTTTTAAAGTAATCACCAATTGAGAAGTTTCCTAACATTTCAAAAAATGTATGGTGACGAGCTGTTTTCCCTACGTTTTCAATATCATTAGTACGAATAGATTTTTGTGCATTCGTAATACGTGGATTGTCAGGAATAACACGACCATCGAAATATTTTTTTAACGTAGCAACACCTGAGTTAATCCAAAGTAACGATGGGTCATTAATGGGCACTAACGGTGCAGATGGTTCTTGAGCATGTCCTTTTTCAATGAAAAATTCTAAATACTTACGACGAATTTCTGATGCTTTCATCTTCAAATATACCTCCAATAATATTATAAATTTGATTTACATGATGGTGTTCCAGTGTACCTTTCGAAAATGACGGAATAAATAACAAATCCATCGTTTCATTCAAATAAAAAAGTCCTCATCCCACAAAGGGACGAGGACTGTTGCTCGCGGTACCACCCTAATTTATAAGTCTGCTTCTGTAAAAACTTACAGCAGGTTCTAAATAGCTCCAAGCTTCAAAGCAAAACTTATATCTCAAGCACTGTAACGTAAGTGGACGGCAGGGATTAGCTGCACTCTGGAGTAGCTTTCCGCTAGTGCTTAACGTGAGATTCTTTCAGCCAAGGAATCCCTTTCTGTTCGTAAACATTAACGTACTTGTTCCATCATCGTGTTCAATATATTCTGTTCTAAATTATATGAAATGGGATGCTTTATGTCAATTATAACTATTTTAATCAGCATTTACTCATATCGATAGACATTCCAAAAACCAATATCTTCAAACCCTAACCGTTTATATATTTTACCAGCGTCCGGATTGTCATAAAATAAACATAGTTCCTTTTCTTCTTTTAACAAATCTTGACACAATTTAATCATACAGTCAGTAGCAAGTCCCTTTCGTTTATACTGTTCCTTTGTTGCTACAGCAACAATCATGGCAGAAGAGCTATTTTCCGCCGTTGTGGAGGCAGTTGTAGCCATTTCGCCATTCATTCGGATAAAATAAGTTCGTCCTGTTTTATTTTCAATCGTCCTTTTTTTCGACTCAACTGTTATGTTTGCATGTTGAAATTCTGGCACAGTTTTTAAAAGAGCAACAAGTTCTTCTAGTTCCTCAACACTCAACACTTCAACCGAATGTAGTTCATCCTCGCTTTTAGAAATTTTTAAGTTTTGACATTTGGCATAATAGAAAGAGCTTTTGCTTTTCATATTTTTTACAATGAAAGGTTCTAATTTCTCTACAATTGGTTTTAATCCGGACAACTCAGTCATATTTGGGTCATTATTTATAATGGCAGCAAACTCTTTCCAATTTATATCATTTTCAGTATATGGTATGTAATTACCTTCATATTTTAACAATACTCCAATCAACTCTTCCGAATTATCGAATTGCCCCCATACAGTTTGAAATTCTGTATCAAAACCATAGGCTTCAATATCCCCAATAATAAACAAATTTTCGGCAGGCTTTTTTAAAACGAAGTTCATCACCTTTTGTCGATCTTCATCTATTAGTTTTCTAATCATCCTATTCACCCGTTTCTTCCAATCTAAATTATTAAGAAATTATCATATAACAATGAAACTTTCAATCAATTAATAAACTTCTGAAAACTTGGCAAAAGACATATATTGTTTTGTTAAAGGGACTACCATATAGATTGGAGCGAATACATAGTGGAATTATTTTCTGTTGAATTTTTCACGGCTTTACTTTCTATTATTTTTATCGATTTAGTACTTGCCGGTGACAATGCTTTGTTAATTGGACTTGTTGCCAAGAACTTACCTAAAAACCAACAAAAAAAGGTTATTTTTTGGGGAACTTTTAGCGCTATCTTCGTTCGTATCGTCTTAACGTTAGTTGCTGTTAAATTATTGGCGTATGATGGTTTACTATTAATCGGTGGTGTTTTGTTATTATATATTTCTTATAAACTGTTACTAACAGAAGAAGAAATCAATGTAAAGCAGACGAAAAGGAATTTTTGGGGAGCAATTAGTACGATTCTTTTAGCCGATTTATTAATGGGAGTAGATAACATTATTGCGGTTGCTGGAGCTGCTCATGGAAATATTTTACTCGTCGCCATTGGATTAATTGTTTCGATTCCGATTGTTGTCTGGGGAAGTACAGTTGTGACAAAATTAATGGAAAAATTTCCGATTATTATTGTGTTAGGTGCAGCCGTTTTAGCATGGACATCTTCTAAAATGATTTCAAAGGACGCTTATGTGGCCCCCTTTTTCCCATCCCAAACGGCTATTTACACATTTGAAGTCCTTCTTGTTCTTGCAGTGATTACTTTTGGATTACTAACTAAATATTTTATAAAACAGCGAAAAGTCGTCCCTAAATAGGGACGACATTTTATATTTGATACGATTTTTTTGAAAGTAAAATGATTATGATTGCTGGAATCGTGAAAATGGTCATTCCTAAAAATGCGAGACCCGGAGTAATATCATATAAATATCCTCCGAATAATGTTAAAACTGCCGCACTTAAGCTTGTTGCCAGGGCGGAATACAAACCTTGTGCATTGGCAATTTGTTGTTTTGGTAGACTTTTCGTAATGTATTGGATGAAGGCATAATGGGCCATTGCAAAGGAAACCGAATGTAAAGTTTGTGAGAAAATAAATGCCCAAACATTTGGAAATACAAAAATGATGAACCATCTTAATGTAGAACCAATTGCTGCAATGAAAAATAAGGTTGAAATTTTCTTATTAGCAAAGAGACGGTCCGCTATTAAAAAGAATAAAATTTCAAATAGGACTGCTACGTTCAAAATCATGCCAATATAAAACGTATTGACTTGTAAATATTGTTGCAAATAAATGTAACTGTAATTGTAGTATGATGCTAAAGAACCTTGTAAAAGGATAACGATAACCATGACTACTGGAAAGCCTTTAACTTTCCATAAACTTCTCATAGAAAAAGCTCGACTTCGGTCTTCTGCTGTTGGTTTAGCTAATAACACTTCCGGCGTAGGCATAATTTGAAGAATTAACATGATCATTAAATAACCAATCATTGCCCATAAAATGACCTTTTCCCCTACATAGCCTATCATCACACTTAGAATCAAAACGGAAATGACAAAACCGATCGAACCATAGGACCGGCTTTTACCGTAATGAATCTTAGTTTGCTGAACTAGGGTAGAAGCACTACTTTCGATAGCCGGTAATAACGAAGGATAAAATAAACTAAAAATCAATGTAATGGCAAATAAAGCCGGAAAAGTATTAAAAGGTAAATATAATAACGCTGCTATTAAGGAACTAATTACTAACAATAGGGTTAACTTTTTATCACTGAAATATTTCGAAGCGAAGGGATAAATAAACATCGTTGAAAATGCTCTAGCAACTAAACCGAAACCCATAATGATACTTACTTCATGTACCGTTAATCCTTTTGCCCCTGATAACCACCCTGACCAATATTGTAAATATACTCCCCATGTAAAGAAAAATAGAAAGAAATTTTGGGATAACCACCGTTGATTGTTCATAGACGTACTGCAACCTCCAATCTTTATTGAATAATAGCACGTTGTCATTTAAAATAATGTGAGATATCTCACATTTTTTCTTTTGTTCTCTGTTCATTTTTTAGATCAGTAAGCAAAAGGTTGGGATGAATCGATTGGAGGAATTATTTTGCAATTAATAACAGGGAAACAAAAAGAAGAGTATATAGAAAAATATTCCTTTCAATCTTTCTTCTCCTTTGATATTTCACCTTTTGTTCAAGTGTGTGAATTTGAAAAAGGAGAATATATATTTCAAGAAAGTTCTTTACCGGAATCGCTTTACTACATGGTAGAAGGAAAAGCGAAACTATATGTTACGCATAAAAACGGAAAAGTATCGTTAATTAATTTCATTACATCTCCTAGCTTTATGGGGGAAGTCGAGTTATTAAATGCTCAAAAATATACAAAAGGGATTCAAACTGTAACCAAAACGATATGCTTCTCGCTCCCTTATTATGATTGTAAACAAAGGCTTTTAACTGATTCAGTATTTTTAAGGCAACTTTGCTTATTTTTAGGGAATAAAATGACTCAAACGACAAATCGATTTTCTCAAACTCAAGCCTATCCTCTTGAAAATCGATTAGCTGCTTTTATTCTTATGTCTTCTGATGGTAACTTTTATAAAGAAAAGCATACGGAGATTAGTGAATATTTAGGAGTGTCCTACCGGCATTTACTTCATACCTTCGCCCATTTTTGTCAGTTAAATATGATTAAAAAAAGTAACAAAGGATATGAAATTATTGATCGAGTGAAACTTCAAGAACTTGCTCGCGAAGTATAATAAATAATAGGGTATTCCAACATTTGGAATACCCTTTTTGTTAAGCGTATTTAGCAATCGTTTGTTGTAACACTTCTTTAAAAGCATGTAAATCTTGTTTTGGAATCGTCATTCTTATATTCGTCTCATCTGCATCTAACGCTTCTGCTAAAAATCCGCCGAACCCTCTAGCTTTTCGATCTACTTGAATTAAAATTTCTACTGAATCAGCCGTTTGGGATAAGAAAACGATTTCTAACTCATCTAATCTCCCTCTAAATGATCCACCAGTTGGAACAAATTCAAATTCTTGAAGGAACGGATAGTTTCGAGAATATTTGTAAGACGCTTGTTCACATTCTGCTTTGCGTAATCTAAATCCAAGTTGTTGAACGTCGTCTAAAATTTTTGAAGCAATCTCAGATGGACGAATTTCGATGTAATCTTTATCATCGGAATCTACACCACTGCGAATATCTAATTCTGTTGCAACCCACACTTCTGTTTTCCCAACTGTAATTGGTGTATCGTATGGTAATGTAAATGAAAAAGGAATTATTTTCGTTTCATTTACATTAATTGTAAACGGATCGGTTACTCGGAATTGTTTAATTGGAGCTTTTGCTGTCACTTTATGATCATCAATTTCTTTAATATATGTTGTATATAAGGTTAAATAAATTGTATCAATATTTTGTTCCACATTACCACCGTAAACTTCTATTTCCCCGCGGACTACTTCACCTGCAACAAATGAAGATTTCTCCAATTTTGTATCTACTTTTGCAGCACCTACACCAATACTTGCTAACATCTTATTAAAAAATGACATTTTTCAGCTCTCCTTCTTTTTTCGTTACAATCTATTTTGTTTTACGTTTACTAACTTAAAAAGGTTTCAATCTTGCGGGTAAGTTTTTTGTAAAAATTT
Organism: Ureibacillus galli; assembly: GCF_014836845.1. Classification (GTDB taxonomy): domain Bacteria; phylum Bacillota; class Bacilli; order Bacillales_A; family Planococcaceae; genus Ureibacillus; species Ureibacillus galli. The sequence goes on from NZ_JACSQA010000033.1 coordinate 36,895, forward strand.
TATAGATTGAATGATTAATTGTTGTAATATGTCACGATCGATATCCGCTAGTTTATTAATATAAACACACCCTTTTCCAACGGTATGTTTCCCGAATCGTTCTAGTAACACTTCTCTCTCTTTATCACCAGGGGCAAAATATAAACTGATTTTTGCTTTTCTTGGCGAGAAACCAACTAGGGGTGCATCCCCTTCATGTCCTGAAGCATATTTGTAATGATAGGAACCAAATCCGATAATACTCGGCCCCCACATCTTCCCCTTAAAACCAGACGTTTCTTCAAAAATTTTTAATAGTTGATAAGCATCTTCCCGTTTTTTTGGACTTTCAACAGATTCAATAAATTCTGTTACACTATAATCCGTTGTTTTTGTTTTTTGTTCGTATTTTCCCATTTCCAACCTACCTTTTTTAACGTTTCGTACTATTTCTATAATGATTATAAAAACGTTGATTGTTCTTTGTATTATTCCATAAGGAATCTGTTTTTCCCTTTAAAAAAGAGGCTGGGACATAACTAGCTTCAAATAGTGAGAAAGGTGAATTTGATGAAACTCAAATTCACCTTTCTC
>NZ_JACSQA010000034.1 GCF_014836845.1 Ureibacillus galli
AAAGCCGGTGAAATTTTACTTTTCGTAAAATTTCACCGGCTTTTTTTATTTAGAGGAGGGTTTTTGTCCCAGCCTCCTTTTAATGATTAATAGTTAATAATAATCAAATATTTTAATTAAATTTTTAAAGTACAAAATAACTATTTATTTAGAAAATTGGGAAATTTGAATACATAAAATGGTATAATTTTTATGAAAATTGAGAAGGAGGTACTTTTTATGGAGTTCGCTAATTTTACACTTAATTTTTTACAAATCTTTGCAATTGTTTTAGTACTGGCTTTAATATCATCATTTTTATTTAAAAATAAAAAAGCGCTAATTTCTGTAATAACAAATTTTATTTTATTAGTGTTTATAAATATTTTCGTAATTTTACAGTTAGATTTTATTCTTGAGAATTTTCCGAAGTATGCCTATGGGATGTTCGCATTATTACTACTTATGTATTTTGTCTTTATAAGAGATTTATATTCATATATAAAATCCAAGCGAACTGAAAGAGAAAACTTTAACTAGTATGGTTGTTACAAAATATAATATTAATCTATCAAAAAAATTAAATAGTGAGCTTCATTTCGAATAACCTCACCTTCACAAGTCAATACAACTTCCAATTTTTTGTAATTCATGGAACTTGAAAATCAAGTTTTACCATGAAGAGTATATGCTGTACCTGGCTCCCTTCTTTATGAATAGAAACACTAAACCATCCCATTTTATAACGCAGCCAAAATCCACCCAATACTAATGCTTTCATTATTAGATAGAAATCGTATAACTTAGCATTGTGATAGAATTAACTTTATATAAGATCGATTTAACTAGGGAATTTTACATGTAAAATTTCTAATAAAAGGTTGTTTAATTTTTGTTTAATTCTTCTATATAACGATCATGTGAGTTGTCCTATATTAAATGAAGCTTTAAATTCACTAACCAATAAGCAAAAAATAAATTATTAAACTAGCTTATTTAAAGGGATTAAGTGATACAGAAATTGCAATTAAATTAAATAAAAGCCAACAAGTTATTTTTAAAACTCATAAAAAGGCATTGAAAAATATACTAAAGCCTATTGAAGAACATAAAAAAGAGTGAATGGTAACATCTGAATGGGTAACTAAAGTAGGGAATTTTGGGTTTCCAATTTCTATCACAATTTATTTATTCATTAGATTTGAAAGAAAGATAGAGAATCTTGAAACAAGTATTAATTATTTATCAGAAGTAATAAAAGGAAATGAAAAGGGATTGATGGTATGCATAATGAATTTGTAACCTTAGTAGAAAGATCTAAGTATGATAATACCGCGTTAAGACTTTTTAATGAATCATTGATAATAAAGATGGATGGTTTTTTATGCTGACTTGCTTGAATGGCTATCTGGAATATAGAGTCCAAGGAAACGAGGAAGACTTGTAAAATGAAAAACAAACCCGGGAATCCAATCCCGGGTTTGTTTTTATTTATTGGCAACTATGACCAATTTACCTGTATCCAGTTCCTTTTCGAGTTGAGCAGCTTCCGATTCACTTAATCCGACAGAAGCTAACTCATTGCGGAGTTCATCTCCACGGGAATTTACCAGGTTTTTCATAGAAGTCAGGAACCCTTGCTCGCCAATCCCAACTTTATCTGTCCCCAGTGCTTCGTTAATATCATCTTCACGTTCTTCATAATGTGCAAAGATGTAAATGTTATCTCGAAGATATCCTTGCGCTTCTAATTTCTCCACTTCTTGTTTCGCCTGTACTACGTTTTCTACAATCAATTTGACTGTCATTATTGATCCCTCCTATATATGTCTACATTCATTCTATTCCACTAAATTAAATGAATTAAACATACGGAGAAAGTCACCTTCTATATGTGGAGAGGTATTATGCTTATTGATCTGCAACAATCGGGCACTTTCCTTGAATAAGGAGAGGGTCTTTCTTCATGAATAGGGGCAGATTGTTGAGGAGTGCTTCAACGTAGGAAGAGTAAAAAAACTCCTTGAATGAAATACATATTTTGGTAGTTATCTATTTTATATCACTATATAATGAATTAAAAGGGGTTTTTGTCATGTTGGTAAATTCCATCATCTATTGGTGGCCGATATTAATTGCAATTGTTTTTATTGTCTTTCAAGCGATGGTGAGTATTAAAAGAAGGGTACTGTGGAGTTTAGTTCTTTCAACACTTTTCACAGGCTTTACACTATTTGCATTCTCCTTTTTTAATCTAGTTGTCATACTAGTATTTATCTGTTTTATATCCTGGGCAATCCCACTTGTTACATATTTTACAAGGTAACTAACCGGGTCTTTAATTAAATAATAAATTTCCACTATCAGGTCAGATCGTTTAGTAAAGAGAACTAATATTTTTTGTTAATGCAATGGATGCTGTGAAGGATTACACTTAAGTTATCAGAAATTAAATACAATATTAAAAGTATTCTACGAAATCGAGGAATTTCTAATGTATACAGACAATAAAACAGTATTAAAATTAGTGGAACTAGATCAAGATGATATATTAGGTTTGATAGAACTTTCTGCATCGGTTGGTTGGGATTATGATGAATATGAAATTAGAACTGTTATGTCATGCGGTAAGATATTCGGTCATAAGAATGCTACGGGGGAAAATGTCTCGAGTGCCGCGATCATAGTTTACGATACCCATTTAGCTTCAATTGGAATGGTTATTGTAAATAAAGAGTACAGAGGATTAGGCTTAGGTAAAAAAGTTACTCAGAAATGTATAGACAGTGTCTCAAAAGATACTTCAATAATGTTAATTTCAACTGAAGATGGGAAACCCCTGTATGAAAACTTGGGTTTTATTACTGTCGACTTAATACAAAAGTTTTTATGTGATCGTTATATTCACACTGAAAGGTTTAATAATCAAGATATTACAATAGAGGAATACAGTGAAATTGATTTTAACGCACTCGTTGAATTAGATTCGAGTGCATTTGGTGATAAGAGAAGAAGGTTTCTTCTTAACAGAATAAAGCAATCGAAACAATGTTTAGTTGTTAAAAATCAAAAAGGCAAGATTATTGGGTTTGGACTATCCATCTTAGGACCAGTAAATCTAATATTAGGACCTATTGTAGCACCAAATCCCCAAACGGCAGCTATGATCATCGATAGGTTAGCTCTTCATCATGAAGGAAAGTTTAGGATTGATGTGCCATCGGGTAAGAACGAGTTCATATCTTTCTTGCAAAAAAGTGGATTTGTAAAAGTTAGTGAACCGCCTCTTATGATAAAAAACTCTCTTAAAATGCCAAATAGGAATAAGGAGTTATTTGCTATCGCTGCCCAAATTTTTGGGTAGGTTCTAAAACGCTTTATTGAACTATTAAGTGCTTTAGTTTATTAAAAGTCTTGCACAATCAGGACTTTCCTTGAAGAAGGAAAGTAATATTTCATATAAAAATTAGCCATTTCAACACTTGGTGAATCAGAGACTGTTCTCATAATGACATCATCATGATTAAAAAAATCTTGTTCTTCAGTAATTCGGCTGCATCTACTCAAATAAAAAACTGACTCCCATTAAGAGTTTGTGAAAAAAATATACAGTAATAGATTTAATACAGTTTAATGATAATAGTTATTTTTTGGTAAAATGAATTAAACGTTTTTCAAAGTACTTATAGTGATATATGGGAGAAGAAGTATGAAAAAAGTTTATATTTTGATATTGTCAGTTATTTGTATATCTGGTTGTAATGTTTTACCTTCTTTTGATACGTTTGAACCTATAGAAGGCAAAATTGTTAGCGATAATAAAGAATATACAATGGTAATAGGAGATTTCGAGTGGGTTGAATGGGATTTTGAAGCAAATAAAACAAGCAATTTAGATAAAAAAGGGTTAGCGGATGAATTTAATACGTTAGAGTTGGAGAAAGGTACAAAATTAAAAATTGAAATGGATGAAAGCCCTCTTTCGTTAGAAATAAATGAGGAAAGCGAAGATGGGGTCGTTAAATCTATAGATATTAGAGAAAATGAAATCACCCTACCTACAAATGAGGGCTATTATATTTATGAAGTAAAGGCAAAATGGAATGAAGGGAATATCACGTATGTCTTTGATGTAAATATTAAATAATAAAAAGGATTACAGTTTTCTCTTCAGGAATTATTGGCAGAGTATAAACAAAAAAATCGCGTACTTTCCTTAAAGAAGGAAAGTATTTTTTTCATTAAAGGGTCAGCTTGTGAACTAAGGAAGGGAATCAGATGGTTCACCTCGAAATGATAGTAATGTCAGATTAACTTACCGAAAAGGAAGATTTAAGCAAAGGGATTATCGATTTTCGGGATAAAATTGGGGGAATAGAAAATGGATGTAAGGACACTTTTGTTACAGCAATGGGCAAGTTGCTTAGATAAAGAAGACTGGTTTCCACCACTTGAAAAAGTGCTAGAGAATGTCACTTTTGAACAAGCACTTTGGAAACCAGCTGATGGGACAATGAATTCCATTTGGGAATTAGTTTGTCATTTACTGTTCTATGAAAAGAGATATCTCATGCGATTTCTTGGTGAAACAGCGAATGAACCAAAGGCAGAAGATAATGACTCTACATTTCGATTGCCAACTGAGACGTTAGAAAATTGGGAGGAAACCAAACAAGAATTCTTTTATGTTCATCGTGAACTTGAAAAAATACTAGCAACATCAGAACAAGAAGATTTGTATAGGCAGGTCCCAGGAGAGGATCATTCATTAGTGCTTGAACTAAAGAGTTTAGCAATGCATAACGCATATCATATTGGACAAATTGTATTCCTAAGTAAAATGCAAGGAGCTTGGGCAAGGAAACGCAGCTTTTAAAATACTTTATTCGTTTTACAGTTATTTCACTTTAGGGCACAATTCTATAGTAGAATTGTGCCTTTTTTTTGGAAAGCAATAAGAACTAACGAGTCCGATTATTAAATCATTATGGCTTTAACAAAAATTATTAGAGAGTAATAAAGTTGGTTGGGGGAATGTATTTGTTATCTGATTTTGAATTGATGAGACATCATGTGAAGGTGTTATTTAAACACAATATTGAAAATAGAATAACAGTCGTAAATGAACCACCATATGATGTTGCACCATTAATTTTCATTGGTGCTACCAAAGAGGGCAGTGTAGTAAGGTATTCAAATTCATTAAATGCGGACATTGTAGAGAAGTTAGAACATGTTACTAGGACAAATCCAACTGATTTAGGAAAAGTTATAAAGGTTTTAAGTATAGATTATGAATTGAATGATTTATCTTTTGGCCCAGCATATGTGTTTCCAGATGTTCGGGGAAGGTCTATTAGAAAAGCAATTAAAGTAACATATGAAAACAAAGATCTTCTTAAGCCCCATTTCCCATATACTTATGAGGATTTTGATGATAAGCAACCTTGTTTTGTTATTGTTGAAGATAACATAGTTGTTTCAATTTGTTGTAGTGCGAGGAAGACCTTAATAGCAGACGAAGCAAGTGTGTATACACATGAAGATTACCGTGGAAAATCCTATGGCATAGATGTTACAAATGCTTGGGCTGCAGAGGTGCAAAAACAAGGGCGAATCGCACTTTATAGCACTTCGTGGGAAAATTTTGCATCCCAATCTTTAGCAAGGAAACTACAATTGGTCCAGTATGGAACAGATATTCAAATGAGTTGATGTAAAAACAGGACTCGTTATTCAACTAACGAGTGCGATTGCTGAATATAAGCTTCATGAAACAAAATGGAGCATATTCAATTGGGACAAATAAAGATGACAACATTTAAAAAATCTTGATATTATCAAGTATTAAAGAAGAAATGTACTTCAAGTTTTGTTAAACGAAACAGAAACTTTTCCCTGTCTAGGAACGTATTTGAATATAAGAAATAATACCAAATGGAATGAGGGTTGAGATATGAAAGAGCGGAAAAAAGGAAAAGGGCAGATCATAATCATTGTTATAATGATTTTACTCATGGTAGCGTCTTTCGTTTCCATGTTCCAAGGTTATTACCTTGCTGCATTTGTTTTCTTCGGCATTTTGTTGGCAATCATGAGTTTCATTGGTTCCCGTGCTGCAATTGATAATAGAGTTTACCTTCATACAAAAAATCATCATAATAATACTAGATGGTAATTAGGCTTCGGAAAAAACTTTTAAGTGGTGGTATTCTGATTAAATTGCAAAGGCTTTAGTTAACAACAATACTCAACAACAGGCACAATTCTTGAATAGAATTGTGCTTTTTTCAGCAGTCGGGCCAGATAGTAGAACAGGAAAATTGCTTTTATTTGAAGAATTATATAGAGAGGGGGATTTAGATGGAGAATAATGCTTTGATGTATACAATTCTTTTTTTAGGACACTTAATAAGCGCTAGTTTAGCATTAGCTATTATTACTTCTATCATTGTGAATAGCAGAAAAAAAGGAATTTTATTTTTAACAATCTACCTATTACTAAATTTATACTCACTAACGATTGTATTTAAAATCTCAACATTAATGGGGATTAGTATGTTGATGATATACATTGGCTTAGGTGTATTAACATACTTTGTTATTAAAAGGAAACTTTCAAAAGGTACTGCCATTTAGATTATTCAACTATAGGAAATTATGTAAAAATTGGGGATGGCGTGTGGAAAATGCGGATTTACAACGCTCAGGAAGTTTCAATATGAAAAAACCTAATTTCTCATTATTAAACGAGAAATTAGGTTTTTTCATTAATATTATAAGTATTTATCACTAATTATTTTCAAATGGTGTAACTCGTGCCCGGCAATGCCATATGCAAAGGTACTTAAGGAAACTGGCTTGTTCATTACAATTCCATTACGTTCCCACGCTTCCTCATTAATAGTTGAAATAAGACTTAACGTGTTGGAGCGTACCGTGTCTAAACCAGATAGTAGTTGCTCCCAAGATAATTTGTTGAAGTTTGCCGCAGAAACATATTGATCCTGATCCATTGCTGGGAGTGGTGCACTTTCATTTCGTGCAATGGCAAGTATTCGATACGACATTACACGTTCCACATCGGCCATATGCCCAATCACTTCTTTTAAAGTCCATTTCCCTGGGGCGTATGCCTTCATTGCTGATTCCTCCGATACGTTGCTCAAGAGGGAAATGGTTTTCGTTCGTTGGTTATTAAGTATTTCTTCAATATCTCCATCTGGCACAAGGCTAACATACCTAGCATACTCTGGATTTTCAATCGATAATGGTCGTGGACGCACAACAATCCTCCTCATCGAAATAGTTAATTATAGTTCTAGGCTTATATTCGACTTTCAGGAAGATATTTCCTTTATTTGATATTCCATTTCATTACCACAAAATAATTGCAAATTAAACAAATTGATTCGCTCGGTACAACTGATTTATGCAGTTAACACAGTAGCTCTTATTAAATAGTGGGTTTGAACAGGGGAAAAAATGTGAAGCTGTTTAAAATAATGATCATAGGGTAAAAAATGTACGAGAGATTAGTTTGTGAAAGTTTGAAAAGTGTGAAGCTTTCACAAACTTATTCTCTAGCTTTAAATATTTACAAGAGGAGATGGTTATTATGAAAAACCCACATCTAACCGATCCACGTAAAAAATTTTATACAGAAAAATTCCCAGATCAAGAGCAGAACACTCCAGCGTTACAGCGTAAAATGAGCCCAAAACCTGACTGCGGAGAAGAGTCATATAAAGGATACAATCGCCTGGAAGGACGCAATGCCTTGATTACCGGTGGCGATTCCGGAATTGGCCGTGCAGCCGCCATTGCCTATGCGCGTGAAGGTGCAAATGTGGCTATCCAATTCTTCCCTGGTGAAGAAGAAGATGCGAACGAAGTCAAAGAATTAATTGAAAAAGAAGGCAGAAAAGCATTGCTGTTACCGTATGATTTGCGGGAAGATGGCACAGCGACAGAGATTGTGACAAAAACGGTGGAAGCTTTTGGCGGATTGGATACGCTCGTATTGAATGCTGCACAACAAATCGCACAGCCAACCTTAAGTGATTTAACAATCAAACAAGTGCATGATACATTCAAAGTAAACATTATCAGTATGTTTGAGACCGTAAAAGCTGCTGAAGAGCATCTGGAACCAGGAAGTGCGATTATTACTACCACTTCGGTTCAATCTTTCAATCCATCCGCATCTTTAATGGATTATGCTGCTACAAAAGGTGCCATCAGCAATTTTACGATAAACCTTTCCTCGTACTTTGCTTCTAAAGGGGTTCGTGTCAATGGGGTTGCGCCTGGACCAATTTGGACACCGTTACAATTGGATAACGGACAATTGGAAGGGAAAATTCCTGAGTTTGGCCAAAACACTCCTCTTGGCCGTGCGGGACAGCCGGTAGAGCTTGCGCCGGTATATGTTCTTCTAGCCTCTGATGAAGGGAGTTATATTACAGGTCAGATTTATGGGGTGACAGGTGGCGAACCAATCAGCTTGTAATCTTATATATGAGTCAAATAAAAGCGCACCTCACTCGTAACAGATAATGGAAAAAACGATAATAAGCCTACTACAGTTAATTTTATTTATATCCCATTGTAGTGGGATCTCCAACAAGCGAGCGTTGTCTGTAATAAGAATTAGCGCTCGCTTTCATTATTGAATTCGTTAGCTAATTCTATTGTGGGGCAATTCCTATAGATTGATATACAGTACCTGATAATTTCAGCAACATCTTTGAAAAAAATGCATTACCAAGTTAACTTCATAGAAGAAACTTAGTAATGCATTACAGGATTTTATTCAGCAAATAATCTTATGTTTTTAATATCTTTTTCTGAGAGCGACTGATGTAAGATCCGATTAACCTCATTTAAAATGTCAACAATATGCTGTTGGCCACTTGGAGTTAGTACAACATAAACACTACGCTTATCCTCAACATAACATGCTCGTTCCACTGGATGAAGATCATGTTGTTCAAGTCTTGAAACCAAACGGGATAAAGCACTTTGGCTAAGACCAATCATATTCTGAAGCTGCAGTAACCGGAGTTTCTTTTCGCTGTTTTCATTGAGAAACATCATTAAATAAAACTCATTCAAACATAAATGGTATTTTTGTTGAAGAAAATAATCTAATGAGTGTGTAATTCGATTATGGAATTTGGAAAAATTTACCCAAGTATGGATTAATTGGTCAGGTTGATTCATAGCCATCGCCTTTCAAAAAGTACTGTCCCAATTATATCATTCCCTATTATCGAATTCCTCTACTATATTGAGATGGGGGATTGACACTCCCTGTTATTTCCTTAATCGCATGTATACTCCAATATGGATCATTTAACATTCCTCTAGCAACGGCAATTAAATCGGCATCATGATTTGATAAGGTTGCCTCTGCTACTTGTGGATTATCTAACATGCCAACCGCTATGACTGGGATTCCTAGTTTCTCTTTGAAAGCTCGGGCAAATGGTACTTGATAACCAGGATAATTCCCAGGCTTTAACGTGCCAGGAACGCCTTCACCTCCAGAGGAGACGTGGAAAATATCTACACCCGCTTCCTTGAACTTCTCTGCAATACGAAGTGAATGTTCCAACCCATATCCTCCGTCGATATATTCAATAGCAGACATTCGCATAATTAGTGGCATATCCTCTGGCATGACCGATTTCACTGAGCGAATAACCTCTACACCGAATTTTGATAAATCCTCACCATATTCATCTTTCCGATTATTAATACTAGGGGACATGAACTGATGAAGAAGATATCCATGTGCTCCATGAAGTTCGATTGTATCAAAGCCCGCTTCAACTGCTCTTCTTGCAGCATTCCTAAACTGCTCAATTGTTTGTTCAATTTCCTGAATGGTTAAAGCACGTGGTTGTTTAAGTCCACCATATTTTGTTTCCTCAGGTAAAGCGTCACCTTGTATAGCAGTGGTGCAACAGGTTGGATTGCATCTTCGGCCTTTCTACCAGCATGAGCTATTTGTATCCCAATTTTCGAACCATACTTATGAACCTCGGATACAATACGCTTATATGCAGGAATCTGAGCATCATCCCATAATCCTAAATCTTGATTCGTAATTCTTCCTTCAGGGGTTACACCCGTCATTTCCATAATAATTAATCCTGTACCGCCAATTGCTCTAGATACATAATGAACAAAATGCCAATCGTTCGGTATTCCATCTTCTTTATCTACAGAATATTGGCACATGGGTGCCATGACAATTCGATTTTTAAGTTGTAATCCTTTAAGTTTAAAAGGTGAATCAATTGTTTTCATTATTAGTATTCCTCCTAAAAAAAATGTATGCACATGCATATAAATAGTATAGATTAATTATTAAACAATACAATTGATAATTGTTAATTTCTTTAATAATTTTTAAATACATTTTTCCTATTTATTTATTTATTTTGTTACATTTCACAAAAAATAATAAGAGACAAATATTGTTATTTCATTAAAGGGCATTATTTCAGAAGGTTTGCGTCAATTAAATTTAAAGTCTATTAAATCGAATAAGTAATGCGAAAGGGGGGGAATCGAAGGTGATATAATTAATTAAATTTACTTTGTTTAAGGAGACGAATGATTTTGAACGGCAAAAGTATTAAATTTTACGAATTTGGCAGTCCTCAAGATGTGCTGAAGGTTGAATATAAAGCTATTGAACTACCAAAAAATAATGAAGTTCTTGTACGTATGCTAGCTCGCCCGATAAATCCTTCTGACCTAATACCAATTAGGGGGTCATATGCCCACAGAATTTCTTTACCAAATATTCCGGGTTATGAAGGAGTAGGTATTATAGAAGAAGTCGGTCCTTTCGTTTCGAAAAATCTTATTGGTCAACGTGTATTACCTTTACGTGGGGAAGGAACGTGGCAAGAATTTGTTAAAACTTCAGTAGAATATGCAGTTTGCATACCTGATACGATTGATGATTTTACGGCAGCACAGATGTATATAAATCCAATTACTGCATGGGTAGTTTGTTCGGAAGTATTAAAATTAAGACCGAATGATGTTTTATTGGTTAATGCGTGCGGATCAGCTATTGGACATATTTTTGCTCAGTTATCTAAAATTTTAGGTTTTCAATTGATTGCAGTGACGAGAAATAGTAACTATACAGAAGATTTACTTCATCTCGGTGCTACGTATGTAATAGACTCTTCTAAATTTCCACTCCACGAAACAGTTAAGGAATTAACAAATGGAAAAGGTGCAGATGCTGCTATTGATTCAATAGGGGGTTCATCTGGAAATGACTTGGCCTTTTGTGTTCGCCCTAATGGAAACTTTTTAACTATTGGTCTTTTATCAGGGGTACAAGTAAACTGGGGCGATATTGTCAATAAAGCCAAATTGAATGCTAATATGTTTCATTTGCGGCATTGGAATAATAAAGTAACGACAGATAGATGGCAGGAAACATTTAATAATGTCATAAGGCTAGTAGCTGATAAAAAATTACGTTTGAAGATGGTAGATTCTCAATACGACTTATCAAACGTAAAAAAAGCAGTCGAAGTTGTTGAATCGTCTAACAGCGCTAAAGGAAAAGTATTTCTAACAAGTTATTAAGTTAATCCTTTTTCAAGTAGAGGGTACTAATTTTTTAAGTACTAATTTTTTCAGCGCCAGTTTGTTGAATAATACAGTTTAATGAAATACGCTTTGTCTTTAGTTTTGAAACCTTTCCCATAATTTACCGTTAACTATTGTTAAACAATAATAAAATAAAGAAAGAGGGATTAGATATCATTGGTTTCCTTAACATTGGCAGTCTCTTACTTGGACTAATCGCTTGGATACTTCCTATAATTAATCTCATGCGAAATGAAAAACCGGAAAACAAGAATTGGGTCGTCCTTTCCGTTATCAGCCTCAGTGCCTGTGCTATTTCACTTAGTTTTCAAATTTTCTATAATTATCATTTAGTAAAAATTGAGGATTGGTCAGCACTAATGGACACAACACGTGCAGTAGTGATAGCCACAGTAGTTCTCCTTGTTTTTACATTGATATTAAATGGACTTACTTTAATTGTATATCGACAGAACAAAAAGTAGGTTACTACAGTTTTCTAGGCTTTTTATGGATTTAGGTATTTTTATCAAACCTTACATCATAAAGACAATCTTTGAAATCATGGATGATTAGTTCAAAAAGTATAATTGGTGTTAGCCTTAGTTATAGATGGCTACTCAGATATTCACTGATAGTCATAAAGAAAAAGAGAATTTTATTCAATATATAAATGGTAAAATCAAATTTTTTGTAAAAAGGAATGCATATTATGCCAATTAATTCATTTGAAAACTATCCGATGAGCTGGAAGCCTTCGATAGATAAAACTGAAAAGCCTATATATCAAGCACTTGCAAGGCAATTGGAGAATGACATACTTAACGGAGTTTTGTTACCAGGAACAAAACTTCCACCACAAAGAGAATTGGCTGATTATTTGGATTTAAATCTGAGTACCATTTCAAAAGCTTTTAAAGTATGTGAATTAAAGGGCTTGTTAAGCGCTTCAGTTGGAAGTGGGACGTTTGTATCGTATGATGCGTTATCGAATGCCTATTTACTTGAAGATACAAAGCCGCAACATTTAATTGAAATGGGAGCAACACTCCCAGATAACGCTTCCTACGAGCCATTGTTAATCCAACTTAAAAGTATGCTGCAAGAGACAGATTACGAAAAATGGTTTGGATATGGTCGGACAGGCGAAAGTGTTTGGCAAAAGAATGCAGCTATAAAGTTACTCCGAAGAGGTGGATTTGAAACAACCGTTGAACACATTTTATTTGCAAATGGAGCTCAAAATGCGATTGCTGCTACACTAGCAAGTCTTTGTAAGCCCGGTGAACGCATTGGTGTTGACCAGCATACCTATCCCGGCTTAAAAACTGTTGCAGCAATGCTTAATGTACAAATCGTACCGATAAAGTCAGAGAACGATGAAATGAGCCCAACTTCTTTTGAATATGCATGTAAAAATGAAAATATTAAAGGCATATACTTGATGCCAGATTATCATAATCCGACAGCTTCCTTAATGTCGGTCGAGAATCGGAGGAAGATTGCTAGCATTGCCAAAAAGTATAATCAGTTCATTATTGAGGATGGATCTTATCATCTTCTTAATAAAAATCCACTGCCAGCAGTTGCGTCATTCGCACCAGAACAGGTTATCTATATTGCAGGTTTATCTAAAGCATTAGCACCAGGATTACGACTAGCCTATGTAGCTGTCCCTAGTCAATATAAAGAGCCAATTTCAAAAGCACTTTATAATTTAAATATAACTGTTTCCCCGTTATTAGCGGAATTGACAGCACGTTTGATTGTATCCAACCAATTTGAAGTGTTAATTGAGGGTCATCGAAAACAGACCATTCATAGAAACCAAATCGTAGATCGATATTTGAGTGACTATAAGTGTTTAGGTGTTGAAACGGGTATTTTTCGTTGGTTGCTATTACCAGGTAACATTACTGGTAGAGAATTTGAAACGTTAGCTGAGCAGGAGGGTGTACAAGTATATGCGGCAGAACGTTTTGTAGTTGGAAATAGTTGTCCCGAACGGGCAGTGAGAATCTCTGTTTGCGCACCTAATACAACTCAAGAGCTTGAACAAGGATTGATTATCCTTAAACGTTTATTAAAGGGTCTTACTTAATATTGTTTGCCATACAATTGTAATATTGTATGGTTTTTTTGTGCGTGTTATGATAATTCAAATCTTGTTGAAAGCCTAATAGAATGGGGTTTTTAGAAAGGCAGGTAGGAATATGGTACAAAAAGATTGGGTAGAATCGTTGGAAGTACAAACCGCTACGCAGAAAAGCTACATTATTTCTCAAGAAAAACAAAAAGCGTTATATAAGCGTACATTAATCGTGGTAAGTGTTTCACAAGTTTTTGGTGGTGCAGGATTAGCTGCTGGAGTGACTGTAGGGGGACTTCTTGCACAGCAAATGCTTGGTACAGAAGCCTTTGCCGGACTTCCTTCAGCGTTATTTACTTTAGGGTCAGCAGGAGCAGCTTTACTCGTTGGGAGACTTTCCCAAGCGTCTGGACGTCGTATAGGTCTGGCAACAGGCTTTATGATTGGTGGACTTGGAGCGATAGGGGTTATTATTGCAGCAATTATCAATAGCGTTTTGTTATTATTCCTATCTTTACTTGTTTATGGTTCAGGAACTGCAACTAATTTACAAGCTCGGTATGCAGGGACGGATTTAGCAAATAGTAATCAGAGAGCGACTGCAATTAGTCTTACGATGGTTTTTACAACATTTGGTGCAGTTGCTGGTCCGAATTTAGTAAATGTAATGGGCGATATTGCTCTTTCTATTAACGTTCCAGCACTTGCTGGACCATTCATTTTAGCGGCAGTAGCGTATATCTTAGCAGGTATTGTTCTTTTCGTTATGCTTCGGCCAGATCCGTTACTAATAGCAAGAACAATAGAAGAATCAAACAAAGAACATAATGAGAAAATACATTCAGCTCATACTGAGCAAGTAGAAAATAAAAGAGGCATCATTGTAGGTGCGACAATTATGGTTCTTACTCAAGTTGTAATGGTAGCAATTATGACAATGACACCAGTTCATATGCGACATCATGGACATAGCGTCGGTGAAGTAGGTCTTGTTATTGGTTTTCATATAGGTGCCATGTATCTCCCTTCACTAGTTACCGGTGTCCTTGTTGACAAATTGGGCCGTACTGCGATGGCGATTGCTTCTGGAATTACGTTGCTTCTGGCGGGTTTAACAGCAGCATTTGCTCCAGGAGATTCCATAGTTTTCCTAGTGATTGCACTTTCTTTGCTCGGATTAGGATGGAATTTTGGTTTGATAAGTGGGACTGCACTTATTGTTGATTCAACTACAACTTCTACAAGAGCAAAAACACAAGGTGCGTTGGATGTTTTCGTTGCGTTGTCAGGAGCTGCTGGTGGAGCCTTGTCAGGAGTGGTTATGGCAGGTTCAAGTTATCTAACTTTATCATTTATTGGCGGGATTCTCTCCTTATTATTAATTCCGATTATGATATGGTCTCGTAGAGGTCAACATTAGAAAGAATGTTTATAAAAGCCCTGTTTTATGGGAATATCCTGTTTTGTATTGGATCAAGGAGATAAAGTTGTTGAAAAGTGATTCGACCCCTAAACGTAGGTAGAATTCCGAATCGTAAGTACTAAGTTTATTTAAAAAACAGGCACATTTCTTGAATAGTATAAAAAGGACTAATATTACAAGAATGGAACGTTATCTAAAACATATATTTACCTTGCTTTTTAACAATCCGGCACTATCCTTTAAATTAGGAAAGTGCTTTTTTCGATTTAAGGTGCTGGCTGCTGAGGAGAGGAATAGAATTTCACTTCGCAGAATATCCTCCCAATATCTATACTTTTATTTCACATATAATTGAATAAAATTTCGATAGAAAAACAATACATACTGGAGAATGACGCTTTTCATAGGAAAAGCGTCATTCTTCATGATAGGGCTATATTTTTGAATAACGCTAAGTCATTAAATTGGATATTTATGTTAAAATAAAGGTTGTAAAGGATTGCATTAAAAGTAACTAGGAGTATTCTTGAAAAAGAATGGGGGAGTTACAAATAGATTTAAAAATAAATAAATCTTATATTTGGATTTACTTCATCATATTTTATGTCCTGTGGAGTGTAAGAGAACTATGGATAGTTCAATATTTAGATTTGATGGATTCTGTTCCAAGAGCAATAACATCTGCCATCATAAAAATCGTTATCTGGATCATTCCAGTTATATTAATGGCTAAAATTATAGAAAAAAGTAACCCAACTTCCTATTTAGGATTACGTTCAAATTTTAAAAAAAGTTTCAAATGGATTTGCTGGGTATTCTTAGTCTTCATATTCTATGCCATTTTAAATATTACTGTTTTAGATAATAATATCGATTTTCATATAGGGTTTGACGAATGGCTGAATGTTTTTCTATTAGTTGGAATCACTGAGGAAATTGTTTTTAGAGGGTTTATATTAAAAAAACTTATGGATTCTTTTAGATTTTGGATAGCTAATACAATTACATCATTCCTTTTTGTATCGATTCATTTTCCTATTTGGATTCATAAAGGTTTATTTTTATTTCCGGATATTCTAATTACCTCCATTAACATCTTTGTGTTAAGTGCTATATTTGGATATATCTATAAGAAAACTAGTTCCATTTGGTCAGTAATTATTATTCATTCTTTCTATAATTTGTTAGTGTTGATCTTCTACTGATTCAAACCGAGAAACAAAAATAGAACAATCGTAGATATAAAGAAACTTACTAGGAGTTTAAAATGAATGACAACAATCGGACGGTATTGTGACATACATAAACTACTATACTTTTAACCCCCTTCTTTTTTAGAACGGGGTTCTGCGTGTTTGAGTTTTAAATTATCATCACTTTATTATCATTAACATCTATTGTACTGTCACAATATTCGGATAGAATATCAACTTTTCATCGTATTGGAGGGAAAAAATATATGAAACATAGAATTGCATTATTGGCAGATGTCCATGGAAATACAACGGCTTTAGAAGCGGTTGTTGAAGATACGAAGCAAGAAGGTGTCACTGATTACTGGTTTTTAGGAGATTTAATCATGCCTGGGCCAGGGGCAAACGAGTTATTTGACATATTAAATTGCTTTAACATTACTACTTACGTCAAAGGAAATTGGGAAGATAGCTTCCTTGATATACTTAATAAAAAAATTGATTTTGATAACGCGACCGATATTTATGTTTCTCGGTTAGCTCAGTATCAATGTGAGCATTTAGCTGAACATCATATTCAACTTATTAAAAATTTACCATTACATGTC
This sequence comes from Ureibacillus galli, assembly GCF_014836845.1. GTDB lineage: Bacteria > Bacillota > Bacilli > Bacillales_A > Planococcaceae > Ureibacillus > Ureibacillus galli. The sequence goes on from NZ_JACSQA010000034.1 coordinate 16,921, forward strand.
ACAAAACAAGTAAATCATCTATCCATCAGTATTAGTCATCATTTGCAAAATAAAAGTTATGGTGGGGATTTATGGCCAACTAACTTTCAGGAAAATTTTGATCAGTTATTTGACCAGGATTATGATATTGCCATTTATGCTCATACCCATCACCAATTGTTACGCTATAGTAGCAACGATCAATTAATCATTAACCCTGGAACAATTGGACAACCGTTTTATAAATGGGACAATTTACATTCCGACCAACGTGCCCAATATGCCATTCTTGAAATAGATGATAACGGGATTGCAGAAGTAAAATTTAAAAAAGTCTCCTATGATATCGAAAAAGAATTGAAAAACGCCATACATAAGGAACTTCCTTATATTGAGTTATATCGGGAACTACTCGAAACAGGAAAAGCGAACACCCATAATTTAGAACGATTGCAACAACTAAACGATACATACTATTACAAAGATGAAATCATTGCATTTTTTGAGAAGAACTATTGGAGTAAAAAATAAAACCAAGAAAAATAACCTAACTATTTCGATCGACGACAATAGTTAGGTTGTGTTTCGTATATTTATTTACCATTTACCGTTGATAGCTCTTCCAGGGTGAAGTCTCGGTCATTTCTTAAATGATTTGCCATCAATTCACCGGCAAGTTCTTCATTTCGTTCCTCAATTGCTTTATAAATCTCTTCGTGCTCATCCAGTAATTGTGGACGTTTATAAATGTCCAGCTTTAAACTAAATAAATAGAACACCGTACGGACTTTTTCCAATATTTCAATCATTTTTGGATTACGGCATTCTTCGGCAATTAAATCATGGAAGCGTTGATTGGCATTATAAATATTTTTTGACTGTGCTTTTCGAGATTCTTTTAACGTGTTTTTTAGTTCTTTCAATGTTTCTGGCGTCATATGTTTTGCTGCTTTTTTTGCTGCAAAGCTTTCTATCATAATACGCATCTCATATATGTTGATCAAATCTTCAACGGTAGGATTATAAATATGCTTGTCTTTAATTAATCCCTCTTGCTCGAGTCGTCGAATCGCTTCACGAATCGGTGTACGACTAACACCAATTTCATCGGCAAGTCGTTCTTCTACGACTTTCATACCAGCTTTATAAGTGCCGTCTAACATACGATCCCGAATGTATTCATAGGCATATTTTTGAGCGCTTTTTTTATCTGAAACCATAATATTACGGCCCCCCGAAAATTTTTTACCACTCTTATTATACTTTAAAAGTTTCCCTTTTTGATGGATTTATAAGAGGAATCTACTTCCATTTCCTAATAGATTCCCTTTTCGTCATGTTTTGTAAATCGATTCAATGAAAAGGGGGATAAATCGATATCATATTGACCAGAAAGAATTAATTGACTTAATGCTTGTCCAACGGCACTACTAAATTTAAATCCGTGTCCAGAGAAACCTGCTGCGATGGCCACGTTGGAGTAGTTAGGATGTAGATCGATGATAAAATCCTCATCAGGAGTAAGTGTATACATGCACGTTTTTCCATATTGTAATTGACTGACTTTAGGCATGTATTGATGTAAAAAATGAATTAAATCTCCTTTATCTGATGGATTTGATCTCCGCCATCATGTCGACCTACCTTTAATCCGGCACCATCAATACTTGGAAAACCATAATATTGTCCATTTGGTGTTTCAAAAGTAAAGGCAGGGAAATGTTCTTGGTTATAAATTTTTTCATCCGCATGAAACCAAGCAAACGTTTTTCTCACTGGGGAGAGGGGAAGCTCTACATCTAACATTGAAAGAAGGCTTCCTGACCATGCACCTGCTGAAACGGCTAATGCATCCGAGTAAAAGGTCTGATTGTCGGTCTTTATCGTTACTCTGTCATCCTTAATCGAAATGTCTTTTACTCTACTATTTGTTAGGATCGTTGCACCATTTAATTCGGCGAGCTCTTGGTAAGCTTTAATACTTTCTTCGCATTTTAGCACGCCAGATGTTGGTTCGAAGCAGCCAATAAAATTATTCGGTAGTGTTATACCAGGCCAGCGATTATGTACTTCGATTGAAGGAAGAATATGTAATGGTAATGAATATTTTTTTGCACTCGAAATCGTATTTTGGATAAAATCGGAATGTTCCTCCCCAACATTTAAAACACCTGTCTGGAGAAATAATTGCTTCCCAGTTGCTCTTTCTAAGTCATTCCATAATTCCTGTGCTCTAAGGACAAAGGGAACATATTCTTCACCTTCACCATAAGCGTATCGAATAATTCTAGTTTCCCCGTGATGACTCCCTTTATTATGGGGTGGGGTAAAGGCATCTAATAACAAAGTCTTTTTCCCACTTTTCGATAAAAAATAACCCGCTGCCATACCCATTGAACCTGCACCAATTATAATGACATCATAATTCATCCCATCACATCCTCCATTCATTGTTCTTGTGACACAAATTATAATCGAGTACTGGATTGTATACAATGTTGGAAAAATAATTGTTTCTATCAAAGGGAAAAACCTTCAACCGAATAGATTGAAGGTTTCTAACGTAACTTTTGTAAGTGCAGCCGGTCTCGCGCGGTATTCCGCTTTGCCGTAACGGGAATTGGGTTGAATACTTTCCCTAAACCATAGGCAGGCATATTGCCATAAAAAGCTTCATAATGTCCTGATTTTAGTTGGTAGGTCTCATGATAAATTCCAACTGCATCATTATTGCCGACCTTTTGGTTAAAATTTTTCCATGCGGTTAAATGTTTTTCTGATTTTGCGTAAGCAAGAAGGTCATTCATAGACCGCCAATATTGAATCATGACGGTCGTTCTTAATCCAAAATAGCTTTCCATCGATAAAAATCCTAATTCCTCTTTATGGGAGTAAAGTTCTTTAATCATTCCAGGCATCGAGTTAAATACAGGCAACCATTTATGAATGGCTAGGCGTTTATTTATGCGCATGCCAATGATAAACACAACGATATCCTCCGTATTTTCCGTCGTATAACGTCCAGTAAAAATTTCTTTCCCCATTAGGATTCCTCCTTAGTTATAAACTTCTCAAGGGTCACATCACACCAGTCTATTGCAGCTCTCGTAACTTTCTTTCCATAGTCTAAAGTAAATAACCAATACATTGAATCCATATCATTTTCGTCTGCACAATCGATTATAGCCTGTTCAATCGATTGATATGTTTCCATGCGCGTTTGTAATTTTTGTTTGTAATTTTCAAGGAGGGAGATGGTCGTTTCACTGGTTTGGAATCGTCCAAAAAATAATTTTAGTAGGATCTCATTACGTTCGGCGGGAAGTTGTTCAATCGGATTTTCTAACCAATTTCTTAAAGTTTCAATTCCTTTTGGAGTTAAGGTGTATTCGTTTTTATCTGGTTTACCGGAAGTTGTAGCAGTATGAACTTCCGCTAAACCTTCTTGTACGATGAATTTTAATGTTGGATAAATCTGTCCGTAACTAATCTTCCAGAAATGATTAAGACTCCGGTCGATAAATTGTTTAATTGAATAGCCAGAGCGGCAATCCGTCGTTAAAATTCCTAAAATGGCGTAAGTTGTTTCATTATAACCTTTCACTCGATAACCACCTATCTAAAAGATATATATATCATTTAGATATATAATAAACAAAATGAAAAAGAAAGGCAAGTTTTAATTTTCAGAATAAAATTGAGTTCAAAGCAAAGAAAAAAGTGGGGTAGTATCCCCACTTTTTTATGTAGTAATATTTAGCTTTTCCGCTTCGCAACGAAGTTTATAAAACTCTTGAACGAGTTCATGTTCCGTTAAAATCGAATCTTTCATTTTAAGTAAGGTTCTCTTTCCTACACGACGATCTAATAGACACAGTATTTTTATTAATATATCTGTTGATTTTAATGAGTTTTCAATAGATGAGTTAAAGTATTCTTCTAATGCAAAGAAAAAGTCATACTGACCATAAATGCCTTCTTTTTTTAATTGTTGATGAGCCTCATCTTGAATTGAAATATTTTTACCTACATCATCGAAATCAAAATCATCTAAATCTCTTCTAATATCCCACTCTTTGTAATATTCCGCCCGCTCTGCTGTAATCGTGCACATACTAAGTTTTTCTATTTTATCGACAGTAATAACCGCTCTACCTAATTGATCATGGGCTCTTCGATAATTAATCACTTGAAAATCAACTCTTGAACGTAAAGCATCACAAACAAAACTTTTCAAATGTTTCTTTGCTTTACTCCATTTAGGGCTATATAACAAATAACTACCTCCATAGAAAATCCTTTATTTAGTTCCATTATAGATTCTATTTCCATTTTTAAACAACCACTTTTCAGCTAGACCATAACAGCAAGAATGAGGACGAAATAGAGGCGCATTCCTTGTTAAAATGGGACCATTCCCATTATAGGAGGAGTAAAATTATGAACAAAATTCAAGAGTTCAATGAAATGCACTTTTCATCAGACATATTATTTTTAGGAAACGCCTGGGATGTTTTATCTGCATTACTTCTTGAAAAAGCAGGCTTTAAAGCAATTGGTACAACAAGTTGGGGAATTGCCCATTCTTTCGGATTAAAAGATGGGGAAATGATTGATTTTAACCAGCATTTAGCAGTGATTAAAACCATTGTAGACAATGTGCATGTTCCTGTAACTGCGGATATTGAAGCAGGGTATGGAGAAGATATAGAAACCATTGTGCAAAATGTGTTAAAGGTTGCAGATCTCGGTGTTGTTGGGATCAATATTGAGGATTCATTGAAAAAACAAAATGGTTTAAAAAAGATTTCAGAGCATCGTGAACTACTGAGTGCCATTCGATCGGCGTTAGACAATAGAGGTTATCATCACTTTTATATAAACGCGAGAACGGATACGTACTTTCTAATAGATAATCCGCTTTCTGAAACGATTGAACGCGCAAAGGTTTATGTAGAAAGTGGAGCAAGTGGAATTTTTGTTCCAGGCTTAAAGGAAGAGGATGAAATTAGGGAGATTACGACAAATATAAATGCACCATTAAATTTATTATCTTTACCTGAATTAACGAATTGTAATAAGCTTAAAGAACTAGGAGTAAAACGTTTTAGTTTTGGCAATGCCCTGTATGATAATGTGTTTGATTATTTAGAAAATAGAACGAGTGAATTAGTAACGTTAAAGGATACGTCTCTTTTGTATCGAAACGAGCATGAATGAAGAAGAGGTGAAACATGGTGACGAGTATTCATCTATCATTTGAAGAGATGTGGGAAAAAATCATTGCCTGTGATCGGAAGTATGATGGTCTATTTTTTACGGCTGTGAAAACAACGAAAATTTATTGTCGTCCTTCTTGCAGGTCAAGAAACCGAAGAAGGTTAATGTGGAATTTTACCATGATATTAATGAAGTTGAAAACGCTGGTTACCGTCCTTGTAAAAGGTGTCAACCGGAAGTAGTGCACTCTCCACATATCGAAACCGTTCGAGCAATTATAACGTTTTTAGTAAATCACTATAAACAACCGATTGGATTAAAGGATATAGCAGAGCAAGTAGGGTTGAGTCCGTTCTATTTGGAACGATTATTTAAACAAGAAACGAATGAGACACCCCGTACGTATTTAGAAAAAATACGTATTGATAAAGCGGCTTATTTATTGAAAAATACTAACTTAACAAATTTAGAAATCTGTTACGAAGTTGGATTCCAAAGTCCTTCTAATTTCTATAAAGTATTTCGAGCTTTAAAAAACTGTTCACCGAGTGAATATCGAAAGGAACTTCTCTATGAAATGGATTGATGCTGAATTTACTATCGAGTTATATCCACCAACGGATTTTTATTTTGACGAATGTCTCATTTTTTTAGGTAGGTCTGACCAGGAAATTCTTCATCAAATAAACGGGGAAGCGGTCTATAAATTAATCAAAGTCTATGATGAATTGGTTTTATGTAAAATCAGTTTCAGTGACGGCGCCATAAAGGTAGAATTTCCGATGACCGTTCCATCTAAGTTTGCCCGTGAAAAAATAGGGGAGTTTGTTTCAGAATGGTTTGATTTAGACAAAGATTTAGAAGGCTTTTACCAAATGGCTAACAACGACAAAATTTTAAAAAATGTTGTGTCAACATATAAGGGCTTACGGATCATTGGGATTCCCGATTTATTCGAAGCCCTCGTTTGGGCCGTTATCGGTCAGCAAATTAATTTAACCTTTGCGTACACATTAAAGAAACGTTTTGTGGAGCAATTTGGAGAATGTTTAACCTATGAAGGTAAGCAGTATTGGTTATTTCCATCCTATGAAAAAATCGCTGCTTTAAATGTGGACGATTTAAAGAAATTGCAATTTACGACGAGGAAGGCTGAATATACGATTGGCATTGCAAAAATGATGACAGAAGGGGAATTATCTAAGGAACAACTGCTTCAGAAAATGGAACTCCCACAAATCGAAACAGCATTAAGAGAAATAAGAGGAATTGGAGCATGGACAGCCCATTATGTCATGATGAAATGCTTACGAGATCCATCCGCATTCCCAATTTCAGATGTCGGGCTTCATAACGCTTTAAAAGAGCAATTAGGCTTGGAGCGGAAACCGACATCGAAGAAATAGAAGGCTATGCGGCAGGCTGGGCAGGTTGGCAAGCCTATGCAACCTTTTATCTTTGGAGGTCAATATATGACAACGTATAAAGTACATTATGCATCACCCATTGGAGTCATCGAAATCATTGGAACGGAACAAGCGGTTCAATCCATTTTATTTGTTGAAAAGGAGAGCAGCGAGGAATGGGGACAAGCAAAAACACCTACTCCTTTAATCGATTGTTTTAACCAACTTGATGAATATTTTCGAGGTATTCGCCAACAGTTTACTTTCCCATATGAGTTAAAGGGAACGGATTTTCAAAGAGAAGTATGGAGTGCGTTAACAGAAATCCCATATGCCAAAACCCAATCTTATAAAGAGCTTGCCGTGACGATAGGAAACGAAAAAGCGATTCGCGCAGTCGGTAGTGCCAACGGTAAAAACAAATTAAGTATCGTTATTCCTTGTCATCGAGTCATTGGTTCGAACGGAACATTAACCGGTTATGCAGGTGGTCTATGGAGAAAAGAATGGCTACTTGAACATGAAAAAACAATGGCAGCCAAGAAGATAGAAAGTGGGCGGAAATAAATGTTTGTCAAAATATACGAATACCATATTCAAAAGGATTAAGTGGAGAAAAATGCAAGACTGAAAACGTTTTAGAAACTATAAAACTTTAAATGAGGCATTGAAATGAAAAAAATATTGATTTTATTAATTTTAATATTAGGTATTGCTGCATTTCTATTTTATAAAAATGTACCCATCATGACAGCTGCAAGAGAAAATGATGTTTGGGATTTCTTTGTAGAAAAGGACTTCAAAGACTCTAAATATTTACAAGGTGTACTTTCTCAAAAAAATAAAAACGATGAGATCACTGTAAACTATTTAAATATCCTAGATAAACAGAATGACACCACTATAATTGCTTATGATGCAGATGATATAAAAAATGCAGATATTGAAGGGTATAGGTGAATTTCAAACCCTTCTACTTAGAATCCCCCCTAGGTAATAAAGTTGAAAAAGAAAGTCCTTACACGTTAGAGATTACTTATACAATAAAGAACGAAACTTATACAGATAAAATTTAATTCAAATAAAAAAGTAGCCAGTTGGCTTCATTTTTAATTTAGATAGAACTTAAAATTTCAGTATTATCTAATCAATAAGATTATTCACAACGATAGATCAATGATCCTATTTTTTTATTGAAAATAAGACTATATTGACAAATTGAAATTAATCTATAAAATAATAAACAATTCGAAAAATATTTGCAAAATGAAATATAAGAACAAAGGCTATGAAGAGAAATAGTAGCAATCATGTTAACAGACAGAAAGTGACCGGTTGATGAGAGGTGCATGTTGAACAATTGTGAATTCATCTTGGAGCTGTGTACTGAAAAGGGTTTCCTTAGTAGGCTACACCGGTTTGGCATCCGTCATTATGTGCTAAAGTATCGTCGGAAATGACCGTACTTACGAAGATAAGCAATGTGAGTTGCTTATGAATTAAAGGTGGTAACACGAGTTGAATCGTCCTTTTGGTTAATCCAAAAGGGCGTTTTTTTTTATTCCTTTGTTTTTATCTAACTTGCAATATGAGAATATCAGTACTATTTAAGGAGGAATGCATTTTGAGCGAAAATAAAAAGCTTCAAAGAGGTTTAAGCAACCGACATATCCAATTAATTGCCCTTGGTGGTTCCATTGGAGTTGGCTTGTTTTATGGTTCTAGTGCAACCATTCAAATGGCGGGACCATCGATTTTACTTGCCTATTTAGTAGGTGGATTAGTTATCTTCACCATTATGAGGGCACTAGGAGAAATGGCTGTAGAGGAACCTGTATCGGGTTCATTTAGTACATATGCCAATCGCTATTTAGGTCCTTTTGCAGGCTATTTAACAGGATGGACTTATTGGTTTATGTGGATCGTCGTTGGAATGGCCGAAATAACGGTAGTCGGTGTGTATGTGAATTATTGGTTCCCAGATATTCCCCAATGGGTAACAGCCCTTGCAGTTCTCATTCTCATTACAATCGTAAACCTTGCGAATGTAAAAGCTTTCGGAGAATTTGAGTTTTGGTTTGCGATGATTAAAGTAGTCGCTATTATTGGAATGATTATTCTCGGATTAGGCATTATTTTCTTTGGCATTGGAAACGAAGGTCAGCCAATTGGTTTTGATAATTTATGGTCCCATGGCGGTTTCGTACCAAATGGTTTTGAGGGCATATTAATGTCCCTAGTACTTGTGATGTTTTCCTTTGGTGGTGTTGAGTTAGTCGGGATTACAGCAGGGGAGGCAAAGGATCCTCAAAAATCGATTCCTTCCGCTATTAATAATGTTGTTTGGAGAATATTAATCTTCTACATCGGTGCATTAGGCATCATGATGATTTTATATCCGTGGGATGAAGTTGGATCCAACGGAAGTCCTTTTGTATTAATCTTTGATAATGTCGGTATTCCTGGAGCTGCCCATATTATTAATTTCGTTGTCATAACAGCAGCATTATCAGCGTTTAATAGTGGCTTGTTCGGTTCTGGAAGAATGCTTTACAATTTATCATTACAAAATAATGGACCAAAGATTTTTAAAACCCTTAGTAAAAATGGTAGTCCGAGACGGGGGATACTATTCTCCTCATTGTTTTTATTAGTAGCCGTTGTTTTAAATTATATTGTTCCTGAAAAAGTATTTTTATATATTTCTGCAGTGGCAACAGTAGCGGTGATTACGAGCTGGACGATTATTCTAATTACACAATTAAAATTTAGAAAATCAAAAACGAAAAGGGAAGCGGAAAAAATTAAATTTAAAGTACCGTTTTATCCACTTTCAACTTATTTAGCCCTTATGTTCTTAGCCCTTGTCATTGTTTTAATGGCCTTTATTCCGGATATGCGCATTGCATTATTTGTAGCACCTGTTTGGTTCTTCATTCTTTATATTGGCTATAAGATGAAAATCAAGTAACGGATAATTTGTTAGAGAGGGAATCATGAACCTTTTATTGAATAATGAAGAAGCGTATTTTTCATAGGAGGTTCACTTTAGATGGCTACACCAAAACATATTATTTCGGCTGCAACGATTGTCTTAAATGATGATAATGAGATTTTATTGATTAAAGGTCCACGTAGAGGCTGGGAAATGCCAGGTGGTCAAGTAGAAGAAGGGGAATCTTTGAAGGACGCCGCCATTCGAGAAACGAAAGAAGAATCCGGCATTGATATTGAAATTACGAAGTTTTGTGGCATCTTTCAAAATGTTAAAGGGTGTATATGCAATACATTATTTTTAGGTAAACCTATCGGGGGAGTGCCAACTACCAGTTCTGAAAGTTTAGAAGTAGGTTATTTTCCGATCCATCAAGCATTAGAAATGGTCACTTGGAAAAACTTCAGCCAAAGAATCGAATACTGCTTAAATGATGACCTTCAACCTTTTTACATTGAATTTTAACCTTTAAAAGGAATCATTTACACTTTTATTGAATAATGAACAAGTATGGTGTTTAAAAAAGTTGAGGAGGGTTAGGTTCAATGTACGGAAAGGTTTTAGCGGTCAGTTTAAGTAGTAAGCATACCTTTAGTAAAGAAAATCAAGAGCGTATCCAGTTGGTAAAAGGGTTAGGGGTGGAAGGTGATGCCCACTCGGGTTCTACGGTGAAACATCGCTCGAGGGTTGCCCAAGATCCTAACCAACCAAATTTAAGACAAGTGCATTTAATTCAAAGCGAGTTGTTTGAAGAGTTAAAAGACGATTTTACGGTAGAACCTGGTCAAATGGGTGAAAATATTACAACCGTGGGCATCAATCTGCTCGAACTACCTACTGATACAAAATTATACATAGGGGAGAAGGCTATTGTTCAAGTAACGGGATTACGTAATCCGTGTGCTCAAATTGATAACTTTAAACCCGGTTTGTTAAAAGTGGTCGTAGAGAAGGATGCCGATGGAAATATCATACGAAAAGCAGGAATTATGGGTATTGTTTTGGAAAGCGGTGAAGTAAAACCGGGAGATGCCATCCGAGTTGAATATCCTTCGAAGCCATATAAAAAACTCGAACGGGTATAGGCTCAACCAATCACACGATTTGCCATGAAAAAATATACGCAAGACGCTACATTAAGTAGAATAAAACAACGCTGCATCCTATTTAATAGTTTGCAGCGTTTTATCGTTTTATTTGGAAGGTTGACAACCTATATTACCTTCGCCTTTTTCAAGTGCTGATTTTAATATTAAGAAAATAAGATTAGAATTATTTAGAGACTTCAAAAAAAAACAGCGGAAATAGTTATTCCGCTGTCTAAAGTATGAATCCTTATTGCTTATTCCGTTTCTATATCTTCTAAATCATCTGGATATACCATTTCATCAAGTACTTCATCAGTTGCTTCATCTTTTACCGAAACGGTTACTTTATAATCATCTGGATTTGCTCCATCATAAAGTTGGTACATCGCACCAGAGATACCTAAGCCAAGTGCTACAAATCCATCCATACTATTTTCATAAGCTGCTTTATCAACTACTACAGTAAAGTCCGTGAACTTATCGTTATGGGCAATATCTTTAATCGATGCATAGTCTCCACTTGTTTTCATTTCTTCGATAGATTCTTTAATCGATGTTTCTATTTCGTTCATCAATTCTTTATGTTTCGATTTTGACATTTTAAGAGTAACGGAACCGTCATCATTTTTTGTCACCTTATCGATACCATCAGCTTCAGCATCTGCAATCATCGTATCAATATCTTCTTCTCCCTCAAACATAGAAGCAGGTAACGTTACTTCAACATTTAATAGACCTTTGTCTACATTAAGGCTTTCTTCTTTCGTTTCTTCATTAGCTTTTGTATCTTGCTTATCGTCCGAACAAGCAGTTAATAAAGCAATCATTAATAAAAATAGTATGTATGAAATCTTTTTCATCATATGTCCTCCTTGGGCGTTTATAAAACTATCGAAATAGTCCGATTACTATTATACAGTTGTTTTAGCTTATTCTTAGATTTCTAAAAATTTGAAATAATGTCATGATGTAGTGGTGAATAAAAATACGGTTTACATAGCGTATGAATCCTTGTAGTATAGGACTAATAATGAAAAAGCGATGAAGAGAAGAGTAGATAAATGATTTCTTTTCAGAGAGCTCCTGAATGGTGAGAATGGAGTAAGAAAGATTTATTGAAGCAAGCCTCTGAGTATCATATCGTAATTTAAAGGTAGATATGGCGGGAGCTCCCGTTATCGAGCTAGGGTATAAAACATGTACCTAATAAGGTTAATATGGCGACATATTAATAAACTGGGGTGGCACTGCGATTAAAAATCTCGTCCCCAAGACTTTACATTGTAGAGTCTTGGGAACGGGATTTTTTTATTTTTAATCATAAAAAGGGGGATAAAGAAATGAACTTAAAGAAAATGGAATCTTGGAAATATCCGTCTATCTTATTATTTGGTATTGGTGTTTCAAACATTGGAGATTGGATTTATTTTCTTTCTCTAAATTTAATCGTTCTAAATATGACAGATTCTCCACTTGCTGTGTCCATATTGTATATCATCAAACCTTTCGCTACTTTATGTACAAATTTCTGGGCAGGAAGTATGATTGATCGATTGAATAAAAGAAAATTAATGGTTTTCTTAGATGTATTCAGAGCGTTACTAATCGCTTTATTACCGTTCTTTTCGTCTATTACGCTCCTATACATGTTCGTTTTTCTTCTAAATATGGCGAGTTCCATATTTGGCCCAACATCCATGACATACATTACAAAATTAATTTCACCCGAAAAACGAAAGCAATTTAATTCTCTTCATAGTTTAGTAACATCGGGTGCTTTCTTAATTGGTCCCGCTATTGCAGGATTCTTATTTTTAGTCGGAACTCCAACATTAGCGATTTATATTAATGCCATCGCATTATTTCTATCAGGGATTATTACATTATTTATGCCAGACTTAGAAAAGGATAGTATAAACACTTCAACTGATAACATGATCACGCTAGAGACAATGAAAAGGGATTGGTCCGTTGTTATCGATTTCAGTCGTCAATTTCGCTACATAATGACTATTTATATTTTATTTAGTTCGGTCATGATGATTATGGCCAGCGCTGTCGATTCCCTTGAGGCAGCGTTTGCAAAAGAAGTGTTATTGCTATCCGACGGACAGTACGGATTTTTAGTTTCAATTGCAGGGGCAGGGATTATGATTGGAGCGATGGTGAACGCATTAATTGTAAAAAAGGTTCAACTATCTGTATTAATCGGTATGGGCCCTCTGCTTGTATCAATTGGTTATGTGATTTATGCTTTTTCAAATTCCTTTTCAGTAGCTGCAGTTGGCTTCTTTTTCCTCGCTTTTTTTAATGCCTTTGCAAATACTGGATTTCTAACGTTTTATCAAACGAATATACCGGTTGAAATAATGGGGAGAATCGGAAGTATTTATAATTTAATACAAGCGTTGATGATCATTCTGATGACAAGCGTGATGGGGGTGATGGCACAAGTACTATCAATTCAGTTTGTTGTCATTATAGGTGTTTTCATCATGTTAGTAGTTTCGATCATTTTGTGCCTATTTAGCCTACATCCTTCCAAAAGGGAAGTAAGAGTTAAAGAATAATTGAAAAACCCTCTTTCTAATAAGTTTCTATTGTAAACTTTGTAAATAGAAACATTGATAATTTCTTGGAAGTTTCCAATAGATTCATCGAAAATATCATCTAAATAGGATGATAGAATTAAAATTAAATTATTTTAAAAATTTTCCATAGGTATTTTGACTAAAATTTTGTCATTGAACATTTACAACCGATTCATTCCCAATTAATACAGAACACGTAATCTACTAACGTAATATAAATCATATTTTTTAAGGAGAGGTTTTCATGTTTAAAAAAGTTGGTCTAATTGCGTTAAGTACAGGACTTGTTCTATCAGGAGTAGGTTTAAGTACTGCCGATGCTGCAAAAAAAGATGCTTCCCAAGGGAAACAAAATGGAAATAAAGCAGTGGAAAATGTTATTTATATGATTCCAGACGGATTCGGTGCAAATCACGCTGCCAATTACCGTATTTTCAAAGGGGAAGAAGCTGTATGGGATACCCACATTAAAGGAATGTACACTACTTTTTCTGCCAATGCGGATATTACAGATTCAGCTGCTGCAGGTACAGCGATGTCGACTGGTTTTAAAACAAACAATGGTGTCATTGGGTTAAATCCAGAAGGAAATAAGCTAAAAACGATTCTGGAAGCATCAGAAGAAGCGGGTAAATCTTCAGGTTTAGTTGCCACGTCTACCATTACCCATGCAACGCCTGCTAGTTTTGCATCCCATGTAGAGCACCGTAGCAACGAAACTGAAATTGCTCGCCAATACATTCAAGAAAGTGATGTCGATGTGATTTTAGGTGGTGGTAAAAACAACTTCTTACCAGCTTCAGAAGGTGGTAAACAAGCAGAACTAAACTTAATCGATGAGGCACAAGAAAAAGGGTTCCAATTTGTTGAAAACCGTGACCAATTAAAAAATATTGAAAACGTTGATGTGGAAAAGGGAGAAAAATTACTTGGTTTATTCGCAGGTGAAGCCCTTGCGCCTGAATTTGACCGTGTTGATACGGAAGAACCTAGCTTAGCTGAAATGACAGAAACAGCCATTGATACTTTAAGCCAAGATAAAGATGGTTTCTTCTTAATGGTAGAAGGTAGCCAAATTGACTGGGCTGGTGAATCCAATGATGCGGCGTACGCAATGCATGAAACAAAAGCATTTGAAGAAGCAGTTCAAGAAGCGATTGAATTTGCAAAAGAAGATGGCAATACGTTAGTAGTTGTTGCTGGAGATCATGAAACGGGTGGTATGTCCGTCGGTTCATCTTCATCATCCAATACGACGGCTGATGTTCTAAATAATGTAACAGCTACCGGTGATTTTATGGCGAGTCAATTAAACGAAGATCGTTCGAATGTAAAAGAAGTGGTATTACAATACACTGGTATAGAATTAACAGATGCAGAAGTTACTACTGTTCAACAAGCAGAAGAAGCGAAATCAGCGATCAATAAAGTTATTAGTGAACGTGCAGGTATTGGTTGGACAAGATATGGTCACACTGCAGCACAAGTTCCTGTCTTTGCATTCGGTCCGAAATCAGATAAATTTGTAGGGTTCCACGATAATACCGACTTACCACAAATTATGAAGGATGCAATGAAACTTAAATAATTCTAATAGACCGTAAGCATAATAGATTGTAGGCGAAAACGATAGAAATCGGGATTGTCTACAGTCTTTTTTGTGAATAGGAAAAGAAAGGGGAATTTTTTTGCATTATAATTAGTACCAAGTCATAATAGTAAGTGTTAAAAAGATTTTAATCTAAAATGAGGTGAATTAGAATGGTGAAATCAAAAGCATGCATTACAGCGATAGGTTCATATGTTCCTGAAAAAAGATTGACAAATTTTGATTTAGAAAAAATGGTTGAAACGAGTGACGAATGGATTGTTCAACGTACGGGTATAAAGGAACGAAGAATAACGAGGGAAGATGAATTTACAAGCGATATCAGTTATAAAGCTGTTCAAAATTTAATGGAACGTTATGACAAAACGGTAGATGATGTGGATTTGATTATCGTTTGTACATTAACTCCTGATTACAAAACCCCAAGTGTGAGTTCAATGCTACAGGCAAAACTTGGTATTAAAAATACAGGGGCAATGGATTTAAATGTTGCTTGTGCAGGTTTTACTTACGGGTTATATGTAGCGAATGGTTTAATTACATCCGGCTTAAACAAAAAAGTTTTAGTTGTTGGCGCAGAAACCCTTTCGAAAATAACGGATTATACCGATAGAACAACTTGTATTCTTTTTGGTGACGGTGCAGGGGCTGTATTAGTTGAGTACGATGAACAAAATCCTAGTTTTATTTCGTCTCATCTCGGATCAGAGGGAGAGGGAGGCAAAAGTTTATACAGTACAAATTTGTCTAAACGAATGAATGAAGAGGATTTAACCGGGAATGGTTACATCGTTCAAAATGGGCGAGAAGTTTATAAATGGGCAGTTAAAACGGTTCCAAAAGGAATGCAATCTGTTATGGAAAAGGCGAATATGGCTTTGGAAGAGGTCGATTGGTTTGTTCCCCATAGTGCCAATTTAAGAATGATCGAATCCATTTGTGAGAAAAGTAGTTTCCCAATCGAACAAACATTGTACAGCTTAGTGGATTATGGTAATACTTCATCAGCTACCATTCCATTATCTTTAGATATGGCAGTGCGTGAAGGGAAAATTAAAAATGGACAAAAACTATTGCTATATGGTTTCGGTGGCGGCTTAGCCCATGCAGGACTGCTTATTACATGGACAATGTAGCCTAACAAATATTTTACGAGCATTTATCTAAATGGATAAATGCTTTTTTAAGCTATTACAGAAGGAGATAGCTATATTTTATTGAATATGTAATAAAAGTACGAAAAGGTTTCAATAGGGGGTAAAGCATGATTCATTATAATAATCGAACGTTTATTTCAACTGAAAATACGGCAAATGGGGAAGTCTCTTCAAAAACGACCTTTCATTACAAACAAGAGGGGAATATTATCTCTGCAACATATAGTGGGGGAGAAATCATTAAAGGTTTTTTAATTGGTATTGTAAATGAAGATGGTTCTTTAAAGTTTAATTATAACCACGTCAATGCGAAAAACGAAATTAGAGGAGGGAAATGTGTTTCCACCCCTGAAATTTTAGAGGATGGACGAATACGATTACATGAAAATTGGGAATGGCTCGATGCGGAAGACAGTAAAGGGAAATCAATTATAGAAGAAGTTTGATGTAAAGCTTCGATTTATATTTCACTGAAGTGCTTTGATCTTGGTAGGATTAAGGCCTTTTTTATTCGTGCCGATAAGGGGAGGTAATGAAAATGAGTAAAGAGACTCCGGAGCAAACTAGGGAACGACTTAGACAAGAAGAACGCAAAAGCAATCCTACGGGCAATATGAATGATGCCTTTAATAAAACTGGAACAGGAAGTTTTGCTGATTTAGGGTGGAAAGGTACAGGGATACTCATCCTTATCCTTTTATTCGTTTTAATCATAGCCTCCATTATGAAATAAGGGATCCCTATTTTAGGGACCCCTCTATATTTATACTTTAGGTTCACTTACATATTTGGAATGACTCGCTTTTTGAACGAAATTTACGAAGATGAAACCAAGTATTCCACCAACTATGTTACATAAAAGATAAATAATTTCCCTCATGTTAAAATGACGCATTACGAAACCAAACCACTCCAATAAAAGGCGAGAAATGTCTATCCCTAAGCAACATACAATGATTATTAAAATAGTTTTCTTTAAACTGTTCAAAGGGAAAAGGAACGTTAAATACATGCCAAGGGGAATGAACAGTAGGATAGAACTCCAAATGGATTTATTAATATACAAAGTGTCATAAATACCTAACCAGGCATTCGTTGAAATAAACGTACTCTGTATGTCATGTGGGTTTTGAGGTGGAAGGGTAATACCTCCGAATTTTACTTGAATAATACTAATGCAATAAAACAGAAAACTGTATAGGAGAATTCGTTTTACATGACTACTTTTTGTTTTCCTAAAGTAATCAAGACATATATCTAAAAAAATGAAAACAAGCAAAGCTAAAAATCCGAAAGGAACGATATTGTAGAGAATGTATGTCGAGCTCATCATCTGCCTCCTTATAATTGGTAATGGATGTATTTATTTTACATAATTTTACAATCCTAGGCAATGGATGCTATCTTTAAAATCAATCAATTCTTGAAATATGGAGAAGATATGTCAGGGGTGTAAAAATGATAAGGTGTTTCTTTTTAAGTTTCTCGGGAATTCTTTTATTTAGTATAACTTTTGAAGATATTGGTTTGTTTTGGAACTCAGTTCTTCATTTTATAGGTTGTATGATAGCCTATAGTGGCGTAAGGATCTTTTTAAGTAAAATAAATCAAAACAATTCTCATGATTTGCTTAAATAGCCTTCCCTCAATAGGGATGCATCTAAAAAAGAAGCATTCACGTTTATATATAGATTGAATGGAAGGTGTTTATCCAAAAGGGATGAACACCCTTTTTGTTGAAGTTATGAAGGGAGAGCAATTATCGCTTCTTTAAGACAAGCACAGAAAAATTTTATTGAATTTGGCGCTTGTGAAGAAAGATGTATTGAATTTGTTAGAAAGCCAAATAAACAAGACGAGAAAGACGTTCAATGGAAACGGTTAGTTTGAAAAAAGAACGAGGGGGTATGAAAGATGGGGAAAAGGATTGAAAAAAAAGAATCTTTGGAGTGGGGTAAAGCAGCATTGATTGCCTTTGTATGTGTATGGGGAATTCGATTTTTCCTTTTTACTCCAACGAAAGTTGAAGGTGCTTCCATGATGCCTACTTTTGAAGACGGCGATCGAGTAATCGTAAATAAAATTGGACCAAGATTAACAGAATATAACCGATTTGATGTCGTTGTATTTAAGGCAACAGAAGAGAAGAATTATATTAAACGAATTATCGGTCTCCCAGGCGATCAAATCACCTATAAAAACGATGTACTGTATATAAATGGCCAGAAATATGACGAACCCTATTTAGAACAGTATAAGGGATTGTTGAAAAATCATGGAACCTTAACGGAAGATTTTTCATTAGGGGAAAAATTGGGGGGAGAAGTGGTCCCAGAAGGTTACTTGTTTGTCTTAGGAGACAATCGAAGAAAAAGTATTGATAGTAGAGACCCTCATATTGGCTTTGTACCAATGGATAAAGTGGTAGGAACGGCCGATATGAAAGTTTGGCCACTCAATCATCTTGAGTTTATTAATAAACAGTAATAAAAAAGAATAACATATTGAAAGGTTTTTTCGTTTAATAAGATTCCTTTGTATTATGGTACGTATGATGCAGGTTCATTGAACGAGAAAGGATATAATGGATGCAACTTCAACGTTCATGAAGGGAGAGGTTATATGCAAGATAGTTGGGAAAAGGCGATGGACTCTCTTTCCAAGATTACGGTTTTATCAAATCCAAATAACGAGCCTGTAACGATTATTGGTGAAGCGGATGATTTAAAGTGTATTGGAATGGGTACGGATGCGGCTGTTTTTCAATCAGTAAACACCCCAGCTTTTGCATTAAAATTATATGCTAAGGACAAAAAAGAGAAAGTAAAAGTGGAAGCAAATGTTTATGGTAAATTGGGAGATTCACCATTTTTTCCAAAATGTTATGCGGCATATGAAGATTTTTTAGTAATTAGTTACGAGCAAGGAATTACCCTTTTTGACTGTGTTCTACAAGGGATTCACATTCCAGCACAAGTTGTAAATGATGTGGAGGAAGCGCGGGATTATGTGCGCTCTAAAGGATTGAACCCTCGGGATATCCATTTGAAAAATATATTACTCCAAAACGGTAGAGCGAAAATACTCGATGTGTCGGAATATATACTGCCCGGTAATGATTTCCGATGGGAGCATTTAAAAAAAGGATATGATCAGTACTATCATTTAATTGATGGGAATCCTGTACCGTTTTGGCTAGTCGAAACAGTTCGGAAATGGTATAACCAGCGGAATAAATATTTCTCCTCCTATGAGGATTTTACAAAAAAGGTGTTCAATTTTTTGTATAAAAAATAGGGGAGAAATGCTGTTTTATGTACATGGGATGCTCAAACTCCTAGTATTCATTTATTAATAGGGGCAGATTTTGAAAATGGTTGGAATAAAGTGAAAAGGTAGAGAATAGAGCTTCTGTATCTTTTCACTTTATTCTTTTTAGAAGGAACTTTAAGATGATGCTTAAAGTATTTGTTAATTGTATTAATAAGCGTTAATCCGGAACAGACCAATATAAATAATACCAATCTAAAAAAGTAATACGTGTTAATAAGGAAGTACTATTCAATTAAAATTACCACTCCAAAATATTTGGAGTGGCTTTTACTTTCTAAAATATTATTTTCAACAAAACCAGCTAATAGTTGTCAAGATTTTTCAATAAAAATATTAAAACCTACATGCTATACTAAAAAAAGGGTACA
>NZ_JACSQA010000035.1 GCF_014836845.1 Ureibacillus galli
GCCATCTAATCGCCGCTTAAAATAGGTGGCGAACTCCCTTTTAATTAAACTGTCTACTTTATAGGGTTCAGTTCAAAGTTGTGAGCCTGGTCTTTTTTATTTTTTATAATTACACATTTGTACATAACAAAGTTTAAGCCATTTCATATCTTAATAATGGTAGGGAGGTCAAATAGATATCATAGTAACGTTGGCGATTATGACCACAAAGACAACAACTTTAGTTTTTCTTTAATCGTAGTACTTAAAATTATCATCCCTTCTCTATTCAGAAAATTGCCTTCCACAGTTGTGGAAGGCGATTTTTTTGTTTATTCGGATACTTACCGATTCTTTTATCACTCTTTTAATTTTTCTAATTCAACTTATTTATTGATAAAGGTTTTATTGGAAATTTTTATTCCACAATCGAGCCTATATTATTGAATAACTTTTTGGATTACCAAACGACACTTTGGGAACGTTTTTGGACAGGTTGGTATTACCCGTTGTGAGGCAACGAATATTTTTGCTACAATTAAACTAATTATACTCAGGGAGGTAATTCTATTGAACTTATTTCTATTTAAGTGTGACGCTGATACCGAAAGTATGGTGATTAAAAAATAACTGGTAGAGGGGTATCTAATGGGTACTATTAATATTAATATTGATTTAGTTAAAAGATTAATAAATCAACAATTTCCTAAATGGGCAAATTTAGAGATCAAACCTGTAAAAGTTAGTGGACATGACAATAGAACATTTCACTTGGGTGACCATATGAGTGTAAGACTTCCAAGTTCAGAACATTATGTTGCTCAAGTGAATAAAGAACAAAAGTGGCTACCTAAATTAGCAAAAGAACTTTCTTTACCTATACAAACACCGATAGCAAAAGGGCAACCTAATGATGAATATCCGTTCCCATGGTCTATCAACAAGTGGATAGATGGAGAGACCTTAACTCCCATAAATATTAAAGATATAAATCAGTTCGCAAGAGATTTGGGAGCGTTTTTAATTGAATTTCAATCAATTGATACTACTGGAGGTCCAGTAGCAGGTACACATAATTTTTATAGAGGCGGAGACATTGCAGTATATGACAAACAATTCAGAGAGGCAATTGACCCCAATAAAGATACTTTAGACGCTATTTTATTGCTCGAAATGTGGGATCTTGCCCTAGAATCAAAATGGTCTAAAGATCCAGTATGGGTTCACGGTGATATAGCACCCGGTAATATTCTTGTTAAAGAAGGAAAGCTCTATGCAATAATTGATTTCGGAGTTTTGGGTATAGGAGACCCAGCTTGTGATGCAGCCATGGCATGGACTTTTTTTGATGATAATAGTAGAAAAATATTTAAAAATGCATTAAATATAGATGAAGAAACATGGAACAGAGCAAGAGGATGGGCTTTATGGAAGGCTTTAATTACGTATAATTGGAATAGAAATTCAAACATAACAATTGCAGAAGAGGCGTATCGTGTCATTCATATTATCCAGAAGGATTACGAAATAGAAAAAAACAAAAATTAACAGTGTGTCCGAATATGAATGATACAGAGAACAACTATGCTTTTTTATATTTTGTAGATGAAGTGGGTATTGAATACTTGATCCAGGTTATTAACGACCTGGATTTTCTTATTGTCAGATAGATATTATATACATCGAAAAAAGCGGCGAAATCACTAAGTGACATATTAAAATAACGAAAGTATTAGATGACACACTCGTCACAATAATTAGAAAATAGATATTTTTATTTAATTATTTACGTAAATAAAAATGCCGAAAACCCTTAATATTAAAGGCTTTCGGCAATATGGTCTCGACAGGGTTCGAACCTGCGACCCCCACCTTGTCGAGGTGGTGCTCTCCCAGCTGAGCTACAAGACCTTGATGATTCTATTTACATATTACCATACAAAATTAAAAAATCTATTAAATTTTTAATAAAAAGACAAAAATTGTTTTTCTTTTGTGATTGGATTCCGATGCTATTTTGTTAAACGATAAATTAGAAATTTTTCGTAAGGATTTTTTTCATATAAACCAGGTAGCAAGATTTCTTTCATGAATTGAAATGAAGACTGAGTTTCTAAATAATATTGATAGTCATCTGAAGGGTAATAGAAGATTAAATCGATGTCTCGTTTCGTTTTCTCATAGGACAATAAAATATTATCGTACACTTTCATAAATACTTGTACAGAAAACGGATTAAAGAAATAAAATTTATTTTCTTCAGGTTGAATTTCATATTTTTCGGCTAAACATCTGTGAAAATGAATGGCTCCTTTATTTTTCCCCACATTTTTAAAATAGTTTTTTGCATTCTTTATTGCTTCATCTAAAAAGTGTTCATTCATATCGATACCTACACAATTTGAATGATACTTATAATGAATAAAGAAATTTAATCTACCTTTACCACAACCAAAATCGACTATTGTGTCTTGATCGCTTATTTCATATTGATTAAATAATTCTTCTAAAGCAGCGTAAGGAGTAGGTTCATAGGGGTGATAATGGACGGAATTATTGACTTCCATTTGTTTAGAGCGAGTATTTATATGGAGCACTTTATCGTACTGATATTCTTTCAACGTGTTGCCTCATTTCATATTTCATCATTAACCTATATTATCATATCATGTCTTTTCACATATTTTATTATTTTTTATTGTGCCTTTGTCTAATGTTTGGATCCTACGTTAAAGATGATAGTACGAAGTATTTGAAAAAAAGGTGGGATCATCTTGGATAAAAGTGAATATAAAAGTTATAAAAGGGACTATCCGACTTTACCATGGGTAATGAAACAAACATGGATCGATAATTTGTTTATCCATTATCCAGTAAAAAAAGAAGTTCTTCAAAAACTTGTACCCAATTCGTTAAAAATTGATACATATGATGAAGTAGGGTGGGTAACGGTTGTTCCCTATCTCATTACTGACATGCGCGGTAGAGGTCTTCCACCGTTACCTGGAATAAGGAAATATCCAGGATTTAACATTCGGACTTATGTAAAGGTAAATGACAAACCTGGCGTTTTTTTCTTTTATCTTGCAGCTGCCAACTGGTTTGCGGCAAAAGCAGCGAAAACCTTTTTTCGATTACCTTACTTTTTTGAACCTCTCAAAATGGAGCAAGAAAAGGGAATTGTGAATTTTGAAGGGCAGATGAGTATTGGACAATTCAACTGTCAATATAAATCAATAGCAACACCATATATCACTAAAAAAGGGTCCATAGATGAATGGTTATTAGAACGATATTGTCTTTTTACAATAAGTAAAGAAGGTAAACCGTTGCAATGTAATATTTTACATCCATCTTGGGTCGTATTTGATGGGGAAGCAGAGATACAAGAAAATCTATTGAGGTCAAGTTTTCATATCGTTCCGGAATGCGAAAACCCCATTTTACATGTTGGTAAAAGGGCTGAGGTCCGAATTTGGCCGTTAGGAAAGGTGGAGTGAAAATCAAGTGATATCTATCGTTTTTTTATATTAAAAAATAAATTTGAACAAATAGTGAAAAAGTTATGGCTAATTTGTGAACGTTTGTTGTATACTATGTATATAGTAAGACAACACAAGGGGGAGTGACGATAATGTTCAAATTATTTAAGAATGTTTGTGCACTACTTATCGTTTCTGGAATTATTTTATTTATTGCGAGCTTCTACACAAATATATCCATTTGGTATGGTATTGAAATAGCTAAATGCGGCGGGTTCTTATTTATTATTGCAATCTTTATGCAACTACTTTTTGAAAAAGAAGCCGAAAACAATCATTCAAAACAGCAGCTTGTAGAATAATTGTAATAATATAAAAGCTAATATAGAATCCCTTTTAAGTAGACTATGTTAAAACTGTAGTACGCTGCAGATAACATTTTACTTAAAGGGGATTTTTTCTATGTCTAAAATAAAACATTCAAATGGATTTAAACACTAGAGGTAGTACAGCATTTATTTTGTTGAAATAAAGGGAAGTATAAAGCATTTTTGATTCTATTAATGAAATCGTTGCAAGAACTAATGGGTAGGGACCAAAGTAAATCCGGTACTCTATATATATTGATCTTATTACTCCCTTCCGATGTAGTTTTGTAAAAGTTCCTCGGCCATTTCACATATACGGTTTACCATCTCTTGCGGTTCTATTACCTTAGCAGCAGTACCCAATTGATAAAAGTAATTGGAAACGAAATCTATTTCGTTATGTTCAATAGTCGTATCTATATAACCTTGCACTTCATTTTTCATTACAATATAAGGTACTAGCCAAGGTTGACTTTGACATTGCCGAACGCCTTCTCTTGTTAATTCAACATAAAGTCTTATAGGGTTGTGTTGCTCTTGGTGCGGTTGGCGAATCAACCAATCCTCAAGTGTAATCTTAGGATCATAAATCTTATTTAACCTACTAAGGGATTGAATTCGATCCATTCTGAACAATCTTATCTCGCCAATAGTTAGATCAAACCCGGGAATATACCAAAAGCCGTTATAAGCGTAGGTACCGAGAGGAACTATTTCTTTAATGGAAGATTGCGATTTTGAAAAATATGCAATTTGTACGATTTGTTTTTCTAAAGCCGATTCAATGATGTCTTGAAGATAGGACGAAGGTAAATCTCTTTTTATATTCCAAAAGGCTAATACTGAAGAAAGTTTATCCACTTTTCTTTTCATATCGGGAGTAAGCGATGTATAAAGTTTGTTGGAAACCTCTTTAATATCAATTTCAAAAGGAATGGATTGGTAGTATTTTAACGATTCAAAAGTAAAGAAAATTGCAAAGGCTTCATGCTCATTGAAAAGAATAGGTGGCAATATCCGATTGTCTAAAACGCGATAACCACCGTTACGTCCAGATTCTGTATAGAGAGGGACACCCATCTCATTTAGTTCTGCAAGATATCGATGTGCTGTTCGTAAAGAGATATTGAACTCATAAGCAACATCTTGAGCGGTAAATTGACGTTTTGCATTAACATACATAATGAGTTTGAATAGTAGTTTTGTTTTAGACAAAAAATTCACTCCTCTTTCGGTAATAACATGTCAATTATTGTCATGTTATTATGATAAGTTTAACTTTGCAAGAAGTAAATTTATCTATTTGAGGAGGTAATTATGGGTAATATTCCAAATGTAATGAATGCTGCCGTGCTCCATAGATTTGGTGGTCCGGAAGAACTGATTTATCAAGAGATGAATATGCCTAAACTAGGACAAGAAGAGGTGTTGATTGAAGTTGCCTATGCCGGTGTTGGGGAATGGGATATATTCGAACGACAGGGCGGTTATGCAAAACTGTTTGATATGAATCCAGAATTTCCTTATATACTCGGTTCTGAAGGTTCAGGGATTGTAATAGCTAAAGGGGAGAAGGTAACAAGTGTTGATTTGGGAGATGAGATTTACACACCTGCCTTTTTGAATCCTAAGGGTGGCTTTTATGCGGAATATACAGTTGTCAATGCCAAGTATGTACGCAAAATTCCAAAAGGGTTAACTATGCAAGAGGCAGCTGTAATATCAGGTGTAGGAATTACTGCTTTACGGGGACTGGAGGATGTATTATGACTATCCCAAGGAGAGACTATTCTTATTTTCGGTGCCAGTGGAGGAGTTGGACATATCGCCGTACAATTGGCAAAGACAATGGGAGCTCAAGTATTTGCTATTGCATCGGGTAAAGATGGAGTCGAATTATTGAAGAGTCTTGGTTGTAAGGCTGTTATTAATGGCAAAGAGGACGATATCTTCACCTTGGCAATGGAATTTTCACCGTCGGGATTTGATGCTGCTATTATTACAGCAGGTGGAGAGGCAGCTAATACTGCCGTGAATTGTCTCCGCAAAGGAGGACGAATCGTATATCCTTATGGAATCTATCCTGAATTGAATATACCTGAAGAAGTTGAAGCTACAGGATATCACGGGGAACCCGACCCGGAGATAATTACACGTCTTCACCGTCATATCATTCTAAATAATATTACTGTTCATATAAGTGGAATTTTTGCTTTGAAAGATGCTTATAAGGCTCATGAAGCACTTCAAAAACATTATTTAGGGAAACTTTGTATAGAAGTGAATTCATATCATCGTCTTGACTAAGATTCTTTAAAAAGCTCACATTAAAAGGATTTGTTTTTACCTTCAAACGTTATGTTTGAAGGTTTTTTTAAATAGTTAAGATAATACTTCTTCAGCAATGAGCTTATATGAGTTCGCACGGTCCTCTGGAGAATGAGTAATCGTTAAGATCATTATTTCATCTACTTTATATTTAGATTGAAGTTGAAGGAAAGAATCCTTTATTTCTTTCGGATTACCAATTATCATTTTCTTCTTTATGTTAGAAAGCTTGTCAGTTTCTTTTTCACTCAAGTTATACTGTTTAGCTTCTTCAATTGATGGGATTGTTTGTCCTTTTCCTTTATCAATTAACAATTGCCAAATTAAACTACTTAAAGCAATTTCCTCAGCTTTTTCAGTTGTTTCCGCACAAATGATAGGAACAGTAATTAATACTTGTGGAGTTTGGCCATTGTTCTTCGGTTGGAAAGATTCGCGATACGCGGCTAAAATTTGCGTACCATCTTCTTCACTCATGAATTGCCCAAAAGCATAAGCTAATCCATTTTGTGCAGCAAGAAGGGCACTTTTTTCACTTGTCCCTAACATCCATGGTAGGGGAGTGGCTTCAGGTATAGGAATGGCTGATATTTTCGAAAATTCGTGCACTGTTGGAAAATCCTGATGTAAGAAATGGAGTAATTCTTCCACTAATTGTGGTATTTGATAAACCTTTTGTAAAAAGTTATCGTTCAAAGCATTCGTTGCTTCAGCAGAACCACCAGGAGAACGACCAATCCCAATATCAATTCGATTTGGAAATAAAGTAGAAAGCATATTGAAAACTTCAGCTACTTTATAAGGTTTATAGTGGGGCAGTAAAACCGCACCGGCACCAATTCGTATATGATTCGTATGCGCCCCAATAAAACTAAGCATTACTTCTGGAGCTGAACAAGCGAGTCCAGGCAAATCATGGTGTTCAGCAATCCAATAACGCGTATAGCCTAGTGCTTCTCCTAATTGAGCAAGCTTCATCGATTCAATCAAGGCATCCTGTGCTGTTTGAATGGATGAAATCGGTGATTGATCTAAAATACTTAACTTCATTTTGGAACCTCTTTTCTAATTCTTTACTTCTACTAACGTTAATTTATAGACACCCACTTGACCTTCTTCGTATAAGTTCGTAATGGATGTGGAATATTGTTGAATTGTCCCTCTAAAAACTAAATTCTGTTCCGGTACGTTTACATCAAATGTCCCTTCATAGAGCAGCACTGCAATATCATGATAATCCTCACTCGTCACCTTGAACTCAATAAAAATCTTATGTAAACCTGAATCATTTTCTTCATTATATTTATCTACATGAATAACTCGGTCATTTAACATAATTTTATTTACCAAATAAATCATCTCCTATGGAAGTTTGTATGCAAATCATAGCATTGACAGGTGAGGGAGTAAATTAAATTGATTTTAATAGGAAACGGATTAGTTAAAAACACAATAAATAAAAAAGTTACATAAAAAAGAGCCCGACTATCGAAAGTCGAGCTCCTGAAATCCTTACATATCCCATATTAAAATTAATAACGATCCAAATACAGTAACAACTGCAATGATGATTCCATAAAGGATATTCGTATAAATTGACTTACCATCTTCAGATTCACCAGCATGCATAAATACAACGAGTTGTAAAAATGCTTGAATAAATGCTGTTACTAAAAGAATGGTCATACCCATATGAAATGACATATCTGTGAAGTAAACAAGTAAAGCGACAGCTGTTAGGATCAACGAAAAGACAAAGCCCATCACTTGTTTAGCAGGAAATAATTCTTTCATATTACATCATTCCTTTCAAATAGATGAAGCTGAAAATGAAGATCCAAACAACATCTAAGAAATGCCAGTAAAGAGAGAAGATAAATGATTTATTTGCTGTTGCAGGATTTATTCCACGTTTTTTCACTTGAATCATTATGAATAATCCCCAGAATAAACCTAACGTTACGTGCGCTCCATGGGTACCAAGTGTTGTTAATAAAGCAGCTGTAAAGGCACTTGTTTGATAAGTGGCACCAACATGGTAATAATGAGTAAACTCAAATATCTCTACTCCTAAGAAAACTAGCCCAAGTAGTAGGGTAATGCCAAAGAATGTGAGCATCGCATTTTTACGACCAAGTCTCATTGCATGAACACCAAGTCCGATTGTAAAACTACTTGTTAATAAAACGATCGTTTCAATCAAAACTGGAGTGATTTCAAAAATCTCACCAGGTGTTGGTCCAGAACCCGTACGTCCTTGTAATGTGAAATAAGCTGTAAATAGGGTAGCAAAGAGCATAATTTCTGCTCCAAGGAAAATCCAAAAGCCTAAAATATTTAACTGATTTTGATCTGTACTATATTCAAGAGGTTGCGATTGGTCAATTTTCATTATTTAGCACCTCCAATTTTAGCTTCTGTTTCTTTAATTTCTTCAACTGAAATATGGCGTCCGTGATCTTGTTCGAAGGAACGAAGAGCAAGACAAACTAAAATACCAATTAAAGCAATCACTGCTGGAACCCATAATGCAAAGACGAATGAGAATCCGGCGATGAAGAAAATAACACCCATAATGAATGGTACACCACTATTATTTGGCATATGAATTTCTTTCAGTTCACCTTTAAATAATTGATGACCATTTTTCTTAGAATCCCAGAATGTTTCGCTTGAACTAATTTGAGGAATTCTAGCAAAATTATACTCTGGTACTGGTGTATGTGTCGCCCATTCTAATGAACGAGCATCCCATGGGTCACTGCCAATATTTCTTGGCGAGTTTTTATAACTGTAATAAACATTGTATACGATTGTAACGAATCCGATTGCCATTAAAGCCGCACCAACAAATGACACCATGTTTAATGGTCCGAATCCAGTTGCTTCTGAATAAGTGTACATACGACGTGCTTGACCGTCTAAACCAGTGATATACATTGGGAAGAAGGCAAGAACGAAACCAACTGTTAATAACCAGAAAGTAGATTTTCCGATTTTTTCATTTAACATGAAACCAAAGAATTTTGGCCAGTAATAAGTTAACCCAGCTAGCATCGCGAAAACAACACCAGGAATAATCGTATTATGGAAGTGGGCAACTAAGAACATTGTATTGTGGTATTGGTAATCCGCTGCAGACATCGCAAGCATAACCCCTGTAACCCCACCAATTGTAAATAGTGGGATAAATGCTACAGAATAAAGCATTGGGACGGTAAAGCGAATTTTCCCTTTCCACATTGTAAATAGCCAGTTAAAGATTTTAACCCCTGTTGGTACTGCGATCGCCATCGTCGTAATTGAGAAGATACTGTTAGTTAGTGCACCTTGACCCATTGTAAAGAAGTGGTGAGTCCATACTAAGAATGATAGTAGGGAGATTAACACCATTGACGCTACCATGGATTTATATCCATATAAATTACGGCGAGAGAATGTTGAAATAATTTCACTGTAAATACCAAAGGCAGGTAAAATTAAGATATATACTTCAGGGTGTCCCCAAATCCAGAAGAAGTTCGCCCAAAGCATATCCATACCACCGTTAGTTGTAGCAAAGAAATGCGTACCGAATAATCGGTCAGTAGTTCCCATTAATAATGCAATTGTTAAAACTGGGAAAGCAAAAACAATAATGATATTCGCAATGAAAGCAGACCATGTAAACATTGGCATTTTCATTAATGTCATGCCGGGTGCTCTCATTTTTAAGATTGTTGTACACATGTTAATACCCGTCATTAAAGAACCAATACCTGAGATTTGAAGAGCTAACATGTAATAGTTTGTTCCAACAGATTCACTGAAATCATTCCCAGCAAGAGGGAAGTAAGAAGTCCAGCCAGCATCTGGTGAACCACCGATTACGAATGAAATATTAAATAACATCGCCCCTACAAAGAATAACCAGAAGCTAAGTGCATTCAAACGTGGGAACGCTACGTCACGCGCACCAATTTGTAAAGGCACAATTAAGTTCATAAACGCGAAGATAAATGGCATTGCCATAAACATAATCATGACAACCCCGTGTGTTGTGAAAATTTCATTATAGTGTTGTGCATCTAATAATTTTGCATCAGGTGTTGCAAGCTGAGCACGCATCATAATTGCGTCAGCTCCACCTCGGAATAACATTAGTAGGGCAGAAATTAAGTACATAATACCGATTTTTTTATGGTCGACAGTAGTTAGCCATTCGCGCCATAAATAGCCCCATTTTTTGAAATATGTTAAGCCCACAACAATACCAATACTAACTACAGCAATGGCTACCATTGAGGCATAAATAGCTGGACTTGGATGAGGTATGGCAAATCGTTCAAAGAATTCCATCCTTTTTTCTCCTTTCAAGAGTAGAAACTAGTGAATAACTAGTTTTTATCATTTCATTATTAGTGACCGCTATGGTCTGTGTGCTCCGATTCATCTGTTGAATGATGTTCGTGATGAGATGAATGATCTTCAGATTCTGCATTTGTATCAGAATCCGTATTTGTTCCATGATTGTGTTCTGGAGCAGGACTAAATTCTAAATGAGTACCAGTGAAAGTCATTTGTCCAAGATGACCTGGTTCTAATAATTGTTGGAATTCACTTTCTGTAAGTGGTTCAGCTGTTTCGTGTACTTCATCAACCCATTCATCAAAATCATCTTGAGACATGGCTGTTACATTAAATGTATTTTCTGCGAAACCTTTACCACTGAAGTTAGCATTTCGTCCCATGAATTCACCAGGACTATCAGCAGCTAAATGTAATGTTGTGACCATATCGGACATCGCATATTTTTGACCACCAAGTTGTGGAATCCAGAAACTTGTAATAGGTCCATATGAATAAAGTTTAAATTCAATTGGACGATCCGTCGGAATATAAAGGTAGTTAACTGTTTCTACCCCTTGTTCAGGATAACTAAAATGCCATTTCCAGTTAGAAGAAGAAGCGTAAATCACTAAAGGTTCTTGTTCTTCGTAACCTTCTGGTGCAGATTCAACTATATAGTTACTTTGTACGGAAACAAATGATAAGTAAGCAACAATCAATACAGGTATACCTACACAAATTGCTTCTACCCATTTATTCCCTTCAAGATGAGGTGGTTCATAATCCTCACTTTGTTTTGAAGCTCGGTACTTAATTAATATATAGCCTAACATCACCATGACAACAATGACGATAACTGCCATAATGCCAATTGACAACATAATGTCACTTGCTTGTCTCTCAGCCTGTGGTCCTTTAGGGTCTAAAACTAAAAGAGGTTCACAACCTGTAAGAATGAGAAGAAGTGCCATTACGGACGTTAGAAATGTCCATTTTTTTATCATTTCAATATTCACCTTCCCTTTATTGTTGTTAGAACAACACTGGTGTTACTTCCATCAACTCTATTACTATTCTAATAAAATTGATTAAAAAAGGAATCACTAAAACCCGTATTTCACGTAACGTTCATAATCCATTCATAAGTTATTCACGAAAAGTTCACCAGTAGTCCACCAGTTAGACACGGAAAGTTCAATATTTATCTAGTTCCCATCAGAAAAGGGGATATATGGATGAATAGGAGAAATAAAGGATATAAAAGGGAGAAAATATCGGAGAAAATTAAAAAAGATCTCTTGAAAAAGAGATCTTAACTGCAAAAAAGATTTTCTTGATATAATAATTTAATCGTTTAAAAGCACTTTTTAAAGAAGGAAAAACAAATTGCTCTGCAATATAATATCATTTAGCTGTTATATTTCAATTTATTAGCATTTGCTCAAAATAAGGATATTTTTCTATTATAAAATGATATTCCATTAATCATTCGTTTTGTTATCTTGAAATTCAATTTTCTTTAAAGCTCTTTCAAAATTTTGTTCTTGTGAAATTTCTTCACGACTGTTATGTTTCTTCGGTTTCTTTTCTTTACGGAATGTTGTTTTTTCTTTTTTCGCCATCGAATTCACCCCTTATGTGTATTTTGGTCGAAATGTAATTCGAAATACTTAGCAATAAATGGTTCTTACCAATCAAAATCATTTTTTTTAATTTATATGCCCTTCCAATAAGCTTCTTTACGACATCTACTAGTATGGAAGGAAGGTGATAAAATGGGACCAGAGCGTAAAGCTAATTATGAAGGAAACGAAGAAAGACATCCAAACCGAATTGAAAGTGAAGTTATTTTTGATCGAAATTCCCTTATTATTAGTCAAAAATTTTGTGTGGAAGCAACTGTAGGGGCAGAAGAAAAGTTGATTATTGAAAAAGTAGTAATTTCTGAAGATGATGATACATTGCAGTTCAATGAATCATCTTTTTATGAAGAGGAAATTCAAGAAGAAGTAAAGATTCGACAAGATTATACCCTCATTTACGCAGCTCCTGCCAATCCCATGCGTTCGCCACTATTAATGACCGTGATTGCCAAAAATTTATCAGACAATGATGTTTTAGTATGCTTAGAAGACGATGCAGAAATTTTAGTGGAAGAAATTGTTCCCGCTCAATCTGAATTAGCTTTGACAGCACAAAATGCATTATTTTTAAGAGCTTTAGCCCTTAGTCCAAGTCAAGTACAGTTTTTTATTAGCGTTTTTCATCCAACACATTTGTTTTAGCACAATTTCATTGTAATCCGATAACCCCTTATTGGTGTTCTCAAAGTTATATTTATTATAGAAAACCTCTATAAAAATATAACTAAAAATTTTATAGGTATTACATAGTTTTCATTTTATGAGGTTCTCTCATTCAATAATGAAAATGTATAATCATCTTTTAAAATATTTATTGTTACTTACTAGATTTATAGAAAACTTCATGATCAAACATCACTTTATACCCACAGGATACCTATTACCATTTACCCTTTATTCTAAAAGAGGGATATCTTTACAAATGTTAAAAAGTAACTTAACAATGGAAAGTTACGATTTAGTTGAAAGATTACTAAATGGAATTTAGGAGTGATTCAAATTGATCAACAATTTATCTAGTAGAGCAAAAAGAAAAATAATGACTGTTCTAGCAACATCCGCTATCTTACTTCCAGCTTCTCTATCAACAACGAGTGCAACAGTAGAAGCAGCGAACGTACATAACAGTACTTTTGAAGTTTCTGATATTGCCTTTTCGGTTGGAGCGGATGAATCTCAACGTACTTTTAATTGGTATACTGCCACTACAGACAAACCAGGTGTTATTCAAATAGCAAAAGCAAATAACGGGAATGGACAAAAGTTCCCTAAAGGGAAAACAAAAACAATTGAAGCCACATTAGAGGAAGCTACTAGTGGTGAATCTAGCCATGAAGCAATGATTACTGGATTAAAAGAAAATACAACTTATAACTATCGATTTGGTGATGGTGAAGGGAATTGGAGTGAAACTTATACATTTACCGTAGGAGGAGATGACGATTTTAACTTTTTATTCTTCGGTGATCCACAAATCGGTTCAAGTGGAAACATTGTAGCCGATGGACAAGCTTGGCAAACAACTTTAGATATTGCTTTAGACCAATTTCCAGCAACCGATTTTTTAATATCAGCAGGGGATCAAGTAAACAAATCTAATAATGAAGAAGAATATGAGGCTTACTTTTCTCCAGATGAAATAAAACAATATGCAATTCAAACAACCGTAGGTAATCATGATAATTCAGCAACATATGCTAGTCACTTTAATGTTCCAAATGAATCCACGTTAGGCGCAACGAGTGCAGGTGGAGATTATTCTTATCTATATAATGATGCTTTATTTATCGTTTTAAATAGCAACAATCGTAATAACGAAGAACATGCTCAATTTATTGAAGAAACAGTCGCTGCAAATCCTGATGTAAATTGGAAATTTGTTGTTTTGCACCACTCGATTTATAGCGAAAATAGTCATAAATATGATCGTGATGTGCTGGAACGTCGTGAAAAATTAGTACCTGTTTTTGATGAAAACGACATTGATGTCGTATTAATGGGGCATGATCACGGTTATGTCCGTACTTATCAAATGGAAGCCAATCAACCATTATTTGAACAAAATTTTGTGTCCGAAAACACAGTCAAAGATCCAACAGTTGTACTTTATTTAACAAGTAATTCCTCTTCCGGTAGTAAATATTATCATTGGAAAGATGACGCTGCATTTTATACAGCATTAAGAAGTCAAAATTATAACCCATCCTATTCCAATGTAGAAGTTACAGACAATACATTTACTTTTACAACTTTTGATGTAATCACCGGACAAGTTATCGATGAATATAAAATCATCAAGTAAGAACAAAGTTACATTAGTAGGTAAAACCTTTTAATAAAGAGGTTTTACCTACTTTTTTTAAAACTTTTAAAACATGACACCAAGATGTATAGGTATATTCATTCACTACAATCATCCTGTCAGTATTAAATGATTAGTTTTGACTGCTTATTATTTCTCCCATTTACATTTTGAAAACGCTTTAATTTTTTCTGCATATGTAAGGTACTATACACATACCGTTAGATAACTGAGTATTCTAAATAATTGTGAACAATGATTGACAATTTTTTAGACAACATTACTCAATTAAACAATAAGGAGATGTCATTTATGGATTTTACTTTAACAGATGAACAAAAAATGATTCAAAAAACAGTTAGAGATTTTGTTAACAAAGAATTAAAGCCGCTAGAGCAAGAAGTTTTGAAAAATGAAAGAGAAGGCAGACCAGGCATTTCACGGGAAAAAGTGAAAGAATTACGGGATAAAGCTAAAGAGATCGGATTCTGGGGTATTAATACACCTGAAGAATATGGTGGGGCAAATTTAGGTCCAATTATGTCTGTGTTAATTGCAATGGAATTAGGAAGAACTTTTGTACCTTTTAACTTCGGAGGTTCAGCAGACAACATTTTATATTTATGTAATGAAGAACAGAAACAAAAATATTTAATCCCTACTATCAATGGTGAGAGACGTTCATGTTTTGCATTGACTGAGCCAGGTGCAGGATCTGATGCAAGAAGTATTCAAATGCAAGCTGTAAAAGACGGGGACCATTGGGTTTTAAATGGTGAAAAAGTATTTATTACGAATGGAAACGAAGCAGATTTTGCGATGGTTTTTGCAGTAACGGATAAAGAAAAAGGGGCCAATGGTGGTGTTACTTGTTTCCTTGTAGACAGAGAAATGGGTTGGGAATCGGAGCCAATTCACACGATGGGTGAATGGGGACCAGCTACGCTAATTTTTGATAATGTTAGAGTCCCAGAAGAAAATATTTTAGGTGAATTAGGTCAAGGCTTTAATCTTGGTATGCAATGGATCGGCCAAGGTCGCTATATGATCCCTGCAGGAGCCATTGGAGCAGCAGAACGATTACTACAAATGGCAATTGATTATTCAAAAACGCGTATTACATTTGGTAAACCAATTGCTGAACGTCAAGCAATTCAATGGATGATTGCAGATTCAGCTGTTGAAATCGAAGCAGCAAAATGGATTGTATTTAGAGCTGCTTGGATGGCTGAGAATGGAATGGATGCTCGTCACCAATCTTCCATGGCGAAATTAAACGGAGCTATTATGGCGAACCAAGTAGTAGATCGTGTTTTACAAATTCATGGTGGTATGGGTTATACAAAGGAGTTGCCAATCGAACGCTGGTATCGTGAGTTAAGACTTTATCGCATTTTTGAAGGTACTGATGAAATTCAACGCCGTACGATTGCACGTAATATACTTAAAGGTCACGTGAAAGTGGGAGAACTTCTTTAATTTTCTAACAGACGGATATTTTAAGTAAAAATAAGCAAAACATACTATCCAGTCAGTTCTTATTTTTTTCCAAAATACTAACCAGTCAGTTTTTTTTCAACTCAAAATACTATCCGGTTAGTTAGTAAACTTCTATTTTTCTAGAGTTACCCTTTAGAAAGGGGGAGAAGGCAATGAAATCGGAAAGAGTAGCAGCAATTGTTGGGGTGGCTGAATCTGATTTAGGAAAAACGCCAGGTAAAAACGTATTACAGCTACAAGCACAAGCTGCCAAGTTAGCATTAGAGGACGCTGGGTTAACAAAACATGATGTGGATGCCATATTTACTGCCGGAAATTGGGCATGGGCACCTAATTTAATGTTAGCTGAATATTTAGGTATTCAACCTAAGTATACCGATTCAACGAATATAGGTGGCTCTTCTTTTGAAGCCCATGTTGGCCATGCGGCAGCTGGGATAAAAGCAGGTTTATTCGACGTTGCCCTTATTACGTACGGAAGCACGAATCGAACAAAACCAGCTAATTCAAGTTTTCAATCGCCGTTAACTGCGCAATATGAAATTCCATATGGTCTTCCTACTCCAGTAGGAGCATATGCATTAGCGGCAACGAGACATATGCATCAATACGGTACCACATCAGAACAGTTAGCTGAAATTGCTGTGGCAACAAGAAAATGGGCTACTTTAAATGAAAAGGCTTACATGAGAGAGCCGATTGAAATAGAAGACGTACTTAATTCCCGTCTTATAGCGGAACCACTTCATTTATTGGATTGCTGCTTAGTTTCGGATGGTGGAGGAGCGGTGATCGTTGCTTCCAACAGAGTAGCTTCAACATTAAAGAAAAAACCTGTTTGGATTTTAGGTCATGGGGAGTCCCATTCCCATAATACCATTACAAACATGCCAGATTTGACCATGACGAGTGCAC
This sequence comes from Ureibacillus galli, assembly GCF_014836845.1. Classification (GTDB taxonomy): domain Bacteria; phylum Bacillota; class Bacilli; order Bacillales_A; family Planococcaceae; genus Ureibacillus; species Ureibacillus galli. Next base: position 16,847 of record NZ_JACSQA010000035.1, read on the forward strand.
GGGAATCTGGTAAAGCTGCTTTTGAAATGGCAGGAATATCTCATCATGAAATTGATGTAGCTGAAATTTATGATTCTTTCACGATTACAGTTTTATTAACTTTGGAGGCATTAGGATTTTGTCAACCTGGGGAAGGAGGCGCATTTGTCAGTGGACAACGAACGGCCCCAGGTGGTGATTTCCCGATGAATACCAATGGTGGCGGATTGTCTTATTGCCATCCAGGAATGTATGGAATCTTTTTACTAATAGAGGCAGTGAGACAACTCCGAGGAGAATGTAATGCTCGTCAAGTAGATGACGCAAAAATTGCATTAGTCCACGGAACTGGAGGAGTGCTTTCTTCTACTTCTACGGTCATTTTAGGGAGGGATTAAATTGATAAAAGATTTAATTAAATCCGGGATCGATGACGAATCTAGACCTTATTGGAATGGATTAAAAGATAAAAAACTATTTATACAACAATGTGGGGATTGCCAAAAGTCTATCTTTTATCCGCGCTCAATTTGTCCCCATTGTTTTTCAGATAATATCAATTGGCTTGAAGCAAATGGTACGGGAACAATATACAGTTTTACCACTGTCCATCAAGGATATGGACCATTCAAAGGAGAGACGCCTTATACAGTCGGAATAGTGGAGCTTGATGAAGGCGTTCGAATGATGACAAGAATTATAGGGGATTACAACGAAATTAAGGTAGATAAACGAGTTTCGATCATATTTAAAGAAGTGGAAGAAGATTTTGTACTACCTTATTTTCAAGTGATTACGTAATGAATCCATAAAATGAAATAGGTTTCGATCAATTGTTATGAGAGTTTAAACGGAAGAATCCCTCCTTCCGTTTCCTTTTTATTAATTAGAAAGAAGATGAAAATTATGATGGATAGGAAGGCGTTCTTTTTACTAGGATTCATTATGTTTTTGACGATGACAGGTTATGGAATAGTACTTCCTACATTACCATTTTTAGCTGACGACTTACATCTCTCATCTGTACAAATGTCATCTTTAATTATTATTTGGGCCATTTCCCAATTGATTACTGCACCTTTATGGGGACGTTTAGCGGATAGAATAGGGAGAAAACCTGTATTAATATTCGGAGTATTTGGGTTTGGAATCGCTTTTTTACTATTAATCTTTGCTCAAAACTATTGGCAATTAGTACTTGTAAGGCTGATTGGTGCTGCACTATCATCAGGTGCCCAACCTGCTGCTTATTCGATGGTAGCTGACCAGACAGAAAAGATGCATCGAAGCAAAGCAATCGCGAAAATGGGGGCCGTTAATGGGCTTGGTTTTCTTTGTGGTCCTGCAATTGGAGGTGTATTTTCCCCATTAGGAGTAATGGTACCATTTATCATTGCAGGTTCTTTAGCACTTATTACGTTACCCTTTGCATGGTGGTTCATCAAAGAATCTGCTGTAATAAACGACGAAGAAAACAGATTAAAAGAAGAAAGAGATACACTGTCCCTTTGGAAGTCGATCGGAATGATCACTAAAACAGGCTATTGGAATCACTATACAATTATTCTCGGCTTATCCATTGCCGCTTCTAGTTTTTTTGGACTGCTTGGCTATTTTATGATTGCGAAATTTGATGCGTCTTCATTATTTGTTAGTTTAGCCTTTAGCGCTCAAGCGGGAATGTCCGTAATCGTTCAATTCTTTTTCCTAAATAAAATTTACGAATATTTAGATGAAGAAAAAATATGTAAAATTGGCCTAGTCATTGTCATTGTTGGTTATGGTTTTATCAGTTTTTCTCCATACGTTTGGGCAGTAATATTCGGTTGTACATTAACTGGTTTAGGGCAGGCATTAGTTCGACCGACTACGACTGCTATGTTATCCAAACAAAATGAAATGGGGCAAGGTATTACCATGGGCTTACAACATTCAATGGATAGTTTAGGAAGAATACTTGGTCCACTTTGGGGTGGATGGATTTTTACACTCTTTATATCTGGTCCTTTTGTTACTTCGGCGATTATTACCGCTTTACTTTTAGGTATAACATACATCACTACTCATCAACAAAATCTTCAAACAAAAAAAGCATAATCAATAGGGAAACGGCATCTCTATTGAATCACTTGTTTCATGTGTGGCTAAAGAAAATTGAAAACGTTTTCTAGTTAAATTATTAACTATGAAAATAGTAAATCATTAATAGGAGGATAACATGCTACTAACTGAATTGCTGAAAGAAAATATTAATAAGTTTGGTGAGTATGATCTTCTATATTATCATGACAAAATTTATACAAACATTGATACAGAAATGATTTCATCAAAAGTTTCTAGTTTAATTCGTTCCCTTGGAATTGAAAAAGGGGATCGTGTACTCATATGTATGCCAAATTGTCCGGAAGTCATTTTTTCTTATCAAGGAGTGCTAGGAGCAGGAGCAATAATCGTCCCCGTCATGTATTTACTACATGAGAATGAAATAAATTTTATTCTAAAAAATTCAGAAGCGAAAGCTGTTATTACTGCATCAACCTTATTAACGAAGATTATTAACGCCTCAACAGATTTGGCTAATAAACCAAAAATCATATGTATTAATCAACGAGAAAATATTGAAATCGAACAAGTAGATATTGAGGTTATTGAATGGGAAAGCGCCCTCGCAAATAGATCAATCATTAAAAACGAGCCGTTGGAGATGGAAGAAACGGATGTTGCCGTTATTTTATATACATCTGGTACTACGGGTGTACCAAAAGGGGTTATGTTAACCCATAAAAATTTGTATGCCAATTCGATGTCTGGTGTATCCCTTAGAGATGACGAAACAAGAGGTACGACAATTGGCGTACTACCGTTAGCACATATTTACGGGTTTGGCATTATGAATAGCATGTTTTTACTTGGAAGTTCGGTTGTCATTTTTTCAAAGTTTGATGCAGAAGAAGTATTTAAAGTAATCGAAAAGTATAAAGTAAAATCCTTCGCAGCAGTTCCTGCGATGATTCATGCGATGGTATATCACCCGAATGCAGCTAATTATGATTTATCGAGTTTGGAGACAGTAGGTTCAGGTTCCGCTGCTCTTGCTGTTAGTTTACGCCATAAATTTAAAGAAAAGTTTGGAGCTGAAGTGCGGGATGCCTACGGATTATCAGAAGCTTCACCAGGTGTAGCATCACAACGAAATGACATGCCGATTAAAGAAGGTTCTGTTGGAATTCCAATGCCAGGTGTAAAAATTAAAATTGTTGATGAAAAAGGCAATGAATTAGCGGTTGGAGAAGTGGGAGAGTTGCTCGTTCAAGGTGATAATGTGACGCCTGGTTATTTCCGAAATGAAGAAGCTACGAAAAAAGCATTACAAAATGGATGGCTCCATACTGGCGATATGGCAAAAGTGGATGAAGAAGGTTATTTGTATATTGTTGACCGTAAAAAGGATTTAATTATTCGTGGTGGCTTTAATATTTATCCACGAGATTTAGAGGAATTACTTGTTAAACACGAAGAGGTTTTAGAAGCTGCCGTGATCGGTATTCCTTCAGAAAGAATGGGGGAAGAAATTCTTGCTTGCATCGTAAAAAAAGATGGAGCAACAGTAAGTGAAGGAGATATAATCGCGTATTGCCAAAAAAACTTAGCAAAATATAAAACTCCCCGTCATGTTGTTTTTATTAACGAACTCCCTCGAAATGGAGTAGGTAAAATACTCAAAACAAAGTTAAGAGAACAATTTGCAGAGTTCCCGGTAGAAAAATAAGTATCTTTCAATATACATGAAAGGAGGAAGGATTCGATTGGTCAATAAAACGCCTTCACTATTACAAGTGGAAGAAATGAAAACAGTTTTTAAAACCCGAACGGCAAATTTGGAAGCGGTTGATGGCGTTTCATTTAGTATATCTAAAGGAGAAACGGTTGCTATTGTTGGTGAATCAGGATCTGGAAAAAGTGTGTCCGCATTATCCATTTTAAGATTATTAGATCGTAACGGAGAAGTTACATCCGGAAAGATTTTATACAACGATTTAAATTTAAAAGATTTAAGTAATGATGATATTCGAAAAATTAGAGGAAACGAAATTGCCATGATTTTTCAAGATCCGATGACGTGCTTAGATCCGGTATATACGATTGGTGATCAAATTATTGAAACGATTAAAATTCATGAAGACTTAAGTAAAAAAGAATATAAAGACCGTGCCCTCGAACTATTAAAATTAGTTGGACTCCCTGATCCTGAAAGCCGAATTAATGCATATCCTCATCAATTATCAGGGGGACAAAGACAGAGAGTCATGATTGCGATAGCCCTTGCTTGCCGACCAAACTTAATTATTGCTGATGAGCCGACAACTGCTCTTGATGTAACAGTTCAAGCTCAAATTATGCAATTATTAAAAGATTTACAATCCCAATTTGGAACAGCAATTATACTAGTAACCCACGATTTAGGTGTAGTAGCGGAAATGGCTGACAAAGTTGTCGTCGTTTATGCAGGTCAAGTTGTGGAACAATCGAATGTGAAGGATTTATTTAATCACCCAGAACATCCTTATACACAAGCTTTACTACAAAGCATCCCAAAAATCGATACAGATCGTAACCGTCGATTGCAAACGATTAAAGGAAATGTTCCTAGTTTAAGAGATATTCCTTCCGGATGTCGATTTCACCCCCGCTGTCCTTTGGCAACAGATAAATGCAAAAATGAAGAACCACCACTTTTTGAATTAAAAGAAAATCGAGTAAGTAAATGTTGGAAGGCAGATCCGACAACTGCAGAAAAGTGGGAATTTCCCACAATCGAAGACAATGAAGCGATCTTTGAAGAAAATGAACATTTAAATAATAAACAAATACTATTACAAGTAAACAACTTGAAAAAGCACTTTCCGATTACAAAAGGAATACTATCAAGAACGGTCGGTCATGTAAAAGCAGTTGATGGCGTTTCAATCGATATTTACAAAGGGGAAGTTCTTGGACTTGTTGGAGAGTCAGGATGCGGAAAATCAACGGTCGGTCGGTTAATTACAGGTCTAATCGATTCTACGGATGGTGAAGTAACCTTCGATCAGAAACAACTAGCAACAGCACATCGTAAAGAACGAAAAGGACTGAGAAAAAGAATTCAATTTGTTTTTCAAGATCCCTATAGTTCATTAAATCCGCGAATGACAATTTTAGATATTATAGGAGAACCTTTGGAAGTTCATAACATTGCAAAAGGAAATAAAAAGCGTGAAAGAGTAGCGGAATTACTTGAAATAGTTGGTCTGTCAAGAGAGGATATGCATAAATTTCCCCACCAATTTTCAGGAGGACAACGGCAAAGAATTGGAATTGCTCGTGCTTTAGCAACAGAACCAGATTTATTAATTTGTGATGAAGCTGTTTCGGCATTGGATGTATCCGTTCAAGCACAAATTTTAAACTTATTGAAAGACTTACAACTAAAACTAGGATTATCCTACTTATTTATATCCCATGATTTGAACGTAGTGAAATATATATCGGATCGAATTGCTGTTATGTATTTAGGAGAAATTGTCGAAGTAACCGATTCAGTTACGCTATTTAAAAAACCGTTACATCCATATGCAAAAGCTCTAATTTCGGCAGTACCTGTTCCAAATCCTAATATCGAGCCAGAACGAATCATTTTAAGCGGTGAAGTACCGAGCCCATCAAATCCGCCAACTGGTTGCAAATTTCATACTCGATGTCCAGCTGCGATGGAAATTTGTAAACATACAAAGCCAGAATTGAAATCGATAGCGAAAGGACATACCGTTTCATGTCATCTGTATGGAGAGGAGCTAGGAAATGGTTGAGTATATCATTAGGAGACTTATTTTCGGAATATTCGTTCTATTTATCATGACGGCATTCATTTTCATCATTATGCGGGCCGTACCTGGTGATGTCGTTACACTTCAGTTAGCAAACTCTGGCGCAACAGCTGAACAAATGGATGCGATGAAAGCCGAGATGGGGTTAGATAAAAGTATATTGGGGCAGTTGACAGATTGGGTAACAAAAGCTGTACAAGGGGATTTAGGAAATTCATTATGGTCGGGTCAGGAAGTTTCTCAAATTATTGTAGATCGATTACCCGTTACAATCCAGTTAGCGATAATGTCCATTATACTAGCAATCTTAATTGGTATTCCAATTGGAGTTATCTCAGCAGTTAAACAAAATACGTGGATTGATCATTTTTTAAAAATATTTTCTGTTAGTGGTTTATCAATCCCAAACTTTTGGTTAGGCCTCGTTCTCCTTACGGTTCTTTCATTAGCTTTAAATTGGATTCCTCCTTTAGGTTTCCAATCATTTGCAGAAAATCCAATGGTCAATTTACAGCAAATGATTTTACCTGCTATCTGTTTGGCGATTACTTTAAGTGCAAGCATTGTACGAATGACAAGGTCGGCTGTTTTGGAAGTACTTCATTCTGAATTTATCCGTACAGTTCGCGCAAAAGGTGCTAGAGAAAGAATTGTCATTTTTAAGCATGCACTTAGAAATTCGTTAGTTTCGGTTATTACATTAATCGGCTTACAAGTCGGTTATTTACTTGGAGGAACGGTTGTACTTGAATCAATTTTTGCACTTCCTGGTTTAGGTAGTTTAATTTTTGAATCCGTACTAGCAAGGGACTATCCGATTGTACAGTCAGCAGTATTGGTTTTTGGTGCAATGTTTTTACTAGTTAACTTAATTGTGGATGTGATGTATGGCTGGGTAGATCCACGGATTAGAACGAAATAACCTTGGAAATTATTATTGTTTTAAGGAAAAGGAAGTGATTCGCATGTCCCAAGTTCAATTAGACTCTGAGTTACTTAAAGGTAAATTAAAGGCGAGTAGAAATTTAAGTGTTAAAAAATTTAAAGAGGACTGCAAACGCTTTATTTTTACTCAAAAAATTGGATTTATCTCCCTTTTATTCATACTACTAGTTATTATCATTGCATTGATTGCTCCAATAATCGCTCCCTTCGATCCAATAGCCCAAGATCGCGCCGCTTTTTTAGCAGCTCCAAATTCAGAGCATGTGATGGGAACAGATGATTTAGGTCGTGATGTTTTAAGTAGACTCGTTCATGGCTCCCGTATATCGTTAATCGTTGGATTTTCAACTGTTATCATATCCATTATTCTAGGTACTTTAATAGGTATGGTTTCAGGTTATTTCGGTGGAATTGTCGATATGATTATTCAACGTATCATGGATGCCATTATGTCCATTCCGGCTTTAATTTTAGCTTTGTTTATTGCTGCATTATTAGGACCTGCAATACAAAACGTTATTATCTCCCTTGTTATTATTGAAGTACCAAGATTTGCCCGAATTGTTCGTGGGGAAATGATGAGAATTCGTGAATCAAATTATGTCGAAGCATCGCGTTCTGTAGGGGCAAGTTCATTTCGGATTATATTGAAGCATGGTTTACCAAATATGATGGCACCGATTATTGTGATGGCAAGTTTGGCATTTGGTCAGACGATTATCGCAGAAGCTTCTTTAAGTTTTTTAGGAATTGGTACGCCTCCTCCTAATCCATCTTGGGGATTAATGTTAAGTGATGCGAGCAGATATATGGAAAGCGCACCGTGGCTCGTTCTTTTCCCAGGCTTAGCTTTAAGTATATTAGTTTTAGCATTTAACTTATTTGGGGATGCTCTCCGTGATTTCCTCGATCCAAAAATGTCTTAACTATTGGAAAATTATATTTTCATAGGGGGAAATGGTTATGGATAAAAAGTGGAAATCAATATGTCACATATTGATTTTAGGATTACTTGTACTCGTAATTGGTGCGTGTTCTTCGGGTTCAAAAAATAATGAAACTGGACAAAAAAATACGAATGATGGCTCGTCGGAACCGAAAAGTGGAGGCACTTATACGATACTTTCACCTGCAGATCCAGATATGCTGGATCCCCATCGTCAATCATCCATTTATACACATCAACTGGCAGGATTAGTTTACAACAAATTAGTATCCTATGAAACAGGTCCTAATGTTGAGTATACAGATTACAATGTTGTACCAGATTTGGCAGAACGTTGGGAAGTTTCGGATGATGGAAAAGTCTATACATTTTATTTACGAGAAGCCTATTGGCATGATAAAGCACCTGTTAACGGAAGACAGGTAACGGCTGACGATGTAATTGCCACAATGGAAAGAATTATTAACTTACCAGGACATCAAGCTTCTCTATTATCGGAAGTAGAGAGCATTGTAGCAAAAGATCCTCAAACAGTTGTGTTTACATTAAAACAACCTTTTGCACCTTTCCTCAATTTCATGGCGAATCACTTTATGTGGATACTACCGAAAGAAGGGGTAGAAGGGCAATTTGACTTAGCAACAGATGCGATTGGTACTGGTCCTTTTGTGTTAGAAAAATGGGAAGATAATGTGCAAGCGACTTTCAAAAAAAATCCAAAGTTTTATGAAGAAGGTAAACCATATTTAGATGAAGTAATTTTTAAAGTAGTTCCTGATCAAGGTTCCCGTATTGCAGCCTTTAGAACAGGGCAGGCAGATACAATCGGAAGTTTATCACCCGAAGAGTTGGATCAACTCATAAAAACGAATCCTGATGTTACGGTCTTTGAAGCACTCTTTGCTACACAGGAACAACTATATTTAAATATGAAAAAGGAACCATTTAATGATTTGAAAGTACGTAAAGCAATCAGTATGGCTGTCGACCGTCAATCGATGGTAAAAGCAATATATGGCGGAGGAGAAACGAGCGGTCCTGTTAATCCATCTTTAGGAGACTGGTCATTACCATTAGAAGAAAGGGAAAAACTGCAACCATATAACCCAGAAGAAGCGAAAAAACTATTAGAAGAAGCAGGTTATCCTGATGGTTTTGATACAACATTAATGGTAACAAATGGTTACGGGGAACAATTAGTCCGTGTTGCGCAATGGATTGCAGAAGATTTAAGAAATATTGGCATTAATGCTGAAATTGAAGTAGTCGAATATGCAACTTACTTCTCTGAAAGATGGCCGAATGTTGATTATGATATGGGCGTTGGATATCAAACCTATTTCCAAGAACCGGATGAGTGGTTAAGAACACAGTTACACACAAACGGGGCAAGAAATTGGTATAACATTAGCGATCCGGAATTAGATAAGATGCTTGATGAACAAAGACTTATTCTCGATGTCGATCAAAGAAAAGAATATGTCCACAATATTCAACGCTATGTATTGGAGAATTTAGTCAACCCTATCCCTATTTCAACTTATTACACGAAAACACCACGCCAACCTTATATAAGAGATTCCTATCCGCATGCTTCTTATGGATATGGTTATTTAAAAGACGTTTGGTTAGATAAATAAATGGAATCCGCATAAAGGGAAAATTATTAGTATACGGACTATTAATTTTCCTTTTACGAATTGAGCATTTCATGAAAGGTATGTGAGATCAGATTCTAATAAAAGGATTGAGTACTTTGCATAAAATCGAAAAGATAGAACTATCAACAAACTTTCCTATCGGTCCAGTGAATGTTTATGTTCTATTTGGTGATAAATTAACCCTTATTGATACAGGATTAAACCGTCAACAGGCTTGGCAAGAGTTGAACAACGGTTTGCTACAACTAGGGTTAGAGATAAAAGATATCGAGCAAATCGTCCTAACCCATCACCATAATGACCATACAGCTATGATTGATTGGATACTTGAAAAAAACCCATCAATTCAAGTTTTCGCCCATCAAGATACAGAAATGATTTTAAAGGACGAAGATTACTTGGAATGGAGTTCACAGTTTTTCGAAAAGTTATTTCTTGAGTTCGGATTGACGAAAGAAATGGCTTACAAATGGGCATATCGTAAAGGAAATCGCGACCGTTATGATTATTTAAACGTGAATACGACTCTTTCCGAGGGAGATTTTGTTCCAGGTTTACCTAATTGGCAAGTAATTGAAACGTTAGGTCATTCACAAGATCATATTTCCCTTTATAACGAGAAAGAACAATTGTTTATTTGTGGCGATAACATCATACAAGGTATACATGCAGGTATCTTTCTTGATGCACCAAAAAGCGGAAAAGATCGGGCAAAACCATTACTACAATATTTGGATAATTTAGAGAAATGCCGAAAATTAAACGTTCAATTGACCTATTCTGGCCATGGTCCTATTATCGAAAATTTAAACGCGGCGATTGAAACCCAATTAGGGAACATAGAAAATCGAGCACAGCGGGTAATACGTACATTAGAAAAAGCAAACGGTGTGGCTAGCGGGTTTGAAATTATACAAGATATGTATCGTGGTCGATATGAGAAGGCGGTTATAACTTTTGTGTTCGAAATTGTCGCGGTACTCGATCTTCTGGAGAAAAGAAATGTTGTGGTCGCGGAGAAAGTAAATGGTGTTTATCAATATCGATTAGTGAATCATTTCTAAAACTATTTTTATTCACAAGATAAAAAGAAAAGAAACGAAAGAAATCGATAATTGAATATTTCTATAAATCTTTTAATAGAAATATATTATTAAGTTATTTTCAACTATTTTATTTGGAGGGAAATCATTTGACTGGAAGATTCGATAATAGAGTTGCATTTATTACTGGTGGGAGTAGAGGAATCGGAAAAGGGATAGCGGAAACATTTGCCGAGGAAGGGGCAAAAATCGCGATTATTGATATTAATGAAGAAGCATTAAACGAAGTACAATCAGAATTTAAAGAAAAAGGCTATACGGTTTTAACTTTACAAGCAAATGTCGTCAATGCAGAAGAAGTTGAAGCAGCAATGGAAGAAGTCGTATCTCAGTTCGGTTCCTTAGATATTTTAGTGAATAATGCTGGAATTATCCGCGATAATTTACTATTTAAAATGACGGATAGTGATTGGAATCAAGTCATTGATGTCCATTTAAAAGGGACATTTAATGCATCCCGTGCTGCTCAAAAATATATGGTGAAACAAAACTATGGAAGAATTATTAATATTTCTTCAACTTCCGCTCTTGGAAATCCTGGTCAGGCAAACTACGCTACAGTAAAGGCAGGGATTCAAGGATTTACAAAAACGCTTGCAAAAGAGATAGGTAAATTTGGAATCACAACGAATGCTGTAGCTCCTGGATTTATTGAAACAGATATGACAAAGGCAACAGCAGAAAGAGTGGGCATCCCTTTTGATGAGTTTGTAAAAGGGGCAGCAAGTCGAATTCCAGTGAGAAGATCAGGTAAACCTTCAGATATTGCCAATGCCGTTGCCTTCTTTGCAGACGAAAAATCTTCTTTCGTAAATGGTCAAGTTTTATACGTTGCTGGAGGACCTACTAATTAATACAGGAGGGAGATGGTAGAAATGTATACGGATTATATAGGTGTGACATCTAAAAAGATGAAAAATGTAGTGGAAAGGGAACTAGTTAGACGGTTTGCGGAATCAATCGGAGATTTACATCCTATTTACTTAGATGAAGAAATCGGAAGTAAATCTAGATATGGGAAAAATATTGCACCCGTTACGTTTCCTCGAATTTTTAGATCTGGTGAAATTGAAGGTTTAAAACTGCCCAATAAAGGATTAATTCACGGAGAACAAATTTACCATTACAATCGACCACTTTTTGTAGGAGAAGAAGTATATTGTTATTCTAAATTAGAAGATTACTTTGAAAAAGAAGGAAGTACTGGAAAAATGGGCTTCTTAAAAATGAAACGATATGGCGAAGACAGTAGTGGAAATGTCATTTTTACAGAAGAGTCGATCATTATTATTAATGAAACGGTTAGGAGGTCGTTGAACGTATGACGAATCTCAAAGAATTAGTTCTAGGAGAAACAATTAAAATGACCCTTGAACCTGTATCGAGAATGGATCTAATTAAGTATTCTGGAGCATCTGGAGATTTTAATCCCATTCATACGATAGATGAAGAGGCAAAAAAAGCGGGTCTACCAGGAATCATCGCACATGGCATGTGGACGATGGGGAATCTATCCAAATTATTTACGCCGCATTATGAAGAAGGATTCATCCAAGATTATTCGATTCGATTTGCCGGCATGGTGTTTTTAAACGATCAATTAACATTAAATGCCCAATTAATCGAACAAACAGATGAAGCATTACATTTTAAAGTGAATGTTACGAATCAACACGACAAAGAGGTCGTTAAGGGAAAAGTAAAATTTGCCCTATATTAAAGTAAAAGGATTTGTCTCGATTTTTATAATGAATGAGAGGCAAATCCTTCTTACTTAAAAGGCTTAAAGAATAGGAGGGATATCGGTATGCACGTGAAAGAGCTATTTGATATTTCCGGAAAGACCGCCATCGTAACAGGGGGAGGACGTGGGCTTGGTGAGCAAATTGCACAAGGCTTTGCCGAAGCTGGTGCCAATGTCGTGATTTGTTCGAGAAAGTTGAATAATTGTGAGGAAGTAGCAGTAAGATTGGAAAAATATGGAGTAAAGACACTTGCCATAAAATGTGATTTAACGAACAAAGAAGAAATAGAAAATTTAGTTAACAGAACATTAGAAGAGTTTGATTCTATTGATATTCTTGTTAATAATAGTGGGGCAACATGGGGGGCTCCAATGGAAGAAATGCCACTAGAAGCATTTTATAAAGTGATGAATGTTAATGTCACGGGAACTTTTTTAATGTCTCAAGCTGTCGGAAAAGTAATGTTGAAACAAGGCTATGGAAAAATAATCAATATCGCATCTGTTGCAGGTTTAAAAGGATCGAACCCTGAAGTAATGGATGCGATTGGATATAACACAAGTAAAGGGGCCGTCATTACTTTTACAAAGGATTTAGCTGTGAAATGGGGGCCGAGGGGAATTTATGTGAACGCCATTGCACCTGGTTTCTTTCCAACGAAAATGACGAAAGCTTTACTTGATCGTGGCGGTGACTCAATGCAAAGCAAAAATCCATTACGTAAATTCGGATCAGATACGGATCTAAAGGGTGTTGCTTTATTTTTAGCTTCGAAAGCATCTGATTTTATTACGGGTGAAACGATTGTAGTCGATGGTGGTACGAATGCAATGTAAAGAAAATGATAGATGGGGGCATAGATAATGAAAAGAGATGCAGTGATTGTTTCTGCAGTTCGAACAGCAATTGGAAAACAAGGTGGAGCATTAGCAAGTGTTCCTGCTCACCTTTATGGAGCTGAAGTCATTAAAGAAGCGATTAATCGAGTAAATATTTCAGCTGAAATGATTGATGATGTGATTATTGGTAATGTTTTAAGTGGTGGAGGAAATATTGCAAGATTATCGGCTTTACAAACAGGGCTTTCCATACAAATTCCTGGGTTAACGGTCGATCGTCAATGCGGTTCTGGAATTAACGCCGTTGCATTAGCAGCACAAGCAATTCAATCAGGTGCTGGTGATATTTATATTGCTGGCGGTATTGAAAGTATGAGTCGGGCACCGTATCAATATGAACGGCCGGAACAAGCATACAGTTCCATCCCACCAAAGTATCGTAAGACATTACTTGCACCCGAAGAAATCGGAAATCCACCTATGGGAATTACTGCTGAAAATTTAGCAAAAAAATATAATATTTCAAGGGAAGAACAAGATGAGTTTTCGTTCAAAAGCCAACAAAAAATGGCGATTGCAATGGAAGAGGGGCGATTTGATGAACAAATTGTTCCGATAAAAATCCCTGTCCGAAAAGGAGAACCGATATTATTCGATAAAGACGAACACCCACGTCCGAATACGACGTTATCCGCACTGGCTAAATTACATCCCGCCTTCGTAAAAGATGGTACAGTAACAGCTGGAAGTAGCTCTGGATTAAATGATGCAGCTTCAGCTTTAGTAATTATGTCTAGAGAAAAGGCAGAAGAGTTAGGCATCCAACCATTAGCAACAATAAGAGGTTCTATGGTAGCCGGGGTTGATCCAAATATTATGGGTATCGGTCCTGTTCCTGCAACGAATAAGTTAATGAACAAATTGGGACTATCGTTAAAAGATATGGATTTAGTTGAATTAAACGAAGCGTTCGCTGCCCAAGTTATCGCTTGCAATAGGGAATTGGATATTGATCCAGAAAAATTAAATGTGAATGGTGGCGCCATTGCCCATGGACATCCATTAGGCGCAACTGGAGCAATTTTAATTACAAAAGCAGTATATGAATTGAACCGAATCAACGGCAAAAATGCCCTTATTACAGCATGTATCGGTGGTGGTCAAGGTATTTCCATGGTTATAGAAAGAGAAGGATAAAATTGCTTAATATAATTTGAAACTATCACTGATTGAAGGGAAATCACTTTGAGAAGAACAATCATAAATGAAAGTATCGATTTGTTTGATAAAAAAGGATATAGTAAAACTTCAATTCAGGATATCGTCAATAGCATAGGTGCTACTAAGGGGACATTTTATTACTATTTTAATAGCAAACAAGAGCTGTTAAGGGATATTCATTTAAGCTATATCCAGGAACTGTTACAGGAACAAGAAGTCATACTCCATGATTCAAATTTAACTTCAAAGGATAAAATTAGAAAATTAATTTTATTAATCATTGGTAAAATCAGAACCCATGGTAAAAGTGCAAGGGTATTTACTAGAGAAATTCGTCATTTAGAAGAAGAACATATCCAGTATGTGAATTCGATTAAGCGTGAGTTTCGCCTTAACTTTCAAAAGGTTTTGGAAGATGGAGTCGAGAAGGGTGAATTTCGAAAGGATTTAAGAAGCGATATTGTCACTTTTGGAATTCTTGGCATGGTGAATCGGTCGTATAATTGGTATAATCCTGATGGAGAAGTGTCAGAAGAAGAACTTGTTGATATTTATATGGATATTATTATTAATGGTTTGATAAATAACAAGTAGATGGAAAAAATACGATTAGCATGGATATTTTTATGAATACGCTTACAAAATAAATTCAATGAAGTTTAAAAAAGAAATAGTACGATAGATAAAGTACCTGTAGTGTGAAGACACATACATAAAGAGTGCTTTTCCAACAGGTATTTTTATATGCTTAAATCTATTAGAACAAAGCGACAAAGAATAT
Organism: Ureibacillus galli; assembly: GCF_014836845.1. Taxonomy (GTDB): domain Bacteria; phylum Bacillota; class Bacilli; order Bacillales_A; family Planococcaceae; genus Ureibacillus; species Ureibacillus galli. Next base: position 31,931 of record NZ_JACSQA010000035.1, read on the forward strand.
CCCTAGTCATTTGGAAAGTGTTATTGACAACGGATTGAATTGTTGTATAATTCTGAATAGGAGAAATGTGGAAGGTGGAATTCAATTTGCCAACATACATGTAATGGTTAAGTAATTAAATAGTTCACTTCTTTTTTGAACAAAATGTTCAACGACGGGAGAAGTGTGCCTATTTTTAGCCATTACAGGGAACGCAGGATAAACTGTTGAGTTAATTCCAAGCGGGATACCTATAAGGTATTCCGCTTTTTTGATGGGAAATCCTTCTCCATTCAGCTATTATTTGGTGTTCCTCTGGATAAATTGGAGGATAAAATCATGAGTTTTAATAATGTTATTACTTTTCAGGTTAGTGCTCAAGAAAAACCTACCGTAATTCGGAATTGTAGGCAATGTAAAAGAAGTACTGAATACTTTTGTAGTGATAAATTTAGAGTAAACGCAAATCAAAAAATAATAGATATTTGGCTCATTTATAAATGTTTACATTGTGAAAGTACATGGAATTATCCTATTTTTTTCTAGAGTACATGTGAATCGAATTGATCCAATACTACTTCAAAAATTTATGGATAATAATCAAGAGACCATTTGGTATTATGCTTTTCAAATTAACAAATTAAGAAAACTATGTAATGCGGTGAAAAAAGACATTCATTATAAGGTAATAAAGGAAAAGTCCTATACAAATTCAAATTCTAATGAAATAGTAATAAGAATTTGTTGTAAATATAATTTTGGACTTAGAATTGATAAACTACTAGCTGAAATATTAAATATTTCAAGATCAAAAGTAAATACAATGGCATTAGAAGAAATGTTTTTACTAAACCCCAATGTTACAATAAGCGATAAAGTACTAGATAATTTACAAATAACAATCAAAGGGAATTGGCATAAGTATGTTTCATTTAAGGACTATGTGAGTAGCCCCTATTAGTAAAGAATGTGGATAGTAGGGTTCGTAGGAAAAGAACAGATTATGAAAAGTTCCTCCATTGATTTATATAGATCATCATAGGAGGAATGGGATATTATTACGCTTACTTACAACCATCTAATTCTGATGGAATGGGGTTACGGAAGGAAAAATGGGTTTTATTTTGATTGCAATGAGCTGTTAAAATGCTTCCTACACAGGTGGATCAATTTTGGAAAGACAAAAATTTAATGATTTAAACTTACATTCTCAAACGAATTGATTCTTTAATATTAAAATGTTAACCCCGTCCTAAAAATAGGGCGGGGTTATTTTAAAGTACAAGGTATAAGTTTTATTTTATTTCTACTTTCACCCATTTTCGGACGCTATTAATGAACCATATTTGTGTACACGTTTGTAAGTCATCTAATGTCAGGATTTTCTCATGGATTTTTCCTTCATTTAATAACTTTTCCCGGAAAGTACCAGCTAATAAACCGGAATTTATAGGGGGCGTCCATCGTACACCGTCTATTTCTAAGACAACATTTCCGTTTGTGAATTCAGTGAGTTCTTTCTTTTCATTCCAAAGAAGGACATCAAAAACATCTGGATGTTGCTTTTGAAAATATTCATAATGTTCGCGATTGGTCGTTTTATAATAATAAAAAATATTGTTCTGATCGATTGGTGATTTTGCCAATGAAACAACTTGCTGAGATTTTACTGGTTGTAATGGTTGGACGTTAATGGAAACTTTTCCATTTTGATCAAGTAAGAGACGCAATTTATATTGACCCGTTTTGTTTTCCTCAGCAACCTTAAATAAACTGTGCTTCACTTCTTCCATATTGAAACAATAGCCAAAATATTTCGCTGCATGAAGAAGTCGAGTTAAGTGTTCATCAAGGAAAACAAGTTCTCCATTTTGCAACAAAATACTTTCCAATAGTTCAAACTTCGGCCGTTGAACTTCTAGAAAACTTGCTTTTGCCAATACTTCTTCATACTCTTCTTCTGTTTTAGAATCCCATGTAATACCACCACCAACTCCATAAGTTGCTTTACCTGTTTCATTGTTAACCACAACCGTTCGAATTGGAACATTAAAAATTGCTTCCTTATCAGGCGTTATGTATCCAATTGCACCACAATAGACATCCCTTGGAGTGGATTCTAAGGATGATATAATATTCATCGTACTGATTTTAGGTGCTCCTGTAATTGATCCACAAGGGAACAGTGCTTTAAACAGTTCAAAAAAGGTCGTTTGTGGCTTTACCGTTGCTGTTACAGTAGAAGTCATTTGATGAACTGTAGGATATTGTTCGATTTGAAAAAGTTTTGGAACTTGTACTGTCATCGGTTCAGCAATCATACTTACATCGTTACGAAGTAAATCTACGATCATTACATTTTCTGCACGATTTTTCTCGGAGTAATACAACCACTTTGCATTTTCTTCATCCTCTTGAAATGTTTTCCCTCGAGCAATAGTTCCTTTCATTGGACGTGTCGTAATTTGATTATCTTTTAAATGGAAGAACAGTTCTGGTGATGCAGATAAAATACTGAAATCACCTGTATGAATATAAGCACAATAATTAGATACTTGGGCATTTTTCAGACGATTAAAATAGGCAATATCATCTCCTTGGAAATGGGATTGAAGACGAATAGTATAATTTGTTTGATACGTATCGCCATTTTTTATTGCATTTTGAATAGATGAAATAGACGATTCATATTGACTCATTGTAACCTTTGGTAACCATTTTGTATGTTCGTATTGTTCATTGCTTACTAAAGATTCATGAAGAGGTTCTTTAAAAATTCCAAACCAAAGTAAAGGCATTGTCGGATTGCTATTGACTTTCATTGCTTGATCAAAAGCTGGCGCACTTTCATAAGAAACGTATCCAGCTGCATAATAGCCATCTTCAATGGCTTGTTGAATTAATTGAAAGCTTGGTAAAACTTCCTCAACTGTATAGGCAACAATAATTTTGAACGGATTTTTAAAAGTGAATGGTTTCACTTCTCCATTGGATGATGCATATTCAAAGGATAAAATTGGTTGTCTTTTATGATTTGTTTTCATGATTTTTAAGTCCTTTTCATTTTGTAAAGAAGTTTTGAATCATCTTTAAGCCCATGTCCGTTAAAATGGCTTCTGGATGAAATTGAACACCTTCAACTTTGTAACTTTTATGACGTATGGCCATAATTTCTCCTTCGGTTGTTTTGGCAGTAATGTCAAAACAGTTTGGCAATGTCGCGTCATCTACTATGAGAGAATGATAGCGTGCTACCTCTGTTGGACAAGGGAGATTGTAGAAAATAGATTGTCCGTCATGTTTAATCATAGAAGTTTTTCCGTGCATAGGAACATTCGCTTTTTTTACATTGCCATCGAATGCTTGCGCAATAATTTGGTGTCCGAGGCATACTCCTAAAATAGGAATTTCTCGATAGAACTTTTTAACAACTTCTAAGCAAATACCCGCTGTATCAGGATTCCCGGGACCAGGCGAAAGGACGATATAGTCAGGAGCTAACTGATTTATTTGTTCTATAGATAATTGATCGTTTCGCCGGACGATTATCTCGTGCCCAACCGTTTGAATATATTGCACTAAGTTATATGTAAAAGAATCGTAGTTATCGATAACTAAAATCAAATTGAACTTCTCCATTTCTCGTTAGTAATCTGACATTTATTATAGAAGAAGTAGAACATTAATGGGAAGAATTTTATAAATGAATTTATACTTGAGTAAATATAGTTTTATTACGATGTACTTGTGGTGGTTATGTACAATAAGTAAATTAATTGTAAAGAACTTTCTATTTCAATAAATAAACTTATTATCCAATAGGAATGTATCATGATTAAACACACGATTGTTTACCCAATAAAGAATTGGATTTGAAAGGGAGTTAACATGTATGGTAGTAGCTATTCCTATTATTTCAATACTTTTTTAATGTTTGCTAGCATACTATCGAAAGGAAAGGGCTCCTCAATTCTTGTAGGGTACAATGCTTGACAATGAAAAGGCGTAATACGATGTAGTAGCTTTATGCAAGTTTATCGGTAAAATGATGTATGGTATTAGTCTAGGCATAATATATATATTTTTGTCACTTATTATTTTTTCATGGCTGTACTCCAATACAAAAAGTAGATTCAAAGAACAGGATTAATGATAAGTGAAAGGGGACCAGATTGTCGACAAAAGGCCTTCAGAATGGTCACATTCTGAAGGCCTTTTGTAATTTTGAACGTTTTTCGGGTATTT
>NZ_JACSQA010000036.1 GCF_014836845.1 Ureibacillus galli
ATACCCGAAAAACGTTCAAAATTACAAAAGGCCTTCAGAATGTGACCATTCTGAAGGCCTTTTGTCGACAATCTGAAGTAACTTCTCTGCTGAGAAGTTACTTTTTTTATTTTTCACATTCGAATTCATAGGAAGTTGTTACGAGAAAACCACTTTTTTTAACGATTGCTTCTCCTCCATCATTTTCACAGCTTTTCAAAAGCTGATTTATTTGCTTTTCTGAAGCGATTGAAAAAAAGATGGAAAAGGCAACTCCGATAACAATCATTAATCCACCTATCATTAACCAAACTTTTCCGTTATTCCCCACCATTACACTTCCATATTTAAATAAAAATAAAAGGTTCAGTATGAATTTCAGATTGAACAAATTCCACCGATAATTTTGAGTTCGAACATAATTGAGCCATTTTATCGGCCACTCCTTTAATCATGACCTTTTCTACGTGATGTCCTGGATCAATAATGTTTAACCCTAAATTTTGAGCGTCTTGGGCAATATGGAATTTTATATCACCAGTTACAAATACATCGGCTCCAGAGCGTTTAGCTGCATGGATATACGTATTCCCATCACCGCCTAGCACTGCTACCTTTGACACTAATGACTCCGGTTGACCAACCAGTCTCACCATTGGAACGTCTAATTGTGTTTTAACGAATTGAGCGAATTGTTTCAAAGTTATCGGTTCTTTTAAAGTTCCAACTCGACCAATGCCCATTTCCTTTGTTTCCACCGCCAAAGTATATACGTCATATGCAGGCTCTTCATAGGGATGAGCGTTAAGCAACGCTTTTAAAACTTTATTTTTTATGGAGTGTGGGAAAACCACTTCAATTTTTTCCTCATCAGTTGTTTCCATTTCACCGATTTTACCGATGAAAGGATCTGCACCTTCTAAGGCTCTAAATCGACCTTGTCCATTTGTTGAGAAGCTACAAGAATCATAATTACCAATATGCCCAGCACCAGCTTTAGCCAAAGCGAAACGCACTTTTTCAGCGTAGTCATCTGGTACAAATACGGCTAATTTCATTAAATTTTCATGGTATGTCTTTTCTAATATTTGTTTATTTTCGAGCTGTAATGCATCTGCTAGTAAATCATTTACACCACCAGTTGCTACATCTAAATTCGTATGGGCAGCATATACTGCAATATCATTTTTAATGAGTTTTTCGTAAAGTTTACCAGCTGGAGTATCGGTTCTTAAATTGGCTAGCTTACGAAAAATTGGCGGATGGTGAGCAATGATTAGTTGGCATCCTTTTTGTATAGCTTCATCTGCAACTTCATCGTTAACATCTAATGTTACTAAAACTTTTTTTACTTCTTTATTCAATGTTCCGATAGCAAGTCCAATTGGATCATTTTCCATACAGGCTAATTTTTTTGGTGACCAGCTTTCAAAAAGCTGAATAATTTCATAACCATTAGCGACTTTCATCAGCTAAAGCCCCCTTTACTAGATCGATTAAGTGTAAAAGCTCTTTACGTTTTGCTACGATGTCTTCCGTTTCCTCAGCTTGTTCAATAGAAGATAATACTCGTCTCCAATTTTGGATTTCCTTCGTCCATTTTTCTATAAACACGTCTGATCTATTCGCCATTAAATGATTTCCTAACAATATTTCTTGTTCAGATAACTTCATTTCACCCCGTTGTAACACAAGAATCTCGTAAATTTTTTCATCTTCTTTTAAAATCACTTCATCTAAAATCGCCCAGCCATTAGATAATGCCCATTCTCTAATTACCTTTGCATGAATGTTCGGTTGTAAAATAAGTCTTGTCACAGTTTGTAACAATTGTGGATTTTTTTCTAGGATGGAAACGATAAGAGGTCCACCCATACCAGCGATTGTAACCGTATTTACCCCATCACTTTCATTAATTGCTTGTAGGCCATCTGCAAGGCGAACAGTGATGGAATCTTCAAGCCCTTCCATTTTTACCTGTTTTACGGCAGATTCAAAAGGTCCCTTTACAACCTCTCCTGCAATGGCTTTATGCACAATGCCTTTATGAACTAAATAACAAGGTAAATAAGCATGGTCACTACCGATATCTGCAACGATAGCTCCCGTCGGTACAAAGGAAGCAACAGCCTCTAATCGTTTTGATAATTTTTGTGCATTCATATAGTTACCGCCTTTTTTCTAATGTCTACATCATATTATATAAAAAAAACAAAATAATTGTCTTGAAATGATATTGGTATAGAATTTTCAATTATGTATAAGAAGACAATAATGATACCCTATAAAGTTAAAAGGGCTGCCTTATAAGTAAACACTTAATAAGACAGCCACTTGCTTAAATATTATTTTAATGAAGAAATGTACTCAGCGATTGCTTCCGCTTCTGCACCAGTTTTTAATCCTGGAGTCATTGGAGAACCTTCAATACCGTTAGCTAATACGTCTTTGATATGTTCAGCATCTAAACCAGCAATTTTTGGTCCCATACCACCAGTTAAGTCACCACCGTGACAACCGATACATGCAGATACTAGTTCTTCACCATTTGCTCCTTCTGCAGTTGCTCCGCCCTCTTCAGCAGCTCCACCTTCTTCAGTAGTAGCTTCTTCTTCGTGACCTTTAGCAATCTCTTCTTTATTTCCAGCACCTTCTAATGACATAAAGAAGATAAGTCCGATACCGAATGCCATAATAAGAATATAAGGAATAATTGGATTGTTTTTCATAGGTTACCCTCCTTTTTTAATTCATTTTTCTACATCTATTAATATAGAATCTAGTCAACATTAATTATTGTACTTCATTATTTGAAAAACGAAAAGACCTAAACACCAACTTTTACAAGGATTGACACAAAATCGACAATAATAAGTTAATGTTGGAAAATTTAATTTGCAATAACTAATTTTTATATTTTCTAAATACCTTCACATAATCCCCTTAAATATCTTTCCACTTCTTCGCTTTTCATATACCCTAATCCACTATGAATTTGGATTGATTCATCACTAATTTCAGAAGATTTACCAATCATTATTAAGGCAGCCATTTTAATATAAATCAAAACAGAGTTCAATCGAAAGATTCCCTTTTTGACTATTTTCCGGCTATTTGAAGGCCATTTAAGCTTTTCTAGGCTAATTTCCTAACAAGCTTCTATTTGGTGCATTAAAAACGTTTAAGGCCATTTCCTGTTTCTCCTCACATCCTAAAAGATACGCGGGCTATAAATAAAACATATTTTGTTTCATGTTAATCACATGATACCCATATTTGAAAGGGAATTAAACACTTCTATCGGAAATGTTTTATGTTCTTTTTTATGCAGTGCTTAGTAAAATCAAACAAATAGTTGATATCCTAATACAATAAGAAGTCCAATCGCTCCAGACAATGTAAAATAGAGTAATTTTAATTTTAATCCTGTAAACATCCAAATAAGGCAGTTGGCTATTAGTGACCCATATAAAACGAAAGGATGGTCAGGAAAATATTCAACTGATACTTTAACAGATAGACCAAATATTAATAATGCGGCAGCAATAGGTAATAGCGGTGCAAACAAAAGTTGTTTTTTAGCAAATAAGAAAGCACTTATTAAAAAGATTATGGCTATAATTCCGACTAAGCTAGAAACGAGCCAAACCCATTTCGTGACGATTAATAACAATACAAACAAGGCTATACTAATTGCCATTACACTTATGGATAATATCCATTTCCGTTTATTTTCCATCGCTTTTATTGACTTTTTATGACTTGCGTCTTCCAAAAGATTTTCTTCATTCCCCTCTGAATAAAGGGTCATTAAAAAATCACAATAGTGATCCGGTAATAATCGATTCTGTTTCCAATATAGTATTTCATTTAAAACGATCTTCTTTTTTGGATTTGGCATTTGCTTTTTCTCCATTTTTTTCATTTTATGTATGACTATAGTTTATCTTATTTTCATGACGTTAGCATTAATAAAAAAAGCATCCTTTTCTAATCGCCAACCAATAGATACGGAATGTAACTATTGGTGGAAATTATGAAAGGATGCCATTATATAACTATTCTAGGAAATCTTTTAATCGTTTACTTCTAGATGGATGGCGTAATTTTCTTAATGCCTTCGCTTCGATTTGACGAATTCTTTCTCGAGTTACCCCAAATACTTTCCCAACTTCTTCAAGGGTACGTGTACGACCATCATCTAAACCAAATCGTAGTCGTAAAACATTTTCTTCACGATCTGTTAACGTATCTAAAACATCTTCTAATTGCTCTTTTAACAACTCATATGCTGCATGATCAGATGGTGATTGAGCTTCATGGTCCTCAATGAAGTCCCCTAAATGGGAGTCATCTTCTTCCCCAATTGGTGTTTCTAAAGAAACTGGCTCCTGGGCAATTTTTAAAATCTCACGGACTTTTTCAGGGGTTAAATCCATTTCTTCACCAATTTCTTCTGGTGATGGTTCACGACCTAAGTCTTGTAATAATTGTCTTTGTACACGTATTAATTTATTAATCGTTTCGACCATATGAACTGGAATACGAATAGTTCGTGCCTGGTCAGCAATCGCACGAGTGATTGCTTGACGAATCCACCAAGTAGCATAAGTGGAAAATTTGAACCCTTTACGGTAATCAAATTTTTCTACAGCCTTGATTAAACCCATATTCCCTTCTTGAATTAAATCTAGGAATAACATTCCTCGACCGACATAACGTTTTGCAATGGAAACAACTAGACGTAAGTTTGCTTCTGCTAGGCGTTTTCGAGCATCCTCGTCTCCTTGTTCAATACGTTCAGCAAGCTCTATTTCTTCTTCAGCTGTCAGTAAATCAACACGACCGATTTCTTTTAAATACATACGAACCGGATCGTTAATTTTCACACCAGGAGGAACACTTAAGTCATTTAAATCAAATGCTTCTTCGCTCTCTTCTTGTTTTGCTAAAACTTCATCTTCAAATTCTTCTTTACCTTCAACTTGAATACCGTGACTTTTTTCGATATCTTCTGCAAAATGGAAAATTTCTTCATTTTCCAAATCAAATGGGGCAAGCTTATTGGAAATTTCTTTCATCGAAATTTCGTTATCTTTTTTCGCTATTTGTTGAAGTAATGCTTTTACCTCTTCAACAGATTGCTCGTTAATTACCTCTTTTGATTGTTCTGACTTGTCCGCCATAAACCTTCCTCCTTCTAACAACCGAATCGGGTTAAATCGCCGATAATGATTTCTTCAATTGTATGATTGCTTGAGCAATTTCAAGTGCACGTTTGTGTTCATGCATCCTCTCTGCTTCCAAGGAATCATGAATTAATTTTTTAATTTCAACTTCAATTCGATGTTTTTTTAACTGCTTCAAACAGTCATTAATTTCTGCTTCCGACTGTTCTGGATCATGTTCTACAAGTGCAGCTTCCATCACAATTTTTCTCAACTCAGTATCGTCAAGAATTTCTAAAAATCTTTGATAATCAGCTGTTCCATGTTCCTCATAAAAACCGATTAACCGAACGAATACTGCTGCGTATTCATCCCGTGCAAAAGGTTGAGGATCATCGCTTTTTAAAACTTTATCTATGACATCAATATTCATTAGCATATGCGACAATAATAGTCGTTCTGCCCGTTCTGTTGCAGATAAAGATTTTTTTTGTTGAAGATCAATTTGTTTCGTTTGAATATTTCCTTGTTCAGCCCGTTTAAAATTTTTCGCATTATTCGCTTCTAATTTTCTAAATTGCGCATATATGGCTTCTTCAGAAATATTTGTTTCACTTGCAATTTGCTTTATATAAAGGTCTCTTTCAATAGGAGAAGAGCGCCCGACAAGTTGCTCAAGCACTTCTTGGATATATTGCAACACATCATTTTCAAATTGAAAGTTTTTATTTCTCCTTGCATGCATCATCATAAAAGCAATGTATGCATGAGGCTTATCTAAAATTTGCTGTACAAAATTTTCGGGTCCATATTTTCGAATATATTCGTCTGGATCTAATTTATCCGGAAGTACAGCTATTTCTACTTTCAATCGTTCGGAATGTAACATTTCAGAAGCACGTTTGGCTGCTTCCCAACCTGCATTATCACCGTCATAACAAATTATTATTTGCTCACTTAAGCGTTTCAACTTTGTGATGTGCTGTGTGGTTAAGGAAGTACCCATTGTAGCGACTGCATTGTAAACTCCAGCTTGATTGGCAGCAAGAACATCCATAAAACCTTCCATTAATATAACTTGACGTTTTTTTCGAATAGTTGTTCTTGCCTTGTCCAAATTAAAAAGCACTTGACTTTTATGGAAAATTGGTGATTCAGGACTGTTTAAATATTTCGCCTCATCCACTGAATCGATAATACGGCCAGAAAATGCAATTACCTTTCCATTTTCATCTCGTATTGGAAACATGATTCGTCCTCTAAAGCGGTCAAAATAAGTATGGTCACTTTCCTTCTGGATGATGAGTCCACACTCGGCCATTTCTTCTAAAGAAAAGCCTTTTCTTTTTAACAAAACTGAAAGAGTATCCCATGTTGGTAAAGACCAACCTATACCATTCGTTTCGATAAGTTCCTTTGTAAATCCTCTTTTCAAAAGATAATTTAACGCTTGTTCCCCATCTTCCGTATTCATCAACAAATGATGATAAAAGTCGGCAGCAAATTCATGAGCCTCAATCATCTTTTCTTCTTTTTTTGAATAAGTTTGGCTTTCTTTTGACTTACTATTGCTTTGGATATCTAAATGAATCCCTAACCGATTTCCTAACTTAACAAGGGCATCAGGGAAAGAAATATTTTCAATATCCATTACAAAAGTAATTGCATTACCGCCTGCACCACATCCAAAACAATGAAATATTTGTTTATCTTGAGACACTGAAAACGAAGGTGTATTTTCACCATGAAATGGGCATAATCCGAACCAGTTACGTCCTCTTTTCGTTAACTGCATGTAGTCACTTATGACGTCTACAATATCGGACTGGGAACGAATTTGTTCTATCATCTCTTCAGGAATTTTCCCGGTCATTTTATCACCAACTTCAGATGCTAAGTAACACAATTCGAGATTAATTTAAAAAATCCTCTATTTTACGACAAAAATAGTTTTTATAAAATAAATCTCGGTTTAAAAATATTTTTACCACAATTTTTTCATTATAAAACAAATAGATGAAAATTTCCACTTTTTTTATAAAAAAACTAAATTTTCGAACGAACTGTGTAAACAGATTAAAATACTTTTCTTAATTAATATGTATACTACAGCGGCGCAAAAAAACCTCCTCAAAAATAGAAGAGGTGGCTAAAAATTTGTATATTATTTATTTTGTTCAATTCTGTCGATAATGTCATTTGCTGTTTCTTCAACGGCTTTATTCGTCACATCGATCACTGAACAACCAATACGTTCTACAACATTATAAAAGTGTTCAATTTCTTGCTCAATACGTGATTGTTTTGCATAAATCGCATCATCATTCAACCCTAAAGCAATCAAACGCTCTTTTCGAATGACATTTAACTTTTCCGGAGAAATGACTAACCCAAAACATTTTTTTGGGTCCACTAAAAATAATTCTTCTGGCGGATTCACTTCCGGAACAAGGGGAACATTCGCTACTTTATACCGTTTATGGGCTAAATATTGAGAAAGAGGTGTTTTGGATGTTCTTGAAACACCAACTAATACAACATCCGCAAGTAGTAATCCTCGGGGATCACGACCATCATCGTATTTAACCGCAAACTCAACTGCTTCTATTTTTTTAAAGTAATCATCATCTAATTTATGAACTAATCCGGGCTCCTCAAGCGGTTGTTCCCCGATTTGTTGTTCAAATAAATGAATCATAGGACCCATTAAGTCAATCCACTCTACTTGTTCATGTTTACATCGATTCACCATAAACTGTCTCATTTTTTCTTCTACAAGCGTAAAAACTACGATAGCATTTTGCTCTTTGGCAATTTCAACAATTTTTTCAATATGATCGTTATCTTCTATATGGGGAAACTTTCGAATGAGTGTATTGTCAAAGTTTGGCCGGAATTGTGTAATGGCGGCTTTTACAACTTGTTCTCCCGTTTCTCCAACTGAATCAGAAACAACGAATACTTTTAATAGTTTCAAAATAGCACTCCTTATAAATCATGGGTTTCTGCTAAAGAGATGAAGGCTTTAGTAATATTTGTCTTTGTTAGTCTACCGACAATTTCTAAACCTTTATCTGTTTCGTTCACAACAGGAAGTGAGTCAACTTGTCTTTCAATTAACTTTTTTGCAGCCACGATTAATGAATCTGATTTTTTACAATAGGCAATATTCGGCATCCTAGTCATAATAATATGGACTGGAATTTTTGTTAACTCTTGAGTACCTAAACTAGTTCTTAACAAATCTTTTCTAGACAATACTCCTTGTAAAAAAGAATGTTCGTCAACAACAAATAGTGTACCAACATCCTCTAAAAATAATTGAACAATCGCATCATATACTGTCATGTTTTCCGATACTACAACAGGTAATGATTGAAAGTCTTTTACCTTTAAATTCATCATCGATTCTGACGCTGTTGTAATCGTCTTCTTACCTGAATAAAAATAACCAACACGTGGTCTAGCATCTAAAAATCCAGCCATAGTTAAAATCGCTAAATCTGGTCGTAGAGTAGCCCGAGTCAAATTTAAACGTTCTGCAATTTGCTCACCTGTTATTGGGCCATTCTCTTTAACGATTTGCAGAATCGTGTCTTGACGTTTATTGAGTTCGATTGGACTCACCCGCTTCAAATAGTGTTATACTTTTACCTAAATATTATATACTATAATGACAATAATTTGTTAAGAAAAATACAAGATGCTACAATATTGACACACTTCTAGTTCGTAGCATAGAATATCATATAGAACTTTATATTAGGCAATGACAGGACAATAAGTATCTTTTCAAAAAAGCGAGTAGGGTTTGGTGAAAGCCTACAGGAAAAGAGAAACGGCACCCTTGAGCCAAACTAGTTAAAAGAGGATTGTTCAATTTTTGTATAAGCGACGACGCATGCGAACGCTTGACTTCTACCAGGAGGTTGAAAAGAAAGCGTTTGTCAGACAAGGAACGAGGAGCCAATCAACCGGAGTGAACTAAAAGGTTCATGAGGATTGCATTGGTGACGAGTGACGACGTATGCGAACGCTTGACTTCAACCGAACAATCAAGCGGGGTGGAACCGCGGGTGTATACATACGCACTCGTCCCCGGGCAAAAAAGCCCGGAGACGGGTGCTTTTATATTTACTATCATTAGGAGGAATTACTCATGGCTCAAAAATCTATGGAAACAATCGTAAACTTAGCAAAACATCGTGGTTTCGTGTTCCCAGGTTCAGAAATTTATGGTGGACTTGCAAACACTTGGGATTACGGTCCACTAGGTGTGGAATTGAAAAACAATGTAAAAAAAGCTTGGTGGCAAAAATTCGTACAGGAATCAGAATATAATGTTGGCCTTGATGCTGCAATTTTAATGAATCCACGTACTTGGGTTGCATCTGGTCACGTTGGTAACTTTAATGATCCAATGATTGATTGTAAATCGTGTAAAGCTCGCCACCGTGCAGACAAATTAATCGAAGATGCTTCTCTTCAGAAAACAGGCAATGAAATTATTGTAGACGGCATGAGTTTTGATCAAATGAAAGCAAAAATGGAGGAACTGGCTGTTACTTGCCCTGAATGTGGTGCAAATCACTTTACAGAAATTCGCCAATTCAATTTAATGTTTAAAACATTCCAAGGGGTTACAGAAAGTTCTACGAATGAAATTTTCCTACGCCCTGAAACAGCGCAAGGAATTTTCGTCAACTTCAAAAACGTACAACGTTCGATGCGTAAACGGACACCATTTGGTATCGCGCAAATCGGTAAATCGTTCCGTAATGAAATTACACCTGGTAACTTTACTTTCCGTACACGTGAATTCGAACAAATGGAACTTGAATTCTTCTGTAAACCAGGTGAAGATTTAGAGTGGCAACAATATTGGAAAGAGTTCTGTAAAAATTGGTTATTAAATTTAGGTATGAAGGAAGAAAGCATGCGTCTTCGTGACCATGAAGAAGATGAGTTATCCCACTATTCCAATGCAACAACGGACATCGAGTTCCGCTTCCCATTCGGCTGGGGCGAACTATGGGGTATTGCCGACCGAACAGATTATGACTTAAAACAACATATGGAACATTCCGGTGAAGATTTTACTTACATTGATCCAATTACAAATGAACGTTACGTTCCATATTGTATCGAACCATCTTTAGGTGCTGATCGTGTCACTTTAGCCTTCTTATGTGATGCTTATGATGAAGAAGAATTAGAAGGTGGCGATTCTCGAACAGTATTGCGCTTCCACCCTGCGCTAGCACCGTTTAAAGCAGCAGTATTACCTTTATCGAAAAAGTTAGCAGATGAAGCTAGTGAAGTATGGGCAGAATTACGAAAAGCGTTCCCTGTTGATTATGATGAATCTCAATCAATCGGTAAACGTTACCGCCGACAAGATGAAATCGGCACACCATTCTGTATCACTTATGACTTCGATTCAAAAGAAGACGGCCAAGTAACCGTACGCCACCGTGATAGCATGGAACAAACACGCATGCCAATTACTGAGGTTAAAGCTTATATTGAAAAACATCTCCAATTCTAATTTATACAAAAAGAATGTTGAGCTTATTTCGCTTTAGCGGGATAAGCTTTTTTCTTGAAAGTAATTGGATTTATCGGCTAGATGTATAAAATTACCTATACCAGCGAATAATGGTATAGGTATCTTTTTTCCACATTTTGTTCATTTTGTTCATTGAGTCTTTCATTTGTTAGAATATTTCGATTATAATGATAGAAAACGAGGTGGGGTTGATGTTCTTCCAAACTTTATTTAAAAAACAGAAGTCAATAGAGAATGAAAAAAGCGCTAGTGAAAAATTTTTAGTGATTATTAATGAATTATTAAATAAAGAATTACCAGAGCATCAATCACATCATCATATTTTATTTACAGCAAATGTTAAGCTTGATACTTTAAAAAATTTACTAAACGAACATCGAAAGCGATGTCAGTTCGAACATAAAGTAGGACAATATCATATGGAAATGTATGATCAAATACGGAAACAAACAAGTGATTTACAAGGTTTAATCGATTGTTATACAGAACTTCATATCGATATGGCCCATATGAATCATCGTTTACTCTTTTATTACGATAAAATTGACTTTTTATACGACAACTATTTAAATTTACTAGATGGAAAATTCCTGAGTGAGTCAAATCCCCTATTTTGGCAAGCGATTAAAGAAGACACATTAGAAGTCGTACGCAACATTTTATAATCGTTATTCTGTTGGTTCCTCATTACGCTCATTTCGAGTGAGTAATGGGGTTCTTTCTAATTGTTCAATAAATGATCGGGATTTTAAACGAATACCCGTTTGTTCTTCATAAATCGTTGAAACAATTTTTTTAATAAACTGTTTCGTCCCCTTTTTCAAATCTAATTTTCCAATTTGATCAATAGGTACTGAGTAAAACATTCGAATTAATTTTAACTGAGTTGGTGTTAATCGAATAATATATGGGTCTAAATGAAAACAACGATGACATAAGTAACCACCTTGAGCAAAGGAAAATGCAAATTCCCCTTCAATAGCTCCGCAAGATGCACAAGCATGTAGAATTGGTTGGACTCCTGTATAAGGAAGTAGCTTCCAATCGACAAATAAAGCAATTGCTTCTGGATCATACTCTTCCTCAATGGCATGAAGGGCTTGTTGTAATACTTCGAAGGCAAAAGGTTCTGGACTTCCCTCTTCCACAATTCGATCGAGAAGTTCGACAATATAACTAGCGTAAGCTGTTGCAACGATATCGGTTTGAATATGACGCATCGAAGCTAAGTGCTCCCCTTGTTGTAAAGTCCCCATACCCGAACTTCTCTGTACAACATATAAACCATGCATAAACGTTTGAGTAACCCCAGCTAAACGACTAGTTGGTTTTTTTGCCCCTCTAGCCATCACTGTCATTTTACCCGCTTCCCTTGTCATGATCGTTACGATTTTATTGGATTCTCCATAGGATCTCGATTTTAAAACAATGCCTTCCCATTTGTTTAGCATTGCGGCACTTCCTTCTACTTTTTTCTAATTTCTATTATACATAAAAAGAACGCCTACATATTTGTAAGCATTCTTTTCCAGTCATTAATATTCGTCTTCGCGATAGCCAAAATCACGTAAATGGGTTGATTTATTACGCCAATCCTTTTGTACTTTTACCCAAAGTTCTAAATACACTTTTGAACCTAAAAGCATTTCAATATCTTTACGGGCTAAAGTTCCAACCTCTTTTAATAAAGCTCCCCGTTTGCCGATGACAATTCCTTTTTGCGAATCACGTTCGACCATAATTGTCGCTTGAACACGAATCATATGTTCGTTTTCTTCATCCCGCTTAATTTTGTCAATCACAACAGCAATTGAATGGGGAATTTCTTCCCTTGTTAAATGAAGAACTTTTTCCCGTATGAGCTCGGAAATAATAAAACGTTCTGGATGATCCGTCACTTGATCAGCAGGATAATATTGAGGACCTTCTGGTAAATATTTTTCGATAGCGACTAATAAATTGTCTACATTATTACCTTGTAATGCTGAAATCGGGATAATCTCTGCAAATGGGAACTTCCCTTTATACGTTTCAATAATATTCACTAATTCATCAGGATGAATTTGGTCAATTTTATTAACTACTAAAAATACGGGCGTCTTTGTTCCTTCTAGTAATTCTAGAATAAATTCGTCACCTTTTCCTAAACCTTGTTCTGCATTTACCATAAACATAATAAGATCTACTTCACGTAATGTATTTTTAGATACTTTTATCATGAATTCCCCTAATTTATGTTTCGGTTTATGGATACCAGGTGTATCGATAAATATCATTTGAGACTGATCACGGGTTAAAACACCTTGAATTTTATTTCTTGTTGTTTGCGGCTTATCTGACATAATGGCAATTTTTTGGCCAATTACGCGATTTAAAAAAGTGGATTTTCCTACATTAGGTCGACCAATAATCGAAATAAATCCTGATTTGTAACTATTGTTGTTTTCCTGCATGTTCTAAATCCTCCGGTGTAAAGGCGCCTGGTAAAAGCTCGCCAACTGTCGTTTGTTGTATATCCCCTTTTAAGTTTGTTAAATAGACCGGCATATCTGGTGCACAAAACTCCGAAATCACTTGTCTACATGCTCCACATGGGGAACATGGCCCTTCTGTATCCCCTACTACGGCAAGCGCTTTGAATTTTTTTACACCTTCTGATACCGCTTTAAAAATCGCCGTACGTTCAGCGCAATTTGCTAAACCATAACTTGAGTTTTCGATGTTACAACCTTGATATACTGTACCATCCTCGGCTAAAAGTGCTGCCCCTACTTGAAATTTTGAATAAGGTACATAAGCTTTCTCTCTTGCAACTTTTGATTGTTCAATTAATTGATTCATATCCACTGTCATTTTCCCCAACTCCTTAAAATTTCTTTATTAAAACCATTTTGGTAAAAAAATAAGTAAACCGATTATAACACTTGCAACTGCAAATACAAGTACTGCCCCTGCCGCTACATCCTTAGCCTGCTTTGCTAAAGGATGATATTCTGGCGATGCTAAATTCACGACAGCCTCGATTGCCGTATTCATCATTTCGGCACCAATGACTAGTGCCATAGCGATGATTAAAATAAGCCATTCTGTAATCGATATCCCCGTTAACGCTCCAGCTATAACAACTATTATTGCACTAAATAAATGAATACGCATATTTTGTTCGTTTAACGAAGTGCGTATGCCAAATAATGCATATCCAAAGGATTTAATAAGCTTATGAACGTCCATTAAAATCACGACCTAAGCCAAAAGAAGATAAAATGTCATCTTGTTTCCCAAACATGACTTTCTCATCCTCTTCTGTCATATGATCGTAGCCTAAAAGATGTAAAAATCCGTGGACTGCTAAAAATCCAAGTTCACGTTCAAAGGAATGACCGTATTCCTCCGCTTGCTCTTTCGTTCGATCCGTTGAAATAATAATATCACCTAAAATGCGAGGAATGCCTTCTCCTTGAATCGCTACTTCCCCTTCACCTAATTCTTCAAGGGCAAAGGAAATAACGTCCGTAGGCTGGTCTTTATCACGATATTCCCGGTTAATTTCATGGATTGCCTCATTTGTAACAAAGGTAACCGAAACTTCACTTCCCTCTTCAATATTTAAAGTGTTTGCAGCATGTTGAAGTAGCTTTTCAACTAGTTCAATATGTTCTTCCTGCACTTCATTTGTTTCATCTAAAAAATCAATATTAAGCATTGAATCCTCCTATAATTATCCTTCTTTTGGATATTCAATCCTTGAATGGAATATCCCATTTAATGTCTCACATAATACTTCTTCTATTTTCTTTAGTTCTTTCAGGGATACATCACATTCATCAAATTGATGCTCTTGTACACGACTTTGAATAATGGAATGGACAAGTTGTTGTACTTTTTCCATACTCGGTTGTTTCATAGAACGTACAGCCGCTTCTACACTATCCGCAATATTAATAACTGCGGCTTCCTTCGTTTGAGGTTTTGGACCAGGATAACTAAACGCTGCTTCGTCAACCTCTTTCCCTTCATCCTTCGCTTTATGTAAGAAGAATTTTAAGGTACTTGTCCCGTGGTGCTGTAGGGCAATATCTACAATTTCTTTCGGCATTTTATGCTTTTTCAACAAAGCTGCCCCATCCGACGTATGGGAAATGATAATTTCCGCGCTTCTTTCGGGTGGCAATGAATCATGGGGATTAATTCCTGACATTTGATTTTCAATGAAAAATGCCGGTCTTCTAGTTTTCCCAATATCGTGGTAATAACATGCAACACGGGCTAGTAAACCATCCGCTCCGATTGCTTCACAAGCAGCTTCCGCAAGATTGGCCACCATCACACTATGGTGGTAAGTTCCTGGTGTTTCTGTTAGCAATTTTTTCAACAACGGATGATTTGGATTCGATAATTCGATTAATCTCATTGTCGACAATAATCCTAAGGCTGATTCAAAGAAAGGTAATAATCCCATCGTTAATGCACCTGATAAAACTGCAGAAGTAATACCCGCAATGGCATAAAATAATAATTCTAATAAATCATAATTAGATTGGGACATGAGTAAATAAAAGGCAATAAATAAGAAATTACTTACTAATACAATGCCGCATGCTTTTAATAAATGGGATCTTTTCTCCATACTTCTCATAAAGAATACGCTTGATAATCCACCAAATATGATATATAGCGCTATATCCATTTGTAAAACTGCTGCGTACCCTTCGTGAAACAAAATCCCAGCAGAGGCAGCCGTTAATATAGTTACTAATATTGCTGCTCTCTCATTCGCCAGTAATCGTACTAGCATTGTGGCAAGGGCTGTCGGATATAAAAAGGCAATCGTCATATCAAATTGATCCGATAATAAACTAAGTAATTTCATTAATATAATAGAAATAGAGTAAACGATAGCTGTTACGAATAAAGCCTTTCTTCTTTTCTCTAAATCCATCTTCGAGCGGTCAAAGAGAATGTACATAAAGGCCATTTGCAAAATAATAAAGATGAAAAGCCCTAGAACCGGTTTCGTTGATGTATGGCTATTCAATAAACCTAAAAGTTCCAATTGACGATAAACTTCTCGATCGATCAATTCCCCTTCTTGTACAATAATCTGTCCTTGTAAAATCCGCGTCGGCTCTACCTCTTCTCGGGCTTGTAAAATTAACTCTTTTGTTCTTTCTTCATCCAACACTTCAGTTTCAACAATTGCCGCTCGTCCAATCATTGCAAGTACACTAACTAAATTTTCATCTAGCGTATCATTTTGGCGGACTCTTGATTCGATTTCATTACGTATTTGAGCAACATCGTCCGTTCGGATTGGTGAATTCAACGTTGTTTCAACTAAATTTACAAGAAAAGTCTTTGCCGTTGCAATGCTCGCATCATTTGCTGTTAACAGCGACTGTAATTGGTTGTCGGTAAAGTTAAGTTGGGATTGACTATCCGTAATATCCTTTAATTTATCTTGTAGTTGTTGGACTTGGGTTTCTATCGGTACTTCCTCTTTACTAGCACTAATTTCTGTTCGTACATCCAAAAGAATATCAAAAATGGATGTAACTAGAGAAGAGCGATTTTGAGCCGTTTCATCGTTAAATACATAAACAGGTTCCACAGCCTTTTCGGCATTATCCCGCTCCTGTTCCGTTTTCACCGTGTCTTCTACCGTTTTAACTGCACGTATAGTTTCTGGTGCTAGTTGAAAAGCTTGTATATCGTATGTAGTACCTCGAATATTACCGAGCATTAAAAAGAATTGTAGAATACCCGTGACAACTAAAATAACTACTAATAAAGTTCGAAAACGTATCATATTCAGTAATTTATTTAAGTGCTTTTCCACCTGCGCACCTCCAAAGGTCTATCTCTATGTATAGTTTACCAATTTATGAATATAATTTCATGAAAAGTTACTAGAAATAAAAAATGTGCACGATTTATCGTACACATTTTTAGAGCTATACAATAATCCGGTATTAAACTTAACTTTATTATAACTCTTGATCTGTGTAGGCTTGGATAATTTTCGCTACAAGCGGGTGACGGACTACATCTCCAGCCTCTAACGTTTTAAACTGTATATCCTTTAAAAATTTTAATGACCGCTCTGCAATGATTAAACCTGACTCCGTATTTTTTGGTAGATCAATTTGAGTTTTATCTCCGGTAATGACCATTTTAGATCCGAAGCCGAGTCTTGTTAAAAACATTTTCATTTGCATATGGGTTGTATTTTGAGCCTCATCTAAAATAACGAAAGCATCATCTAATGTACGGCCACGCATATAGGCTAAGGGCGCTATTTCTATTGTTCCACGTTCGATTAATCGTTGAGTTTGCTCTTGTCCATAAATATCATGTAACGCATCGTAAAGTGGTCGGATATAAGGATCGACCTTTTCTTTTAAATCTCCTGGTAAAAACCCTAAAGATTCTCCTGCTTCTACTGCTGGTCTAGTTAAAATAATTCGTTTCACATGGCCATTTTTTAATGCCTGAGTTGCCATCACAACGGCTAAATACGTTTTCCCTGTACCAGCAGGACCAATTCCAAACACGAGGTCATGATGACGAATCGCTTTTATGTACTCGCGTTGACCAATTGTTTTTGCACGGATAGGTTTCCCTTTAAAGTTTCTTGCTATTTCTTCTTCATATAATTCAGCAAAATATTCAATTGTCCCTTTATTCACCATTTCGATTGCAGTTGCCACATCCCGCAAATCAATATTAACCCCTTTTCGAATCACTTTTAATAGGGCAATTAATAAATCCTTCACTTGTTGTTTTGGAAGTTCTTCCCCTGCAATTTGAATCATTTCTCCACGGGTAATAATACGTACTTGAAATGTTTCTTCAATGAGTTTGATATTTGCATCGGACATTCCTAGTAACATAACCGCTTCATTTGGATTTTCTACTTGCAATTCTGATAATTGTTCTGACATAATCAATCTCCTTGGTCAATTGGGTAGTTTTTCGCAATATTTTCATTTACCAAAAATAGGACTTTCCCTTTCACTTTATCATCATCGAATGTAACGTGCAAAATGTTTTCCTTTTTGATAATCGTTTTTGGTGGTAAAGATTTTAAGATTTTTTCGTGCAGTAGTGGCAAGATAAACGATTCGATTCGTTCTTCTGTAATCTCTTCCGTTACAGTGGTGTACTTTTGAGTCTTTTTGATTTCGATAAATTTTGAAAGCCACTCCGGTAAATCGATCTTTTGAAATGATTTTCCCTGCTCCTTTTTATCATTATTCATTTTGAAATCAATCGTCCACTCTCGACTACTAGCTGAGATGAATTGTATTTCTTTTGGAATAGAAAATTCCGTTTCTAACCAGTAGTCTGCATACACTTCCCCAGAAGCTCCTACTACAACCGATTTATCTCCAACTGAAATAACCCCTGATACAAGTGTATCCCCTTTATAGACAGTTGTATTCGGTAGTACACGACGTTCTCCGCTAGAAATTTCAAAATGAGTAATTACTCCGCTCTTGGCTGCAATCAAATGATTTTTCCCATCATTTGTATTATCTCTATTATCAGTAATCGGGGCGAGTTGCGGAACAATCGTCATACTACTACCTGTTTTTAGTATATGCACCCAAGATAAATCTCTTAACTCCTCCATAATAGTTTGTCTAATTTCAAAGTCCGATTCCACTTTTCCCCTTAAAGTAGGTTTGGATAACGATAATTTCTCATTCACAATTTTTTCTACAGCTACCCGTACTTCAGGGATTTCTGATTGGACTTCCACCTTCCAAACAAACTGAGAGGCAACAATTGGTATACAAATAAGTAATAATAAGCCTAGAGCTGTCCAACTATTTTTTTGGAAAATTCTAGACACTTGTAAATATTGGATCTTCACTTTAATACGATATTTCTTTCTTATCGTACGGACAGTCATTACATCTTTTCTTGTAATTTCAAAACGGATTTCATTGTCTAAATGAATCACATTTTTTATTTTTACACCTTTAGAATGCAAATTTTGAATAAAGGCGTGGGCCGCATTGTTCCGTGTAATATGAATTTCAACAGGTCGATTATCAAACTTTTTCATAATCGTTCACCTGCCTTTTCATTTCAATTGATAATAAGTTTTCTACATGTATTATAAATTCTTCCTCTTTTAATACATCTATATGTACACGATTTGCTTTTATTAAAATTGAAAAATCTTCATATAAAAAAGAACAATGCTGTTCAGATGCTTCAATAAATCTATATGTTCCAATCAACCGTAACTGGCTGCTATTTACGATTTCAATTAATGGATCTTTTTGGAATAGTTTTTTCAATTAAAATGCCCCCCTTTCGCAAAAGTATATGCTTTGAAAAAGGGGGGCATGTATATATTCCGTTCGTTTCTCTGAAATTACTGCAGAACTTCGAACAAATTAGGAACGTTGCTTTGCCTTTGGCGGTCCTAAAATTTCTGATGTAATGATCGCCTGAACTAATGCTTCTCGATTAGTAGGGACAAAGTTACCGATTTCCTGTTGTTTAATATTCCCTTTTGTAGTTTTCGCTCTTGTAATATTTGATGAACGATTGGAACGATTTGCATCAAGGGTTGGCCGAGCGTTTTTCACATTAGTTTTCGAAACATTATTTTCTACTATTGTTTCTCTTCTTGCTAAATCTCGGGAAGGTTGCTCTAGAGAACGATTGGACGATCTAGTAGACGTTCTATCGTTTAATTGCTGAAATACTTCGCTCGCAAAATCTTCCAGTGATTTCTGCGGTTCCCTTCGATCTACTTTTTTTGAAGATTGGGACCTTTGAGTCGTTTGCTTATTATTAAACGGTGGCATTGGTTTTTGTTCTTTCTTTTCTTTTCCAGCAAATAAAGAACTAAGAATAAAAATGACCACCATGCCAATGATGCCTTCCATTATCGAAACACTCCCTTCTTTAGGTGTGTTATATGATTAATCTTCCGTCGAGTCCTGTTTTTCTTTTGTTACTTTCGAAATAGAATCTCTCATGGAAGTATCTGCTTGAATGTTTTTATAATTCATATAATCCATAATTCCAAAGTTTCCTGAACGAAGAGCTTCTGCCATTGCCATTGGAACTTCTGCTTCCGCCTCTACAACTTTTGCTTTCATTTCTTGTACTTTTGCAACCATTTCTTGTTCATTTGCTACCGCCATTGCACGACGTTCTTCTGCTTTTGCTTGGGCAATATTTTTATCCGCTTGTGCTTGTTCAATTTGAAGTTCTGCCCCAATATTTTTACCAACATCTACGTCTGCAATATCGATGGATAAAATTTCAAAGGCTGTTCCTGAGTCTAACCCTTTTGAAAGTACTGTTTGAGAAATTAAATCAGGGTTTTCTAATACTTTTGAATGACTTTCAGAACTACCAATTGTTGAAACAATCCCTTCACCTACACGGGCGATAATTGTATCTTCACCGGCACCACCGACTAAACGATCTAAATTCGCTCTTACCGTTATTCTCGCTTTCGCTTTTACTTCAATCCCGTTAATGGCAACACCAGCAATAAATGGTGTTTCAATTACTTTTGGATTTACAGACATTTGTACCGCTTCTAATACGTCACGTCCAGCTAAGTCAATCGCCGCACAACGTTCGAAGGATAATTCTATATTTGCCCGTTGAGCTGCAATTAAAGCATTTACAACACGGTCTACATTACCACCAGCTAAATAGTGGGACTCTAACTGATTAATGGAAACGTCTAATCCTGCTTTGTGAGCTTTAATTAATGGGTTTACAATACGAGCCGGAATAACCCGACGTAATCTCATCCCAATTAATGTAAAGATACTTACTTTTACTCCTGCCGCAATAGCACTAATCCATAGTGCAACTGGAACAAAAGTTAATATAACTGATAATACAATAATAACTACTACAGCTGTAATAATTAAACTAATTGCTGCTGCATCAATAACCATACTATTCCACTCCTTTTTCTATTTCTCTCACGACAATTCGTGAACCTTCTACTCGTACAACTTCCACTTTCTTTTTTGAATCAACATAATTTCCTTCTGAAACGACATCGATTCGTTCGTTATCAATTATTATTGTTCCTGCAGGTCGAAGAGGTGTCATTGTATATCCCGACTTTCCTAACAGGTCAACACGGTTGACATTGGAGACATAACCTTCTTCCGTTGTCGTTGCGTCCCTTAATATTAATTTATTAAAGACATGCAAATTTTTCCCAAAGAATTTCATTAATACCACCATTCCTATTATAGCGATAATCATAGCGATTAAAATCGAGTACGCCATATGAACCACACTTTCACCTGCAAATAATAAACTGATGATCATCAGTGCACCACCAATAAGTCCGACGATTCCTCCTGGAATAAACAATTCAGCGGCCAATAAAGCAAAGCCAATAACAAAAATGAAGATTGACTCGTAGGTTGCAAATCCTGAGGCGATATGTCCAAAGAAAAATAATCCGAAAGAAGATAGACCAATGAGCCCTGGCAAACCAAATCCAGGAGAAAATAATTCCATTACTAAACCAAGGGCACCAATCGATAATAAAAAGGTTACAACAATCGGATTAGTTAGAAAGCTTGAAAGCTTATTTGAAAACGTTGACTGCATTGATTCCTTTTCACTTTCGGTTTGACCAAATTGTGAAAAATCATTAGCAGTTTCTGTTATTAAAGCCCTTTCATTCGTATCCTTGGCTAGTGTTAAGGAATGATCGACAGCCCCATTGTTTAATGAGCGTATTTCTTCCCCATTTGCATTGACAGTGAAATTGAAGGAAAAAAACGTTAAGGACATTAGTAATAATGCCATGAAACAAATGCCTTTTATTTTCCCCATAGCTACCCTCCTTACTTTGATGGGCTGTTTCTGATAATTAATTTACGGTTATATCGTCAAAAAGTTTCAAAAATCGAATGTATTTAATAATTTTTCTCCATTGTACATAAATCGACTTCTCATTTCTTACTTATTCTATTATTATTCTATAAAAAAATGCACACGATGTTTTTAAATAAAAGTTCAAAAAAATGTAAAATACCCTAGTATTTGAAAATTCAAATACTAGGGTATATCATTTTTTTCCTTAGTGAATCATAAATTGCGTGTTATGAACGTAGGGATTGTCTAGGAAATTACCACTTACGTTTACGTGCAGCTTCTGATTTCTTTTTACGTTTTACGCTCGGTTTTTCATAAAATTCGCGTTTTCTTACTTCTTGAATAGTACCACTTTTAGATACAGTACGTTTGAAGCGGCGAAGAGCATCTTCAAGCGATTCGTTTTTTCTAACGACAGTTTTTGACATCTCTCTTTCCCTCCCTCCGAACACACGTCAATACACAAACTACTATAGCAACTTGTGTACTAAAAAATTATATCGTATTGTCTAGCGACAGTCAATAGTAAGTATTCGAATTAATAGTTAGAATCGGAAATTAATCCATTCATTATCGCTACACCAGAGCTTGCACCGATTCTCGTTGCTCCAGCTTCAATCATTTTTTGCATATCTTCAAGACTTCTTACGCCACCTGAAGCTTTCACACCAATTTCTGGACCGACAGTTTTTCTCATTAATGCTACATCTTCAACCGTTGCTCCACCAGTAGAAAAACCTGTAGAAGTTTTCACGAAATCAGCACCAGCTTCTACTGATAATTCACATGCTTTTACTTTTTCTTCATCTGTTAATAAACATGATTCAATAATTACTTTAACTAAAGTACCATTTGCCGCATCAACAACTGCTTTAATATCATCACGAACTAACGTATGATTCCCATCCTTTAATGCGCCAATATTAATAACCATATCAATTTCTTGGGCACCGTTTTCAATCGCATTTTTTGTTTCAAAAGCTTTTACTTCTGAAGTTGTTGCACCTAATGGAAAACCAATCACAGTACAAACTTTTACATTTGTCCCAGACAATAGTTGTGCGCTGTAATGAACCCATGTTGGATTTACACAAACAGATGCAAATTCGTATTTTTTTGCTTCTTCACACAATTTTTCAATTTGGTTTTTTGTTGTTTCAGCTTTTAACAATGTATGATCAATCATTGAAGCGTAATTTTGTGTCATAAAAATTACTCCTTTTCATTAAGTTGTCCGTACCTCTCCCATCATACCATTAACAGGAATCGTTTGTGAAATGTCAGATATTTTCAAAATTTAAAAAGATCATTTACATAGTTTAAATCAAAAAGAAAACGACAAAACCCTTTAAGTTTTGTCGTTTCTTTCCTATTGCACCTGTTCTTCTAATACACGTACAAACTGACCTTCACAATAAGGATAGCCAGCTTTTGTAATCTTTACTTTTACAAGTTTACCGATCATCGATTCAGTTCCTTCAAAGACTACACGTAAATAGTTATCCGTATAACCTACGAATAAGTTTTCTTGATCCGATTCTTTATAGGTTTCTTCAGGAATAATTTCTAACACTTCCCCTTCAAAGCGGGAAGCATATTCTTTTGCTAATTGATCATTTAATGTCAGTAAACGATGTACACGTTCATTTTTCACTTCTTCATCGATTTGATCTTCCATTCTTGCAGCAGGTGTACCTGTACGTTTTGAGAATGGGAAAACATGTAGTTCTGCAAACTTATGTTTTGCGATAAAGTTATACGTTTCCATAAATTCTTCTTCCGTTTCTCCAGGGAAGCCAACAATAACGTCAGAAGTGATTGCTAAATCCGGTAATGCATCGTTTAAACGTTCAAGGCGTTCCGCAAAGAAATCCATTGTATATTTACGACGCATCCGTTTTAAAACGGTATCAGAACCTGATTGAATTGGAATGTGTAAATGACGAACAACGATATTCGAATTTTTCAATACTTCAATCACTTCATCTGTAAGTTGAGAAGCTTCGATAGAAGAAATACGTAAACGTTTTAACCCTTTTACATTCGCTTCAAGGTCACGAAGTAATTGAGCTAAGTTATAATCTTTAAAGTCTTGTCCGTAACCACCAGTGTGGATACCAGTAAGTACAATTTCAAGATAGCCAGCATCGACAAGTTGTTGTGCTTGGCGAATGACTTCTTGAGGATCTCGTGAACGCATTAAACCACGAGCCCATGGAATAATACAGAATGTACAGAAATTGTTACATCCTTCTTGAATTTTAAGGGATGCACGAGTACGGTCTGTAAAATAAGGAACGTCTAACTCTTCATAAACACGGTTTTTCATAATATTTCCTACCGCATTAATCGGTTTTCGTTCTTGCTTATATTGTTCAATGTACCCAAGCATCTTTTGACGATCTTGTGTACCGACAACAATATCGACACCTGGAATAGCCATAATCTCTGCAGGTGATGTTTGAGCATAACAGCCCGTTACACAAATTACTGCATCTGGATTTTGGCGGACAGCACGACGAATTACTTGACGAGATTTTTTATCTCCAGTATTCGTTACTGTACATGTATTGATGACATAAACGTCAGCTTGGTGTTCAAACTCCGTCCGTTCATATCCTTGTTCTTTAAAAAGCTGCCAGATTGCTTCTGTTTCGTAATGGTTTACTTTACAGCCTAATGTATGAAAAGCCACCGTTGACAAGGCTAGTACACCTCTTTCACTCAAATTCATAGGAAATGGCAGATAGCGCATATAAAGGGGCGGTTTCTGCACGTAATATTCTAGGTCCAAGAGACATTGTTTCAGCTCCAGCATTTAATAACAGTTGTGCTTCGTTTCTTGAAATGCCGCCTTCCGGACCGAAAATTAATAAAATAGACTTCAATTCATTATCATACACTTTTTTTAGCTTATCCGCAAATCTAGTACGCATTTCCTGTTTGGCATCTTCTTCATCTGCTATAAAGACGGCATCAAAGTTTGAGAGCGTATTAATTAATTGTTTAAAGGAAATGGGGTTCGATATAGTTGGAACATGATTTCGATGGGATTGTTCTGCGGCTTCCTGCGCAATCTTTTGTAGTCTTTCTGTTTTTTTCTCACCCTTTTTTTCGTCCCACTTTACAATGGAACGTTCCGCACTAAAAGGAATTAAAGCATACATTCCTAATTCAGTCCCCTTTTGTGCAATAAACTCCAACTTATCCCCTTTCGGTAACCCGCACGCAATATGTACTTGAATTGGCATTTCTGACGAGGGGATCGTTTCTCCCGTTTGTTTCACAACGATTTCTTGCCCTACAGATAAAATTTCACAAATAGATGCTATATTATTGGAAACAACAACAATTCGGTCTCCGCTCGTCATGCGCATTACTTTGGAAATATGACGAGCATTTTCACCTGTAATTGTAATTTCATTATTTTCATTAAATGGTTCATGTAAAAAATACCGTTGCATACCACACCTCCTAGGTTTGCTGCTTATAAAATGATAAGGAGCTGACCCTCATTTGGGACAACTCCTCTTTATTATGGTCTTCTTGCTATAATCGCAACCCAATCTTCCATCATTAACACTTCTTCAATCATAAAACCTGATTTTTCAAGAGCAGATTTTACACTCTCTTTTTTCGCACTGATTATCCCTGATGTAACATATAAGCCTCCTGGTTTCACAATAGAAAAGGCATCATCAGTAAATGTCATAATAATTTCTGCTAGGATATTTGCCACAACAACATCCGCTTGTTCCGTAACTGTATCTAATAAGTTACCATGGAACACCTCTGCAACATGTTGTACGTTATTTAGTTTTATGTTTTCGCGAGCTGATTTTACCGCTACTTCATCTAAATCAAGGGCATGTACCTTTTTAGCACCAAGCATAGCAGCAGCTATCGAAAGGACGCCAGAACCTGTACCAACATCGACTACTGTATCGCCTTTGTTTATAACTTTTTCTAAAGCTTGTAAACACATGACAGTAGTTGGATGCGTTCCAGTACCAAAGGCCATACCTGGATCAAGTTCGATAATTAGTTCATCTGTACTTACTGGTGTATATTCTTCCCAAGTAGGAACGATTGTAAAACGCTCAGAAATTTTTACTGGATGATAATATTGTTTCCAAGCTGTTGCCCAATCTTCTTCATTTACTTCTGAAATAGTGAAAATATTTTCACCTAGATTAATATCAAAATTAATAAGATTTGAGATTGCAAGCTTTATTTCTTCAACAGTTTCCGCTAAAAAACTAGAGGCTGGTAAATAAGCTTTGATAACTACCCCACTTACTGGGAAATCATTTGGATTTAAATCATAAATTTCACCAAATTGATCTACTCTTTCCTTCTTAATTTCTGTTGAATCTTCTATGACAACACCACTTGCGCCTGCTTCATGAAAAATGTTTGATATCGCTTCAACGGCTTCGTTTGTCGTTAAAACCGACAATTCTGTCCATTTCACTTGCAATCAGCTCCTCTTATAAATTTTAGTAAGTTGGGCTTTTCTTATTAATATCAAGCGCCCAAGGAATGGACGCATTGAAATTATTCGCCTTTAAATGTTTTTTTTATTTTATCGAATAGCGAACTACCTTGTTCTTCTGGTATGTCTCCACTAATTTCAGCAAAGTCACGTAATAATTGCTTTTGTTTTTCCGTTAATTTCGTTGGCGTCATTACTTTTACAATCACATATTGATGACCTGTTCCATAACCATGAACATTTTTGACACCTTTATCTTTAATACGGAATTGAGCACCGGATTGAGTACCAGCAGGAATTTTCAATTTTACTTTCCCATGGATAGTAGGAACTTCAATTTCATCCCCTAAAGCAGCTTGTGGGAATGTTAATTTTAATTCGTAGTATATATCATCACCATCGCGTTCAAAATATGGGTGATTTTTCACATTGAATACAATATATAAATCTCCTGCAGGACCACCGTTTATACCCGGTTCCCCTTGGCCTGATACACGTAATTGTTGACCATCATCCACACCTGCTGGGATAGTTACTTTTATTTTTTTACGTTTTTGAACCGTACCTGCACCGTGACAAGATGAACATTTATCCGTAATAATTTTACCTGTTCCTCGACATGAGTTACATGTACGACGGTTAACCATACGACCAAATGGAGTATCGACTGCTTGGTTTACTTGACCAGAACCGTTACATGTTGAACACGTTTTCGGACTCGTACCCGGTTTCGCTCCAGATCCATGACATGTATCACAAGTTTCTTCTTTCGGAATTTCGATTTCTGTTTGCTTACCGAAAACAGCATCCTCGAAGGAAATGTTCATACGATATTGTAAATCATCCCCTTTTCTAGGTGCATTCGGATCAGAACGTCGACTTCCTCCACCAAAAAATGAACTGAAAATATCTTCAAACCCTCCGAATCCGGAACCTCCGAATCCTCCAAACCCACCTTGATTTGGACCTTCATGACCAAATTGATCATATTGGGCGCGTTTCGTATCATCACTTAATACTTCATATGCTTCAGCTATTTCCTTAAATTTTTCATCCGCTCCGGCTTCTTTGTTTATATCTGGGTGATACTGTTTAGAAAGTTTGCGATATGCTTTCTTAATTTCATCTTTGCTTGCGCTTTTGCTTACGCCAAGCACTTCATAATAATCGCGTTTACTCATCGGTCACACTCCGCTCTTTTACATAACGTATATTGTAACATGTTCAAAATATACTGTATATGAAGTTTGTTTTTATTAACTAAATTTTTCAAATTGAAATCTATTTGCAATGAAAAAGTCAAAGTCCATTTTCAGGCTTTGACTTTTTCTTGTTCCCATCTATCTAATCATCTGAAAATTATTTATCGTCTTTTACTTCTTCAAAGTCAGCATCTACAACGCCATCGTCTTTTTTGCCAGCGTCTGCTCCTGCTTCACCTTGTGCTGCTTGAGCTGCTGCCGCTGCTTGCTCATATACTTTCATGACTAAAGGTTGTAATACGCCTTCTAGTTTTTCTTTAGACGATTTAATTCCTTCGATTTCACCAGCTTCTAATGCTTTTTTCAGTTCTTCTTTTGCATCTTCTACTGATTTTTTCTCATCTTCTGTAATTTGTTCACCAAGGTCGGAAATTGTTTTATCCACTTGGAACACTAATTGGTCAGCTTCATTACGAAGATCTGCTTCTTCTTTACGTTTTGCATCCGCTTCAGCATTAGCTTCAGCATCTTTTACCATACGTTCAATTTCTTCATCAGTTAAACCTGAATCAGACTGAATAACGATTGTTTGTTCTTTTTGAGTGCCTAAATCTTTTGCTTTTACGGACACAATACCGTTTTTATCAATATCAAATGTTACTTCGATTTGAGGTACACCACGTGGTGCTGGTGGGATATCAGCTAATTGGAAACGACCTAATGTTTTGTTATCAGCCGCCATTGGACGCTCACCTTGTAACACGTGGATATCTACAGCCGGTTGGTTGTCTGCAGCTGTTGAGAACACTTGAGATTTTGATGTTGGGATTGTAGTATTACGTTCAATTAATTTAGTAAATACGCCACCCATTGTTTCAATACCAAGCGAAAGCGGAGTTACGTCAAGTAACACGATATCTTTAACGTCTCCAGTTAAAACGCCACCTTGAACAGCAGCACCCATTGCGACAACTTCGTCTGGGTTTACACCTTTATGAGGTTCTTGACCTGTTTCACGTTTCACTGCCTCTTGAACAGCAGGAATACGAGTTGAACCACCAACTAAAATAATTTTATCTAAATCTGATGCATTTAAACCAGCATCTTTAAGGGCTTGACGTGTTGGGATGATTGTACGTTCAACTAAATCACGTGTAATTTCATCAAATTTTGCACGAGTTAAGTTTACTTCTAAGTGAAGTGGACCTTCTGCTCCTGCAGTGATGAACGGTAATGAAATTTGCGTAGATGTTACACCAGATAAATCTTTTTTCGCTTTTTCAGCCGCATCTTTCAAACGTTGCATTGCCATTTTATCTTTTGATAAGTCAATGCCATTTTCTTTTTTAAATTCCTCAACTAAATAGTCAATAACTTTTTGGTCGAAGTCATCTCCGCCAAGTTTGTTGTCCCCAGCAGTAGCTAACACTTCGAATACGCCATCCCCTAATTCTAAGATGGATACGTCAAATGTACCACCACCAAGGTCAAATACTAGAATTTTTTGATCTTGATCTTGTTTATCTAAACCGTAAGCAAGAGCTGCAGCAGTTGGCTCGTTAATGATACGTTCTACTTCAAGTCCTGCAATTTTACCTGCATCTTTTGTTGCTTGACGTTGAGCGTCGTTAAAGTAAGCTGGAACTGTAATAACAGCTTTTGTTACTTTTTCACCTAAGTATTCTTCAGCATAACCTTTTAAGTATTGTAAAATCATTGCTGATACTTCTTGTGGAGTATATTCTTTGTCTTCAATTTTTACTTTTTCAGAAGTACCCATTTTTGATTTAATAGACAAAATTGTGTTTGGGTTTGTAATTGATTGGCGTTTTGCCACTTCCCCAACTTGACGTTCGCCATTCTTAAATGAAACAGCAGAAGGAGTTGTACGGTTACCCTCTGGATTTGGAATTACCTTTGGTTCTCCACCTTCCAATACTGCCACACATGAGTTTGTTGTACCTAAGTCAATACCAATAATTTTGCTCATATTAAATTATGCCTCCTATTATTTAAAACACCATTAGTGCTCTTTCTAAATTAAATTACTTATTCATTTACTGAAACCATTGATGGTCTTAATACACGATCCTTTAATTTATAACCTTTTTGAAGTTCGCGTATAACAATGCCCGATTCTTTTTCAGAATCGTTTTCTTGCATTACGGCCTGATGCACAGTTGGATCGAATACTTCCCCTTCTGCAGGGATGACTTCTAAGCCTTCCTGTTTTGCTGCTTCGATTAATGTTTTATAGACCATTTCAATGCCTTTGTATAGAGAAACTGCATCTTCAGAGCTCACTTCAACTTGTAAAGCCCGTTCAAAGTTATCAATAACTGGCAATAAGTCTGTTAATAATTTTTGAGCTCGATATTTTTCAGATGCTTCCCTATCTAGCTGATTTCTACGACGCATATTATCAAAATCAGCACGTAAACGAAGGAAACGATTCTCTTCTTCTTGAAGTTTTGTTTCCAAGTCAGCAATTTTTAAGTTTAGTTGCTCTTCAACGGATAGTTCCGTTTGTTCCACATTTTGCTCATTTTCAGTATTATTTGTTACTTCCTCAGTTGTTTGTTCTGTTACTTCTTCTTGTTGTTTGTTTTCTGTCGTTTCAGACACAATGAATCCTCCTTATAACCCATTATTCGATTTATTTGAGAACACACGGGAAAGTCCACTTCGCATCACATCTAATAGGGAAACTGTACGTTGATAATCCATACGTTTTGGTCCAATTATTGCGATGGAACCCTCTTGCTCTTTACCAACGGAATATGTGGCTGTTATAACACTAAGGTCATCCATCGCCAAATGATTATTTTCGGAACCAATTCGTATATGGATACCTCTATCGCCAGGATGGAATAGCGAAATCACTTGACTTTCTTTTTCCATCATCTCCATTAAAGCGCGAACTTTATTTAAATCGTGAAACTCGGGTTGATTTAACATATTTGTTTTTCCGCCAAAATAAATTTTCCCCTCATTTTGGACGAACGCAACATTTTTTAAAGATTGAATAATCGAATCTGCTGTCTTCACATGCTGTCTTAGAACTTCAAACGTTTCTAATTCGAGTCGACTTTGCAGTTCAAGCAATGAAACGCCCACTAATCGTTCATTTAAAATGTTGACTGTTTTTTCTATATCTACAGGAATAAATCCTTGAGGGAGTGTAATTGTACGATTTTCAACATGTCCATTATCTGTCACAATAATTGCAACTGCAGTTTGTTCAGTTAAAGGGACAATTTGGAATCGTTTCACACGATGTTTGCTTACATTTGGTCCAAGTAAAATCGTTGTATAGGATGTTAAATCAGACAAGATATTGGCAGATTCACGAATTACTTGTTCCATCTCTACAATTTGATTTTTAAAAATAGATTGAACTAACCCAATTTCCCTTTCAGACATTGAAATCGGCTGTAACAAATGGTCCACATAATATCGATACCCTTTTTCAGAAGGTACACGTCCAGAAGAAGTATGTGTTTTTTCTAAAAACCCTAATTCCTCTAAATCAGCCATCTCATTTCGGATAGTTGCAGGGCTATAAGTGATCCATTCTTTCTTCGAAATTTGGCGTGACCCTACTGGTTGAGCTGAATTAACAAAATCATCAACGATTACTTGCAAAATTTGTAATTGTCGATTTGTTAACATAGTCATCACCTCTGTTAGCACTCATTCACTTAGAGTGCTAATACTATATTTAAATTATCAAATCTCACATATTATGTCAACGGAATCGCTTTAATCTTCTAATAAAAATCGTTGAAAAACTTCATTTCCAACAAAGCGACCTTTGTGACTTAATTTCACGCCTTTTTCATCTTCAAGTAATAACTCTTCCATTTTAAGTTGTTCAATTGTATTCCCGTACAGTTTTTTCATCGATACACCGAATTTCTCTTCAAATTGTTTAAAGAATACACCTTCGTTTTTTCGTAAACCTAAAAACATTTGCTCTTCGCATTTTTCCTCAAAAGTTACTTTATGTTCATGAAGAAGTGGTTGTTCATGATTTTGAATTGTTTCAATATATTTCTTTATTGGAGCATAGTTGGAATAACGGGTTCCTTGTAGATAACCATGGGCTCCAGCACCAAAACCTGCATACTCATCATTATCCCAATAAATTTTATTATGTGTTGAAATATGACCATCCATAGCAAAATTGCTTATTTCATATTGTATCTTTTGTTTTTCAGCCATTTTCTTCATAAGTAATTCATACATATCCGCTTCCGAATCTTCGGTAGGTAAACTTAATTTCCCTTTAGCATACTGGATATAAAAAATTGTTTTTGGTTCGACTATTAAAGAATAGGCCGAATAATGGGGAAGATCTAATTCCAACGCTTTCATTAAAGTATCTTCCCATTGTTCCATCGTCTGACCCGGTAGACCATACATTAAATCAATACTAATATTATCAAAGCCTATTTCCTTTGCTAACCTAATCGTTTCGTATACATGCTCATTCGTATGTGTGCGCCCTAACTTTTTCAACAGCTGTTGATCAAAGGATTGGACGCCCATGCTTAATCGATTCACTCCACCGTTTAACAAAGCTTCTAATTTATCCGCTGTTAATTCATCAGGATTGGCTTCAGAGCTAAATTCAATCAGTTGATTCGTCGGGAGAAGCGAGTTGATATGGTGCAACAGCCGACTAATTTGTGTTGCTGATAAAGCTGTGGGCGTTCCACCGCCAAGATATACTGTCTCAATTTCTTGAAATTGTTCAGGCGATTTTCGGACAGCCATTTCAATTTCATTTCCTACAGCTTCTATATATTCATCAACAGGTTGATTTTTAAAAAAGACTTTATTGAAATCACAGTAATTACAAATTTGATGACAGAAAGGAATATGTATGTAGACACCTCGCGCCATTAAAATCCCTTCTTTCTATATGAAAATATCCATTTCTCTCTATTGTACCCTTTCAATATAAAATTTCAATTTTGCGGTTCAAAAATGATTTTTATTTTAAAAAAGAAAAAGGACCCGAATCAATCAGGTCCAATGGATTTTTATATTGTAACATCAATTTGTTTATTATGTATATCGAGAAATAAATCGATAAGGGAATAAGATGTTATGTTTAATGCGAAATCTGTTGCCTCTTGCTTCGACTTAAATGCAATTGCTCCTACTTCCCTGACAATCTCGTATTTCTCTTGTTGTAAGTTGATTAAATAAATTCTTACGATAGGATTGTAAGGGTGGGCTTGCTCTAAATTATCACCTGCTAATAATACACCGTTTAGCTGTTGATCATTGATAATTATGTTCAAGTTTACTAAGCCATCTACTTCAAACCATTCTGGGATTTCTACTTGCCTCACATTACTCATCATTACTACATCTCCTTCGCTGTTTTATCAAATGAAGAAAATCAAATCATGTATATACCAACTTCTAACAAAGTTTAGTACAAAACTAGGTTTTTATAGACAAATTGTACTATAGGGGGTTTATTTCATAAAGAGCAATAATGAAACGATTTTTTCCCTTGTCTTTCATGTTTTCACTTACATGTTGCAATAAAAAACAGGTCAACTTCTAAAAAAGAAGCTGACCTGCTATAAACCTATATTAATACGTTGATTCTGTATACAATTTTACCATCCTTGTATACAACATTTTTCACTTACTTTTCATTTTTATTATCGACTATTGCACTAATTACTTTAGCGTTTTTCCAAAATTTTCATCACTTAGCGTAAATTGGTCTAAAAATCATTTTCCGTCAATAGTTATGAAGGACAAAAAAGAGCATATTTATCATCCGAATTTTTTAATTATAATTATTTCGAACAACAAGAAGCTTTAATGAATATCATTAGTTTGGAATAAGGAGTGATTTTTTCATTGAAAGTTATTGATGTTGCTAAAAGATTAGAAGAGATTATTGCTATTTATTTTAATGGTGAAAATTATGTGATGAATGGTATAGAACTTTCAAGGGCGAATTCTAAAGTTATCGCCTTTTCTTTAATTCATGTATACCTACTAACCGAATGGATGATAAATAATGAAACTAGTTCGTAATAAAACAAAAACACTCATCACTATCCAAAGAAATGATATCCATCACTAAGTATTTCTTCACTTTTATCGCTCAATCCATTGTTCCATAAAAAAATTAGGACATAGTCACTCTTCTATAAAGAAGAATGCTATGTCCTTTAACTTAAAAGATTGCAAGAATATATATTCGATTCCCTCGTTAGATTAATTATCGATTGGAAGTTTCCCTATACTTTAAAAGGTTATTTTTTATTATTCTCATCCATTTTTAGCACAGCCATAAACGCTTCTTGTAGAGAGAGAGTATTAAGGTTTATTCTGTTATATCTTTTTATAACTTTCAAATCTTT
>NZ_JACSQA010000037.1 GCF_014836845.1 Ureibacillus galli
ATACCCGAAAAACGTTCAAAATTACAAAAGGCCTTCAGAATGTGACCATTCTGAAGGCCTTTTGTCGACAATCTGACGACATGTCGACTAGACATGTCGCTTTTTATTTTTTCTCATTTTTAATCATTTCCCAAATCATTCGAAGCTTTCGAAGTTCATCTTCATCTGATTTTGGAAGTTCTTTATACCATACTTGCAGTTCTGGGTCATTGATGAATGCTTGGAATTCCGCCTCAACGTCTGTTGTTTTGGGTTCTTTGGTGTTGGTACGGCCGAGGAGGTAGTCAGTGCTAACATCGAAATAATCAGCAAGTTTGGTTAAGGTATTATTATCTGGCTCACCTAAACCATTTTCGTATTTAGCATAGCCTTGACGAGTGATACCAAGCATATCTGCTAATTCTTGTTGAGTTTTGCGGTACTCACTTCTAAGAGCTTTAAGTCTGCTTGCTAGCATAGCATTACCTCTCCTTTATTTATGTAATTTTATTATAACGCAACTAAAAGTTTCTTTGTGCAACTAAAAGTTACTAATTTATAGTTGACAGCAACTTTTCGTCGCTTTATATTTGGATTGTAAGGTAACTAAATGTTGCTGAGGAGAGGTGAAATTTGAGGGAACATTTAATTGAACTTCGAAGAGACTGGACAATTTCAGTGGTTAAAAAGGAACTTGAGGAAAAATATAGTTAATTCGTTATTTTCTAGATTAATTTTTTGTACCATTTCCACAAAATATAATAGCCTTTAAAATGAAAACAAAAAAGCCTCTGAGTATTTAGTAAAACGCAATTGAAAGCATTTTATAAAATTAAACAAAGGCTATAAAAAATAAAAATATAATATTTTTAAAATATCACAAATAAATAAATTAAAATATAAGCAAAATAATACCTAATTTAATAAAGAACCTAGTATAAATGGTATTATCAATAAAAATAAAGAACTTAAAATAAGTGTTAAAGTAACGGACTTTGGAAGTTTTACTCTATCTTTTCCTTTATACCATCCTGAAAATTGCAACTTATTTCTATATAATACAAAGAGTAGCAGTAATATAGCAATTCCACCTAGCCATGAGTAGCTCTCTGTTGTTTCATTAGTTTTATATATTTCTCCTATAATGGTCCAACCTAATCCACCAAGAAGTACAAGTATAATAATTATACGAAGAAGTTCTAATAGTATTTTCATTTTTTACCTCCCAAATATAAGTGCATTTTTAAATTTAATTAACCCATATTTAATTATTTTACCTTTAATCATATCTTTAAACCAGAATTTTTTAACACCCAAAATAATAGAAAAAATTTACTTTTTTTGAAGGAATTTGAAAAAATGTGTAGAATTATATTTAAAGATAAAAGGAGGAATTTATATGAAAAAGAAACTACTATTTTTATCCATGGCATTTCTTTTAACATTAGGTATTTCGCTTAATGTTACAACTAATGCTGAAGCATCAAGTACATCTATTGAAGATGAGAAAGAAGTGTATAAGGAAGAATTATCAAATTTAAATCAAGAGGAAATAAATGAAAGTTTCAAAAGAATTGATCAAGAATACGCTATTGGAGAAGAGTTTTCATTAAAAGATCAAGTTTTTATTGAAATGTATGCAAAACCAGTTATTCCTGGAGGCATGACTATATTTAAACAAAAATATGTATCTGGATCTGGTTCAGCGAATGGTGTAACAGTAAAAGTTAGTGGTTATATTAAAGATGATGTTCAAAATATTATAAATCAGAGTTTTGGAGCACAGGATTTGAAAACTAGTACAACAGCTGGTTCTTCAAAAGTAAAATCCGTAAAAACAGTAGTTCACCATACTGCCTATGGATTAGTTGGCAGTGGAGGAGTAGGTAAAGTATACTCTGGGTCTATTTCTACTTCTGGAAAAAATACAACATTAAATTCAACAAAAAGATACAGTGCAATCGTAGCCTATGCTTCAACTTGGTGTACTGTAACAGTTAATCATACTGGTGGTACCTTTACAATAAATCCGGATTAAAAATCAACAGGGAGTTATTACAATTAGGGTATAAGTATTTTAATTTTATTTTTAAAGAGTCGGCTAAAAAAGGGTCGACTCTTTTTCTTTTGATTTCTAATTTAGTGAAAAATTACTTTTTCTATAATGAAGTATTTAGTAATTGAACAATATTGTTCAATCATTGAGGAAACAAAAAGAATCTATTTTGAATTTTAATCAAAATAGATTCAATTTTTTTGGATGATAAATAAATTAATCGTCAAGGTTTGATTCTATTAAACTATATTTGAGGGGATTCCATACCAAAATTGGCCCATTCTTCTTTTGATGGACCATAAATGCCTGGTACAACTAATCCTGCCTGTCGCATAAGAACGGTCATTTGTCCTCGGTGGTGGCATTGATGTTGAATTAAAAACAATAATAATGAGCCATTTGGTATTTGCTGACCTAAAAATTCTATACATTCATTGTATGATCAGTCCATTGGGTTTTTAATGCCTGTACAAATGCATCACTAACTTCCTTATAGATGTCTAAAATAAATTGAGCAGACGTAGGGACGGGATAATCTTTTGCTGGGGCATCGAACGTCAAGATTGTATTTGAAGTAATAATACGAATAGAAGCAACGGTATGCCAAGCAATGTGTCCTAACGTCCAATTTTGTGATGTTATTTCTTGTTTAAGTGATTCATCAGTTAAATTATTTAGTAGTTTCTGTGTAGCACTCGCTTCGAATTCCCAAGATCTCAAAAAATCGGATAAGGTTTGGAACATAAAAATCCTCCTAAATAATTAGTTTTGGTTTCTATGCATCATTACTTCAAGTATACTCTTGCTTTTGTGAAATAGAATAATATTTTTTGCAAAAAAGTTTAATTTTACCATACCTCTTAAATGGTGCAACTTTACTACTTATAACGATCGCGAAATTGAAATCTCAAAGTAAAACTGTAGAATACAACTTTGTATGAGAATTGGAAGTTTTTTGCATGACAATTAAATATCTATGAATCCAATTAATTTGCTCTAGTACTATTTGAAACTTAGTGATAAGTTAATTCTATGAAAAAATATATTATTTACCTAATTCTCATTTTAGCGGTAGGAAGCTTTATTTTTGTTGTTAAGAACAACCAAGAACGAACTGTTCAGTTGATTGCACATAGAGGTGCTAATAACATAGCACCTGAACATACAATCACAGCATATAAGAAAGCTATAGAACTGGGTGCAGATTTCATTGAAATTGATTTACGAATGACAAAAGATGGTTATCTTGTATCTATGCATGACGATACAATCGAAAGAACAACGAATGGGAAAGGAAAAGTTTCGAATTTTAATTTAGATGAATTGAAAAAGCTAGATGCAGGTTCGTGGTTTGAAAATCGTTATAAAAAGGAAACAATTCCAACCCTTGAAGAGATTTTTGAAACCTTTGGTAAGAAGACGAATTATTATATAGAAACTAGACTAGTAAATAACGAGCCAATAATGGAAGAAAAATTAGTAAAATTAATTGAGGAAGAAGGATTGCAAGATCAAGTAGTAATCGAATCTTTTTCTCCTGACAGCTTAAAAGCCATTCATCGTATCGACAAGGAGATACCATTAATCCAATTAATTTATCCTGATAAAATGTTGGAAGTTGACGAGAAGGAAATTAAAAATTACGCTATTGGCGTTGGCCCATATGCACCTAAAGTTGATCGAGAATTTGTAGAAAGGATGCATAAAGCAGGGTTAGAAGTTGACGTATGGTTTGATCGTAAAAACGAAAAAGAGTATATGAAGAAAATATTATCATATGATGTAGATACTGTTTTTACCGATTATCTTGAAAATACAGAGGAAATTTTAAGCCGTGAAGAAAGTGAGTAATCAATGAAATTTTTAATTTATATGAATAGCTCATTCATTTAATTAATAAAAGAACACTCTTAAGGAATGCTTTTATATTATAACCTCCACAATGGTGGAGGTTTTTTTATTTATATCAAAAA
Organism: Ureibacillus galli; assembly: GCF_014836845.1. Taxonomy (GTDB): domain Bacteria; phylum Bacillota; class Bacilli; order Bacillales_A; family Planococcaceae; genus Ureibacillus; species Ureibacillus galli. The sequence goes on from NZ_JACSQA010000037.1 coordinate 4,009, forward strand.
TTGAATCCATTTACAGCAGTACTTTTTATCCCACTCACTCCATCCCAAATCAAGTTTTCAATTAAATTTGAAAATAAAAGATATATTTTTTTACATATGATATATTGTATAAAACTGGAACAATTCACTAAAAAAGTAGGTGTTCATTACGATGCAGTTAACGATACGAGCGACTGGACAAGATGCAAAAGTCATTTCTTATTTGTTAGCCAAAAATCCAAATAATTTGTATGAAAGAAGTGTAAATGGTCATTTCATTCGAATGTTTTATAGTCAATTTGCGGAAGAGGAAGTAGAGGTCACCTTTTTTGTAACACCTGATCCAATCGGACTATCATCCAATCAGTCTGAAATCTATGATATTACTTCTTACATTAACGATCGGGAGTTTGTTGTGAGTAGTATTTTTTGTACCTTTTTAAGGACTGCACTTGGTACAGCGTTAAATGGGAAGCCGAAAGAAGATTATGTTTCTTGGGTAAATCATTCTTTCCCATTGGAGTTTAGTTTTGGGCCTTTAGCTTCGAGTCTATCAAATCAAGAGATTGAAGAACTTTTTCAACCATTAGGGTATGAAGTAGCCATTACATACGGTGAGGTGGATTATCGGGTAAATATTAAAAAGAAAAGTACAGCAAGATATATTACATTAAAAGGTTTGACGACACTTCAAAAAGGTCTTCGTCAGCTTTTTATACTCATCCCAGTATTGGATAATTATAAACACTATTATATCGATGAAAAAGAAATCGAAAAGATTGAACGATATGGTGAGGGGTGGTTGGATACCCATCCACAAAGGCAATTCATCTTAAAGCATGCTTTACGATTTAAAGAAGTGTACAGCTTAGTAGAAAGGGAAAGCGAAGAGAAACAAAGTACGGCAGTAGAACAGAAAGTGAGATTAAATGATCTGCGGTATGAAAAAATTATTCAAAAGGTGAATGAATTCAAAAATCGAGAAACGATTATAGATTTTGGTTCGGGGGAAGGGAAGCTCTCAGTAAAGTTAGGCTTCGTAGATGGAGTGAAGGAAATTTTAGCTGTGGAGCCGTCTGAATCTGAATCGATAAAAGCGCTAAAACGCTTCGAAAAAGTACAGGAAAAAGAGAATTTCGTTATGCCGAAACAAATAATCGGTTCTCTTTTTTACTATGATGAGCGATTAAAAAATAAAGATATCATCATTTTGTGTGAAGTAATTGAACATATCGATGCATATCGCTTACCGAAAATAATGAGAACGATTTTACATGACTATCGACCAAAGGTATTACTAATTACAACTCCTAACAAGGAGTATAACGAAGTCTATCAATTAGAGGACGAGTCATACCGTCATTCGGATCACCGATTTGAGTGGACGAGGGAAGAATTTTCCGATTGGTGTGAAACACAAAGCGAAGCAAGTGAATATAATGTCACATTTGATGGTATCGGTGAAGAACATGAACTGTACGGTTATCCTACTCAAATGTGTATTTTTACGAGAAAGGAGTTGTAAAAAATGAATATTCGTTTACCTTATGCAGGCATTGTTTTACTTGTAGGCCCTTCCAATAGTGGGAAAACTACTTTGCTAAAACAATTAGTGAATAATGGTCAAATACTTCCTTCCGAAATTGTAAGCTCTGATGAATGTCGAGTATTAGTAAGTGATGTTGAATTTATCGATTGGACACAAAGGCCGAATGATGAGGCAGAAGGATTATTTGATGCGTATCAAAAAATATCAGCAGAAGCGTTTAAGCTAATGGATACGATGATTGAAACAAGATGCCGGCTTAATAAACTAACCTTTGTGGATGCGACTCATTTATATTCAGATGATCGGAAAAAGTACATATCGATCGCCAATAAGCATCATGTACCAATTGTATCTATTGTATTGGATGTCGATCAAACTGTTTTACTTGAAAGGGATAGAAATCGGGAAAATCCACGGGGAAGTAGAAGAATTAAGCAGCAGTATCAAGTGTTTAAAAGGGAAAAACGATTTATGAAAAAAGAAGGTTACGATAAAACGTACTTTCTCTCCGATACAGATCAAGTGGAGATTTTTAGAGAAAATACAAACCCTGTTCATTTAGATGTTGGTAATGGTATCGATATTATTGGGGATATTCATGGCTGTTATAATGAATTGATACAAGTGCTTCAAAAATTAGGTTACATGAAAAATGACGAAGATTATTATGTACATCCAGAGGGGAGAAAATTTTTATCCCTTGGCGATATTATGAGCCGTGGCCCTAAGTCATTACAAACGATGGAATTTTTCTTACGACATGTTGAAAAGGGTCTTGCCTATATGATTGATAGTAACCACGGATGGAAAATTGCCCGCTGGTTAGACGGTCGAAAAGTGACGTTAAATTATGGCGATGAACTTGTAGAGGAAGAGTTCATTCAATTTGAAGAAGCCTATGGGATAGAAAAAGCGGAGCAATTGAAACATAAGCTAAAACAATTTCTTTTGGCAGCCCCATCCCATTATGTATTAACGAAAAATGGAGTACCTACATTGGTATGTGCCCATGCGGGGATTAAAGATGAATTTATTGGCAAACAATCGGCCCATATAAGTGACTTTTGTCGATATGGCGATAATGAGGGACTAGATGAAACTGGAAAACCGATTCGAAAAGATTGGACAATCCATCATAAAACAAAGACTTTAATTGTTTGGGGACATGACCCAAAACCGAAACCATTGATCATGAACAATACCGTTAATATTGACCAAGGCGTCGTCTTTGGTGGGGCTTTAACAGCCTATCGATATCCGGAAAGGGAGTTTGTTTCTGTACAAGCTGAAAAAGACTATTCAGAAGGAAAATCAAATCCTTTAATGGAGTTAAAAAAGAAACGGTTAAATCCTCCAAATATTGCTAAATTTTTAAATGGATATTCGGTTTTAACCGAAACCTTTGGAGAAATTAAAATACCAAAGGAGTATGCAATTCCATCTATTGATTTAGTGTCTCATTTTACAGTACCGATTGAAGAGATGATTTATATTCCACCAACAATGAGTCCAACACCAAAGCCTTCAGCATTAGATGATTATTTAGAACATCCAAAAGAAGCAATCGATTACTACCGAAGTATGGGGATTGAACGGATGGTTGCTGAAAAGAAACATATGGGTAGTAGAGGGATATTGTTTTTATTTAAAGATAAAGATGCTGGTTTCAAATATGTTGGTCGAGAAACCCTTGGTGTAATTTATACACGTACCGGTAGAAAGTTTTTTGATGAAGAAACAGAGGCCAAAATTCTTTCCAAAATAAACAAAGCTTTAACTTCAAAGGATTATTTTCATCAGTATGGAACGGAATTTGTTTTATTAGATGCTGAAATAATGCCATGGAATTTGAAAGCAAAAGAATTGATTAGCAGTTTATATGCCCATGTGTCGGAAAATGCGATTTTAGATCGTCGTTTACTAAAAAGCAAAATCGAAAGGGCAGTAGGGCAAAATGAGGAATTAGTGAAATGGCTTGAAGAGTACAAGGATAAACTGGCCAATGCCCATGTCTTCAAAGAGGTTTTCCAAAAATATTGTTGGGAGATCAATGAAATCGATGAAATCCAAATTGCACCTTTCCATCTACTTGCCCATAGTAATGAAACCTTCTTCCATAAGCCACATACATGGCATATGGAGAAAAACAAGGAATTCGCTTCGATGGACAATCTTTTTATTGAAACGGAATATATGGTAATTGAAGATGAAGCAAGTGAAAAAGAGGTAGTCAATTGGTGGAATACGATAACAAAGGATGGCCACGAAGGTATTGTCATTAAGCCAGAGCCGTTTATTGTAAAATCAAAGGGGAAGCTAGTACAACCCGCTATTAAAGTGCGCGGTAGAAAATATCTCCATATCATTTATGGAATGGATTACTTGGAACAAGAAAACTTGAACCGATTAAAGAAACGAAACGTTGGTAAGAAACAAAAGCTCGCTTTAAGGGAATTTGCGTTAGGAATAGAAGGTATTCAAAGATTCGTCAATGGTGAATCGATTGAACGAGTACATGAATGTGTACTTGGAACTCTTTCCATGGAATCAGATCCGGTCGATCCAAGATTATAAAGAAAACAGCTGATTATATTTGAATAGGAGATCGGGTGTCTAGCACTCGATCTTTTGTTATCTGTTTGATTGGTTCAATTTATAATAAAAAAAGCCACTCACACAAACGAAGTGTGAGCGACCTTTAATTCTTTACTTAAAATGTTACTTTAACAGGATGGTCTTCAGTATAATCGTAATCATCCCAAGAGAATATATGTAATGTCATTTCAAAGTCAGACTCTAGCGCAGGGAAATCATATCCTTCGTACTCATTAATTGTTAATGTAGCCGTAGCTGCTTTTCCTGGAGCAACTTCTTGACTCATCGATAAAAGAGTTTCATCTACCATACGACCGTCAGCAGAAACTGTATTAGCTTGAACTTCGATTGTATCAGAACGTTTATTTTCTACGTCGAATACAACTTCAATCGTATTGCCCCAAATGTCATCTGATTTCTTAACGATTTTCACAAGAGTAGCTTTTACATTTTCATTATCAACGATTAATTGATTAATTTCATTTTCATCGTTAGAAGCTTCTTCTGACGCTTCTACTGCTTCTTCTTCTGTTGCTTCTTGTTCAGTTGAAGTAGCTTTATCAGTATCCACTTTTCCTGATACATTTTCTGAAGTACTTCCACAAGCAGCGAGGGCAAGTGTTAATAGTAATAATAGACCGAATAATAGTTTTTTCATAAGAACAATACTCCTAATATAAATTTTACAATACTTATTGACTATACCAAATTTCCTATAATAAGGCAGCACAAATTATAAGGATTTTTTGCTGTGAATTCCCCCTAAAATAACAAAAACTGCCTAATTAGACAACGCTAATTAAGCAGTTCATTGATTTATAAATTAAACTTTCTCGATGTACCCTTTCTCAACTAAAAAGTTGATTAACTGTTCTGTACATTCTTCAATTGAATATTGCTCACTGTCTACTACAATTTCAGGGTTATCAGGTGCTTCATAAGGAGCGCTAATACCAGTGAAATTTTTAATTTCATTTTTTCGAGCTTTTTCGTAAAGTCCCTTTGGATCTCTTCGCGCACATTCTTCCACAGAACATTTCACATATACTTCGATGAATTCGCCCTCTTCCACTAAAGCCCGCACAACATTGCGGTCTTCTTTATATGGAGAGATGAAGGCAGTTAATACAATTTGTCCGCTTTCGACAAAAAGTTTTGAGACTTCACCGATACGGCGAATATTTTCTTTTCGAGAATTTTCATCAAACCCTAAATCTTTATTGAGACCGTGACGAATATTGTCTCCATCTAAAACGAAGGATTGATTCCCTTGTTCAAATAATCTCCTTGCCAATGAATTGGCAATCGAAGATTTTCCTGATGCAGATAGACCTGTGAACCAAAGAATAAAGCTATGATGATGATTTTTTTCTCTTCTTTCGGATTTACTGATGGATGCTTCATGCCATACAATATTTGAACTCATATTACACCTCGTTTTAGGAATGGATTTCTTGGCGTAGTCCTCGAATTAATACTTCGATGACCTCTTTTCGACTGAATGTACTTGGAGGAACCTCTCCATTTCGTAACATTTCACGCACCTTTGTACCGGATAAAATGATGCGAGAAGATGCATCATGTGGACATGTCTTTGTTGTTGCCATGCCTTCACAGCTCGTGCAATAAAAACTATGTTCAAATTTTAATGGCGTAATGCCGATTTCTTCCGGTGTAAAGTTTTCAAAAATTTTCTGCGCATCATATGTGCCGTAATAATCACCAACACCTGCATGGTCACGACCTACGATGAAGTGGGTACAACCATAGTTTTTACGAACGAGGGCATGGAAAATCGCTTCCCGTGGTCCTGCATAGCGCATGGCAGCTAGGAATACACCTAGTTGAACGCGCTCTTTTGGATAATATTGATCTAATAATACTTCATAGCTTTCCATACGAATTTTAGCTGGAATATCATCCGATTTTGTTTCACCTACTAATGGGTTTAAGAAAAGGCCATCTACAATTTCTAATGCTACTTTTTGAATATATTCATGTGCCCGGTGAACAGGGTTTCTTGTTTGGAAACCAACAATCGTTTTCCAACCTTTTTCCTCGAATAATGCCCGTGTTTCTTTCGGTTCAAACGTATAAGTAGGGAACAATTTCTCTGCTTTTTTTACTAAAGTTATTTTTCCACCAACATACGTATTTGGTCGATCAAGTAATTTCTTTACACCAGGATGCTTTAAGTCATCTGTTCCGTATACTAATTGAGCTTCTAGCGTTTTATCCGGTGTGAAAATATCTTTTACTTCGATAGTTCCGTATACATCACCTTTATAAGATAATTTTGCTTTCTCGCCAATTTTTAAATTTTCTACTGTCTCGTCGTCTACTGGTAAAGTAATCGGAATACTCCAAACTAGGCCAGAAGCAAGGCGCATATTTTTTACGACACTTTCATAATCCGTCTTCGTTAAAAAGCCATCAATTGGACTATATGCACCGATACCGATTAGTTCAAGATCGCTTAATGCAGTTGCATCGAGTTTGATTTCTTTTTCAATTGCTTCAATATGTTCATTTGGATTGTAAGCTTGAATTAAAACTCCTCCGTGTGGTTGTATGCTCATGTTTTATTGCCTCCTAATCGATTCGTTGATATTAATCGTGTAATCCACATTCCGTTTTATTTAAACCTTGCCATCTGCCAGAGCGTAAATCGTCCATTGTAAAAGCAGGTTTTGTACAATGGAAACAACCGATGCTTGGGTATCCTTGGTCATGAAGGGGATTGTAAGTTAAGTCATGTTTACTTACATATCTCCAAACATCTTTCCATGACCAATGGATAAGAGGACAAATTTTAACGGATTGGAATTTTTTATCTAGGTTTAGGAACTCGGTATTTTTTCTCGTTTCGGATTGGTCCCGACGTAAACCAGAGATCCATGCTTTTGCACCTGTTAATGTTTCTCGTAAAGGTGTAAGCTTTCGAATTTCACAACATTGATTTGGATTTGTTTTCCATAACTCGTCACCAAATTGTTTTGCCTGTTCATCTAAAGTAAGAGCAGGTTTTTTCAATTCAATATTTAATTCAGGGTATTTTTCTTTTACTTTTTCAATTGTTTCATAGGTTTCTTTAAAGTGAACATCTGTATCTAAAAATACGATTTTGGCATTCGGTTTTACTTTGGCAATTAAGTCAATCAATACGATTCCTTCTATGCCAAAACTACATGCATAAACAACTTCATCGCCATAATGTTGATAAGCCCATTTCAAAACATTGAGTGCACCTTTATATTCGTCATCTACATCAAACTGAATTAAAGATTCTTCCCAAGTATCGTAAGTAAGCATAATTTTCCCCCTCAAAAATAAAATAAAGACGTTTTAATGTACCATCATATGATGGGTTCCATTAAAACGCCTCCAGTTGTCTAGTTAGCATTTTATGACGATTATATAGTTGACTGTTGAATGATGATTTTAAATCTGGAATGATTTCCTCAATATAAAATCATTACTTTGTTTTAAAGTATACTATATTACTAGAAATAGTCAATTTTAAATTTTGATTTATTGAAACCATTAAAAAAATTACAAAAATTATAAATTCCTTGTTGACTTATCGGAAATGTTGGATTATTGTATTGCGTAAGATGATTTGGTCCTATTCATCTTACGACTAACACAAAAAAATATGTACCGATCAGACCACTGAAGGTTGCTACATTCCCTTTTTAACGGAGTGTTTGGCAACCTTTTTATTTTTTTAGGGGAGAGGATAAAAGGATGAAAAAGAAATGGTATTTATTTTACGTTGTTTTGACTTCGATTATTTTAGCCGGATGTGGAGAAAAGGAAGATGTCAGTGAAACTTCGGCTGATGGAAAGGAGCCAGTTGAAATTTTAAACGTATCTTATGATCCGACTAGAGAGCTTTATGAAGAATTTAATAAACAATTTGCGACTTATTGGGAGGAAGAGACGGGTCAAAAGGTTACTTTCCAACAATCCCATGGCGGCTCTGGGAAGCAAGGGCGTGCAGTCATTGATGGATTAGAAGCGGACGTAGTCACACTTGCCTTAGCTTATGACATTGATGAAATAGCACAAACTCGTCAATTATTAAATGAAGATTGGCAAACAGAATTCGAGAACAATTCATCACCTTATACTTCAACGATTGTATTTTTAGTTCGGAAAGGTAACCCGAAAAATATTCAAGACTGGGATGATTTAACAAAGGAGGGGATATCAGTTATTACGCCAAATCCGAAAACGAGTGGTGGGGCACGTTGGAATTATTTAGCTGCATGGGGATTTGCAGATAAACAGTTTAATGGAGATGAATCAAAAATTAAGCAATTTATGAAAGATTTATATCGGAATGTGGAAGTGTTAGATTCCGGAGCAAGGGGTGCTACAACAACCTTTGTTGAACGGGAAATTGGAGATGTTCTCATTGCCTGGGAGAACGAAGCTTATCTTTCGTTAAATGAGTTAGGGGAAGATGAGTTTGAAATCGTTACACCATCTTTAAGCATTTTAGCTGAACCACCAGTTGCGATTGTAGATAAAGTAGTTGATAAAAAAGGAACTCGAGAAGTAGCAGAAGCTTATTTAAATTATTTATATACAGAAGAAGGGCAAGAAATTGCAGCGAAAAATTATTACCGTCCACGGAATGAAAAAATTTTAGAACAATATAAAGAGCAATTCCAAACTTTAGATTTAATTACGATTGATGAGTTTGGAGGATGGCAAGAAGCTCAAAAAACTCACTTTGCCGATGGTGGTACATTTGACGAAATCTATCAATAAAAAAGAGAAATGGATGAGAGATATTTTCTATCAATTATTGACTGAATATTGGGTCAATTAATAGACTCCGTTACATTTAGGGTAGTGTCCCAAGCTCTATATCAACTGGATGAAGGGGAAAACAAATGGATATCACGCTAAAAAGAAAGACGAGGAAGAATACGGTTATACCAGGATTTTCATTAACATTAGGATATACCATGCTCTATTTAAGTATCATCGTCATATTGCCCTTATCGATGATATTTTTCAATACACTCTCTATGTCATGGAATGACTTTTATGAAACAATTACACATCCGAGGGTAATAGCGTCCTATAAAGTTAGTTTTGGAACTGCTTTAATAGCTGGAGCAATTAATGTTGTATTTGGCACTGTTATTGCTTGGGTGTTAGTCCGATACCATTTCCCTGGTAAAAGAATCATAGATGGTTTAGTAGATTTGCCCTTTGCATTGCCGACTGCAGTAGCTGGTATTGCATTAACAACCTTATATGCCCCCAATGGTTGGATTGGGCAATTCTTTCCATTTAAAATTGCTTTTACACCTTTAGGGATTATCATAGCTCTAACGTTTATCGGTTTACCCTTTGTCGTCAGAACTGTACAGCCAGTATTACAAAATATTAGTAAAGAAATTGAAGAAGCTTCTGCGAGTTTAGGTGCTACCCAGTTTCAAACCTTTCGAAAAGTCATATTTCCACAATTATTCCCAGCAATTATTACAGGCTTTTCATTAGCCTTCGCTCGGTCTCTTGGCGAATTTGGTTCGGTCGTGTTTATCGCTGGAAATATGCCGATGGAAACTGAAATTACCCCCCTCATTATTATGACGAAACTAGAACAATACGATTATGTAGGGGCAACTGCTATTGCAACGGTTATGTTAGTCACATCCTTTTTTTTACTGTTTTTGATTAATTTCATTCAATGGTTTTCTAATCGGAAGTTTAATCGCAATTAAGGAGGGAGGAAGAACATTGATAGCACCTTTAAAAATAAATAAAGAAACTTCCATGTCGATGAGCCATTCATCGACGAAATCCTATTCGTTACAAGAATCTGCCATTACAAAATGGACGTTAATTATAATTTCCTTATTGTTTTTACTGCTATTTTTAATTTTACCCCTCCTTTCGATTTTCGTAATGGCATTTGAAAAAGGGTGGGAAACATATATTGCTTCCATTACGGAGCCAGATGCCCTGTCGGCAATAAAACTGACACTTATCGTAGCGATTATTGTTGTACCGTTAAACGCAATATTTGGTTTAGTAGCGGCATGGGCGATTACGAAATTTTCGTTTAAAGGGAAAAATTTTTTAATTACATTAATTGATTTGCCCTTTGCAATTTCGCCAGTCATAGCAGGCTTAATCTTTATTTTGTTATTTGGTGCAGGGGGATATTTTGGGGAATGGCTTCTCCAACATAATTTGAAGATTGTGTTTGCTCTTCCTGGTATTGTTCTCGCTACATTATTTGTCACTTTTCCCTTCATTGTAAGGGAGCTTATTCCTTTAATGCAGATGCAAGGAATTACCGAAGAAGAAGCTTCCATTTCTTTAGGTGCAAGTGGATTAAAAACATTTTTACTTGTAACGTTACCGAATATTAAATGGGGGTTATTATATGGTGTCATTTTATGTAATGCGCGGGCAATGGGAGAATTCGGAGCGGTTTCGGTTGTGTCTGGGCATATTCGCGGAATGACAAATACGATGCCTTTGCATATCGAAATTTTATACAATGAGTATCAATTTACTGCTGCTTTTGCAGTCGCTTCGTTAATGTCCATTTTAGCAATCGTAACAATTATTATTAAAAATTTAATCGAGTGGAAAGCGAAAAACGTATAAGGGGGGATAGATAGATGAGTATTCAAATTCAACAAGTTTCAAAATCATTCGGTACTTTTCATGCTTTAAATGATATTTCCATTGATATTGAATCGGGGGAACTAATTGCACTTCTCGGGCCGTCGGGTTCCGGTAAAACGACTCTGTTACGTATTTTAGCTGGATTAGAATCATTAGACGAAGGCGTTATACGATTCGATGGACAAAATATAACCAATGTTCATCCGAAAGAAAGGCAAGTAGGGTTTGTCTTCCAACATTATGCGTTATTTCGTCATATGACGGTCTTTGATAACGTGGCATATGGATTAAAAGTACGTCCAAGAAAAACAAGACCTCCAAAAGCGGAAATAACAAAGAAAGTAAATGAATTACTTTCCCTTGTCAAACTCGAGAATTTAGCGAACCGTTATCCGTCCCAACTGTCTGGAGGGCAACGGCAACGGGTCGCATTAGCTCGAGCTTTAGCAGTGGAGCCGAAAGTTTTATTATTGGATGAACCGTTTGGTGCGTTAGATGCGAAAGTTCGAAAAGAGCTAAGGCGTTGGCTACGTAAACTTCATAATGAATTTCATGTAACAAGTATTTTTGTCACACACGATCAAGAAGAAGCACTCGATGTTGCCAATCGAATCATTGTTATGAATAACGGTAAAATTGAACAAATTGGTAGCCCGGAAGAAGTGTATGAACATCCAAAAAATCCTTTTGTTTATAATTTTTTAGGAAATGTTAACTTATTTAAAGGTCGATTACACAACGGAAAATTAACCCAGGGACAATTGGAAGTTAATGTGGAAAGTCTTCATGGCTCCTATGAAGAAGCGGTTGGGTATGTTCGACCCCATGAAATTCACATTGAAAAAGTGCAGGTAGACAATGAAACCGTTGGAGCGAAAATTGTCCATATTCATGTAGTAGGACCAATTGTTCAAATTGAATTAAGAAGGGAAGATACGGGGGAATATTTGGAGGCTGAAATAACGAAAGAACATTACAAGAAGTTAATTGTTAACAAAGGTGATGTAGTATTTATTCGGCCAAAACAATTGAAAGTCTTTATACCGGAAGATTTTTCAATTTGATCATGAGGTAAGTTGTTCAATAGTTCATTTGAATTAATTTTTTTCACAGTGGGCGAACATAGGAAGAAAGGGTGAAAAGATGAGTAAAAAGCAGGAAAACATTCAACAAGTTTTGAAAAAAATTGAATTAATGCTCTTATCGATGAATTACGGTTCAATCACGCTTGTCGTTCATGATGAACATGTTGTACAAATTGAAAAAAATGAAAAGATACGTTTGCATAAATAAATCCCTTTATAAATAAAAAATGACCTATAAAAAGTTCACTTACGAAGATACGTTAGTGAACTTTTTTTATTAAATCGTTTATACTTTAGGATGTATATATCCACAGCTATATATTAAAAATAAAAAAAGGTAAAATAGGGGATAGATATGATAAAAATTGGTCTTACTGGATGGGGCGATCATCCATCTATTTATCGTACGAATTCTACTAGGAATGAAAAATTATTTGATTACAGTGGACATTTTCCGATTGTGGAAGTCGATACTTCCTTTTATGCAATTCCATCGAATCACAATATTGAAAAGTGGCTAAAGGAAACTCCCGATAACTTCCAATTTATTGTGAAAGCTTATCAAGGGATGACGGGTCATTTAAGAGAAGAAAATCCGTATGAAACAAGGAAAGAAATGTTTGATGCCTTTAGACAATGTGCAGCAACCTTTCAAAAAGCTAATAAGTTGGCGATGGTTTTAGTACAATTTCCACCTTGGTTTGATTGTTCTACAAAGCACGTACAATATATACGGTATATAAAGGAACAACTGATAGGTTTTCCTGTGGCAATCGAATTTCGAAATAGAACTTGGTATAGTACGGAAAGAAAAAACGAAACGATTCAATTTTTAAAAGACAATGGGTTTATACATACCGTTTGTGATGAGCCACAAGCAGGAGTCGGTTCTGTCCCATTTGTTCCGGAAGTAACAGCAAAACGAGCATTAGTCAGAATACATGGTCGAAACGTATTTGGATGGCGAAATTCCGGTTCAACAGAAAATTGGAGGGAAGTTCGCTTCTTATATGACTATAACGAGGAGGAACTATCAGATTTAGCAAATAAAAGATTGCAATTGGAACAAAAGTGTGAAGAAGTGTTTGTTTTATTCAACAATAATTCTGGTCATCATGCAGCAAAAAATGCCAAAACAATGCAGCAAATGTTAGATGTTCACTTTGAGGGACTTTCTCCAAAGCAATTAGATTTTTTTGAAGGAGAATTTTAATGGAATTTATATTACTAGGAATTATTGCGCTATTTGCAGGAATTATTGGATCACTCGTTGGTTTAGGAGGCGGTGTCATTTTAATTCCCGCTACATTGTTCGTTGGTATAAATCTTAACTACTTTCCTAATATAACACCCCAAAGTGTCGTTGGTTTGTCTGTCATTATGATGGTATTTACCGGACTATCTTCGACCATTTCTTATATGAAAAATAAGCAAGTTGATTTAAAAAGTGGTTTTATCTTTTTTTTAGGTAGTATTCCGGGTACAATCCTCGGTGCTTGGTTAAATCAAGGACTCGAACTTGCTTCTTTTAATATCTTTTTTGGAATCATATTAATCGTATTATCATCCTTATTAATAGTAAGGGATAAATTAAAGCCAATTAATTGGTTTTTACATAATGGAATATCGCGACGCTTTATAGATAATGACGGACAAGAGTATGTTTATGGCTATCCTATTTGGTTTGCCCTTTTATTTACTTTTGTTGTTGGTTTAATTTCAGGTTTATTTGGAATTGGAGGAGGTTCATTAATTGTTCCTGCGATGGTGTTATTGTTCCGCTTTCCACCCCATGTTGCTGTCGCCACATCGATGTTCATGGTATTTTTATCTGCCTTAGTGAACACTGCCAGTCATCTTTACTTAGGAGATATTCCGTGGAAATATACATTCCCTGTTATCATTTGTGCTTATATCGGTGCGAAAATAGGGGCATTTTTAAATAAAAAATTAGAATCCAAAACGGTCGTTTTGATTTTGCAAATAGTTATGATGTTTATCGGAATCCGTTCGATATTAGAAGGCCTATTTTAAAAATTAAAAGAGTGGTTCCATCAGGTCTACATACTGATTTAGCCTAAGGAATGTTTTTAACAATGCCTAAATACGGTAGGTAAAATAAGTAGAAGGCAAATTTGAAATTATGAGAGATGGTGATCCGTAATGCTTGAGACAATTCATATTTTTCATACGAATGATATACATAGTCATTTTGAATATTGGCAGCGTATGCAGTCGTTTATTAAAGAACAGCGTATTGAATATGCCAAAATAGGAGAGCCAAGCTTTTTATTTGATATTGGTGATCATCTCGATCGTTCAAATATTTATACAGAAGCAACCCTTGGAAAAGGTAATATCAATCTATTAAATGATGCCCAATATGATGTTGTAACAATAGGGAACAATGAAGGGATTACTTTGTCTTTTGAAGAGTTGTATTCTCTTTATGATGAAGCGAAATTTGAAGTTGTTGTGGCAAACATTGAACCAATTCAAGGGGAGAAACCAAATTGGTTGAAAGCCCATACAATCTTACAAACAAAGTATGGAACGAAAATTGGAGTAATTGGGGCAACTGCATTATTTGATGCTTTTTATCGGGAATTAAATTGGAACGTCAAAGAACCAAGGGAAATATTAGTACAATTGGCGAATCAGTTAAAAGACAAAGTTGATATTGTCGTTTGCTTATCGCACCTAGGAATAACAGAGGATGAACTTTTAGCAAATGAATGTCCAAATATTGATGTCATTTTCGGCGCCCATACCCATCACTTGTTTGAAAAAGGGAAAATTGTTAATAACGTATTATTAACGGGTTGTGGGAAATTTGGTGTATATACAGGACATTTAACGATACAGTTTGACCATCAAACACGAAAATTAATTAAAAAAGAAGAAATTGTCATTGAAAATCCGATTCTTCCTGAAACGGAAGATGAGATGATGTTTCTTTCTAGACTTTCGGAAGAAGGGAAAAGGCTGTTAAAAAAACCTATCTTTCAAACAACGAGAAGTTACAATAAAGAATGGTTTCATTACTCACAACTATCCCAACTTTTTTCAGAAGCAGTACTCGATTTTACACAAGCAGATTGTACAATGTTTAATGCAGGGATTTTCCTTGATGGTTTAAATAAGGGAATTGTGACAAATTTTGATATTCATAAAATTCTACCTCATCCGATAAATATATGTGTTATCGAATTAACGGGAAAAGAACTAAAAGAAGTTTATTTGCAGGCGCAAAATGAGGAATGGCCATTACTAGAATTAAAAGGTCTCGGTTTTAGGGGTTCTATTTTTGGGAAAATGTTGACTTATGGATTTTCCATTAACAAAAATAGAGAACTTTTAATACAGGGAGAACTAGCTGAACCGAATCGGTTATACACTCTTGCCACTTTAGATATGTTTACCTTCGGATACTTCTTTCCAAATTTTAAATATGCGAAAAAGAAATACTATTTACCACTATTTTTACGGGATATATTAATTGAGTACGGAAAAAAACTCTATAATTGACCTTTAATAGGAAGTAAAATTCGTTGATGATTGACATAGAATTGAGGTGAAAAATGAATGCGCTTAATATCAATCAATGTCCTAAAAAAGGGAATGGTTATAGGGAGAACCATCTGGAATGAAGCAGGGCTTCCGTTATTACAAAGAAATGTTGTCGTAACGGATCCCATCATTCAACGATTAAAACAATTGGGGATTCAATATGTGTATATTGAAGATGAAATCTCTAAAGGAATAATTATTGAGGAAACGGTTCCACTTTCGGTCAGGAAAAAGTCCGTGAAACAAATAACAGAATCCTTTAACCAATTAAAAGGATTATCAGATAAATCTGCAGCACTTGTTTTAGATAAAAAATCAAAGGAAATAGGTCAATTAGTAGATAATCTACTCCCCTCGATTTTAAATAGTAACGAAATTTTAACCGTTCTAACTGATACGCTCATTTATGATGAATATATTTTCCAACATTCGTTTCAAGTGACCATATACTCTCTTGCCATCGCTAAAGAACTAGGTTATTCCCGGAATGATTTAAAAACAATTGGTATTGGTGCGTTATTACATGATGTAGGGAAAATGTTAATTCCATCTGAAATTTTGTTCAAACAAAGTCGACTTACAGACGAAGAATTTGAAATTATGAAACAACATACAAGAACCGGATTTGATATTTTACGTAATATACATACGATTTCTTTACTTGTTGCCCATTGTGCCTTTCAACATCATGAACGAATTGATGGGAGTGGATATCCCCGAGGCCTAGTGGATTCTGAAATACACCCTTATGCGAAAATTATTGCCGTTGCAGATGTTTTTGATGCGGTTACAACGAACCGGGTATATCGGAATAAAATGTTACCTTCTCAAGGAATAGCGATCATTGAAGAAGGAAGGGGAACTATTTTTGATGAACGGGTTGTAGATGCTTTTAAAAAGAGTGTTGTTCATTATCCAAATGGAACGATCCTCATGTTATCGGATGGACGTCGAGGGATTGTTGTAGAGCAAAATTCAAAAAATGCAGCTTTACCATCTATACGTATTTTTGAAGAAAATCAAGAACGCATTAACAATACATATGTTATTCATTTAGCCGATGAGCCTAATGTAAAAATAGAAAAAGTTGAATCCGAATATATTGAGTACATTGAATAGTTATCTCTTCCTGTTCATAAATTGGAGCAGGAGGAGATTTTTTGATTTCTCGTCAGCCGAAGAGAATGATGTTTTACAAACCGAAAAAAATGAAAAAAAGGAAAAAATCAAATAGATTTACCTTATTTGTCTTTGCATTTGTCGTTTGTGTTACGTTGTTTTTATATATATTAAATGCTCGTTTAATGCCAACATATGTTCAATATGCTGAAGTTCAAACAAATAAAATAGCTGCCCATGTAGTAAGTAAGGCGATTAATTCGAGAACATCTAGCGTGTTAGATGTGAATGAAATTATCGAAGATTTGCCAACAGAATCAGATTATATGGTTACAACAAAATTTAATACGGAAATTATCAACCAAGTTCGTGCAGAAACGACTGCACTTGTAAAGGAACATTTAGAATTAGCGGAGCAAGGGGATTTATCCCAATTGCCGGATTTAGAAAATGTAGAATATGATGTAAGTGAAATTCAAAAGGGGGATGGAATTGTCTTTTTCGTTCCCATTGCCCAAGCATTAAATCTCCCGTTATTAGGAAACTTAGGTCCAAGGGTGCCGATTCGGTTTCATATTATCGGAAATGTAAATAGTGATGTGGCGACTTCCTTTAAAGAATTTGGGATAAACAATGCCTTAGTTGAAGTGAATATTCATTTAACCGTAACCGTTCAAATTATTATTCCATTTGCGAGTCAACAATCAACAGTACAACAGACGATTCCTGTTGCGATTGGGTTAGTACGTGGTCAAGTCCCTCACATTTATACACAAGGTGGGGAAGGGGCACAGCCTTCTATCGAGGTACCAGTACCATTCGATTAAAATACAAAATATTATCGTCAAGTAAATTTTAACTTTTTTGAAAGTTAGTTGTATTCGTTTGTCCGATTATGTTACATTGACATCAGTATGTATAATTTTGTTTATTTTGATAGGGGCTGATAAAGTATGACTAGTAATCCAACTAATAATAAAGAACAAATTTTACGAAAACCCGAATGGCTAAAAATTAAATTAAACACGAATGATGAATATAAAGGTCTAAAAAAATTAATGCGCGAGAAAAATTTGCATACAGTATGTGAAGAAGCGCGCTGCCCAAATATCCATGAATGTTGGGGAGAAAGAAGAACGGCTACAATGATGATTCTTGGGGCAGTCTGTACACGGGCATGTCGATTTTGTGCTGTTAAAACAGGTTTGCCAAATGAATTAGATTTAGCAGAACCAGAACGTGTAGCAGATTCTGTTCAAATTATGAATTTAAAACATGTCGTTATTACAATGGTTGCCCGAGACGATTTAAAAGATGGGGGAGCAGGTGTACTAGCTGAGACAGTTCGTGCAATTCGCCGCAAATCACCCCAAACTTCTGTCGAAGTGTTACCTTCTGATTTAGGTGGACTAGAGGAAAATTTAAAAATGGTGATGGATGCAAGACCGGATATTGTAAACCATAATATTGAGACGGTTCGACGCTTAACGCCAAGAGTTCGTGCCCGTGCGAAATACGATCGTTCACTAGAATTTTTAAGAAGAGCTAAAGAGATGCAACCAGACATTCCGACAAAATCTTCCTTAATGATTGGTCTCGGTGAAGAATGGGATGAAATATTAGAAGTGATGGACGATCTGCGAGCAAATGATGTCGACATTATGACAATAGGACAATACTTACAACCTACGAAAAAACATTTACCTGTAAAAAAATACTATACTCCATTAGAATTCGGTAAATTGCGCAAAATTGCAATGGAAAAAGGATTCAAACATTGTCAAGCAGGGCCATTAGTACGTAGTAGTTATCACGCCGATGAGCAAGTAAATGAGGCGACAAAAGCAAGACAATTACAAGCGGAAGTATAAACATAGTTCGTCCTTTCCCTTGTGAATAAGTAGTGAATAAAGAAAGTTCATTCATTTTGTCTTTTTGCGCTAATAGAAAGACAAATGGATGAAAAAATGAATCAATAATTTACACTGGAAGCAATGGATAGGGTAAAATAGGTCCATGTGATTTGAAAAGAAAGGGGGAGTTTCGATGATTATAGCAGAAGGATATGCATATGAAATTATTGAAAATGTTCGTGATGGTTTTCAACAGGATGCCTTTATAGCTAGATACTCAGATATTTTAACAAAATATGATTATATCGTTGGTGACTGGGGATACGGACAGCTTCGTTTAAAAGGCTTTTTTGACGACAAAAACCAAAAAGCAACTTTTGATACGCGCATTAGTACTTTTGAAGATTATTTATTTGAGTACTGTAATTTTGGTTGTGCATACTTTATTTTAAGGAAAACGGGAAAGGCCCCGAGCCAAGTCGAATCCATTTCTAAAGTAGAGCCTATAGAAGTTCAACAAACTCCCGAAGAAATAGAACAAACTTAAACATAATGCCGTGTTTGCTAAAATAGCAACACGGCATTTTTTTATGCTAATAATTCAGTTAAATACTCTCTTAAATCTTCCGCTTCTTCTTCAGATTTATGAAAAACATGTTCTAAGTAGCCAGGTTCTTCTACATCATCTTGTCCAATAATCGCAAAACGGCCCATTTGCATGTCTAATACTAATACTTTTCCAAAAAATCGAGTCGACTGCATAATGGCTAAATCATATCGTAATTTTTTACCTGTAAAACTAACAAATCTTGTTTTTGTATCTTCTACATCATCATATAAGAAAAATCGCTCCATATTGTATAGTACTCCTTCCAATTCTAAAGAATATGTTACTATAGAAGAGAAAGTACTATCAACCTTTTTAGATTTGAATGGGGGAACCATTATGTATTTTGTAGATCGAAATAAAATAACAATCACTTTAAAACATTTAGACGAGATTACGTCAATTTTTGAAAAAAAAGAAGAGAATTGGCTTAAAGACGATATTTCGATATTAGCTTTACAACGTATTGCTCATAATGTGATGGAAGCAATGATGGATGTAGGGAATTATATTATTGATGGCTTTATAATGCGTGATCCTGGTAGTTATGAAGATATTATCGATATTTTAATCGATGAAAAAGTTGTAACGAGCGACATGGAAAAGCCTTTAAAAGACGTTGTAGGCTTGCGGAAAATGATTGTAAGGGAATTTGTTAACGTTGATAATGAACATGTATTAAAAGTGCTTACAGACAGTTTAGATACGATTAAACGTTTCTCTCCATTAGTTGCCAATTACTTAGAAAATGAACTTGGCCCAGTTTCTGCCTTTTTACCGGAGAATGAGGCATGAAAAATTATAAAGCCTACTGTTTCGATTTAGACGGGACGGTGTATCGAGGAAAAAAAGGGATTGATTCAGCTGTTCGTTTTATTCATCAATTACAAAAAAATAACATCGATTATTTCTTCGTAACAAACAATTCGTCAAAAACGAGAGAGCAATTACAACAGGCTTTAGCCAATATCGGAATTGATACGCCAACTTTTCGTATTTATTCGAGTGCATTAACGACGGCTAAATATGTAGCAGAACATTTTGATCAAGCGACGATTTTTATGGTTGGTTCTGATGGAATTCGTACAGCATTGGAAGCAGAAGGAATACGTATAGTGGACACGGATGAAGCAAGACCAGATGTAGTTGTAATGGGAATTGATCGGACAGTGGACTATATGAAATTAGTGAAAGCTTCCCTCGCTGTTCAAGGTGGGGCAAAACTAATTGGCACAAACGAAGATATCCGTTTCCCTTCCGAACTTGGATTCTTACCTGGAAACGGTTCCTTTGTCAATTTAGTAGCGAATGTCGCGGCAGTGGAACCAACTTATATTGGGAAACCTTCTCCTGTGATGCTTGAAGTGATTCAGCAAGAGTTCGGATTTGCCAAAGAGGATATGGTCATGGTTGGAGACAATTATGATACAGACATTTTATGCGGGATTCGATTTGGCTGCGATACAATCCACGTCAATACTGGTGTTATAAGTACGCATTTAGTTTTACAAAAGGATCAAAAACCTACTTATTGTGTAGAAAATTTAGACGAAGTAAATCAATAAATAAAATCCGCGACTCACTTTGAATTGCACCTGAATTATTAGAAACAAAATCTAA
This sequence comes from Ureibacillus galli, assembly GCF_014836845.1. GTDB lineage: Bacteria > Bacillota > Bacilli > Bacillales_A > Planococcaceae > Ureibacillus > Ureibacillus galli. The sequence continues at coordinate 24,646 of NZ_JACSQA010000037.1, forward strand.
CAATTACAGGTGCTTTTCTCGTGCGCGGATTTTTTATTAGAAAAGGGGATTTTCCTCTATATATTGATAAATCTTTTTAGTCAGTTCATCAGGTGTATCGGCTTCTACGACATCCCCATTGACAAGTGCATAAAAAGTTTGGTCACACAAACTACAGTAACTTAAACATCCATATTCAAGGACATCAATATCTGGGTCATTTTCTAATATGTCATAAGTTTCTTGAGCACCTTTTGCTAGATTGCTAATGCAAAACTCTACTAATGGATTCAACTGCATTTCACCTCACTCTAGTGACATGCTACTCTGTTTTACATGTTTCGTCAAAGAATATATTTTTGTGAAATTCTTCACAAAAAGTTAGTAAAAGATATTGTGAAATATCTCACAATGAGATATACTCTTTATGGATAAATTGTGAACGATGACTTACACAATTAGAAACGAGATATAGGGGAGTATTTTTATGAAAAGACTTGTATTACTAGGTGGTGGCTACGGCAATATGCGTATTTTGCTACGCCTATTACCGAACAACTTTCCACAAGACACAAAGATTACATTAATTGACCGTACACCATTCCATAGCTTGAAAACAGAATTTTATGCTCTTGCTGCTGGAACAACAACGGATAAAAATGTTCGTGTTACTTTCCCAGAGAATGAGAGATTAGAAACTGTTTACGGAGAAATTACAGAAATTGATCGAAAAGAAAAAAAGGTTATTTTAGAGAATGGCCAATTTATTCCGTATGACGATTTAGTGATTGGATTAGGTTGTGAAGACGACTATCACGGTGTTCCTGGTGCTGAAGAAAACAGTTATAGTATCCAAACAATTGCGAAGTCACGTACAACGTTTGAAAAGCTATGTGGTTTACCACCGGGCTCTGTCGTAGGGATTGTCGGTGCAGGCTTAAGTGGAATTGAACTTGCTAGTGAATTACGTGAAAGTCGTTCAGATTTAAAAATTAAATTATTTGACCGTTCCCCACGTATTTTACGAGCTTTCCCAGAAAAGTTAAGTAAGTATGTAAAAGATTGGTTTGTAAAAAATAATGTTGAAGTTATTGCAGAATCTAATATTACGAAAGTAGAACCTACTCGTTTATATAACAATGACGAAGTAATTGAAGTGGATGCTGTCGTTTGGACTGCAGGAGTTCAACCTGTTAAAATCGTTCGTGAAATGGATGCTGAGAAAGATAATAAAGGGCGCCCGTTAGTTACTCAATATTTCCATTTAGTTGATGATGAACATGTATTTGTTGTAGGAGATTGTGCATCATCTGATTTACCTGCAAGTGCTCAGCTTGCAGAGGAACAAGGAGAACGAATTGTAAAAGTGTTAAAACACCGATGGAACAACGAGCCTCTACCGGAAAAAATGCCTGAAATTAAATTAAAAGGCTTTATGGGATCGTTAGGGAAAAAACAAGGGTTTGTTCATCTAGCTGATACGACAGTTACAGGTCGTATTGCCCGTTTAATGAAATCAGGCTTACTTTGGATGTATAAACGTCAAAACGATTCTCAATAAGGGTAAATAATTTTCAATTAAAACAAACATAATAAAAAAACAAAATCATTATTAATGATTTTGTTTCAATGGAACATTTTTATACGGAAGGAACTAATCCAAGTTTTTCTAACGCCGAAAAGACGGGTTGGATTTGTATATAACCTTCACCAATAACTTCATTATTAATGAGAACAAGTGGATAGAAAAATTCATCATTTTGAATACGTTCTGCCCATTCTTGATCCCGTTCGCTATCAAGAGGTTGCTCGATATCGATGTAACGAATTGAAAAGGGTTGCCCAGGGAATTTGCGGCTAATAGCAGCTTGTAGCCATTCATATGTATCTTTTGATGAAGGAGCGTTGACACAGCTGGCACAAATGACTTCTGCACCATAAATTTCGATAACGGGATGATTTTCTGTCATAATTTAACAACCTTTCATAAAACGGAATTATGGATTTTTTTGTTTCTTCACATTATAATAATTTTAGTGAAAGGAGTCGAGAAAAATGACAGAATTAGAACAAAAAGAACAAGTACAAGAAGTTTTAGATAAATTACGCCCATTTTTACTACGCGATGGTGGCGACTGTGAATTAGTAGATGTAGAAGATGGTGTTGTACGTTTACGCTTATTAGGCGCATGCGGAAGCTGCCCAAGTTCTACTATTACTTTAAAAGCGGGTATTGAACGTGCACTATTAGAAGAAGTACCTGGAATCGTTGAAGTAGAACAAGTATTTTAATGCATAAAAAAACTAACGTTTACAATATGTAGACGTTAGTTTTTTTCGTTAATCGTCAGATTCTCCTCTATTTTGTTCCCGTGCGGAACGAACAAGTTGCCATTGTTCTTTTGCCATTTTCAATAGTTTTGCTTCACCACTTGCTTGTTGATTCTCAATCAATTTGGAGAAAAAGCGAGTGGCTAACTCATAATCTTCTATTCTTCTAGATAACTCCGCTATCATATACAAAATGCGTGTGCCTGACATTTGTGTACCAGCATAATCTTCATTGGAATAGGAAGTTAAATAGTGATCACGAGCCATTTTTACAAAGCGTTGCTCTTGTGGGAGATTGTTTAAACTTCGATACAACCAAGCAATACGTAAAGTTAGACCTGCTAACGTTACGGCCTTTTCTTTTTTCAATATACCGCACATAAAAGCTAATTTATATGCTTCCAATGCTTGGGCAGTTGTTCTTTCCTGATTAAATGAACGTTTCGTCCATTTATTGGATATTTGTGCCGTAATTTCTTCCTTCACTCCAGGTTGGAAGTATTTTGAAAAATCTTCTGTAAAGGAAAAACCACAATGTTCACAAACAAAAACATTATAGTATAATGCATTTACGGTTGAATCAGAATAAGTAGGACAAAAATCGCTATCAGTATGTATCACTTTAACAAATTTAGATCGTACCTTATTCGTTGGAAAAGATTTTTTACAACAAAGACATTCAACTTTTTTCTCATAGAATGGTGACAATTCCATACGATTGGACCTCTCATTTTAAGTTATTATAAGACTATTATAACTATTAATGTATTCAGTGTAGTGAATACAATGAACTATTTATGATAAAATAGGAATGTTTATTATTTTAAATAGAATAGAAAAAGTTAAGGGAAACGAAAAGCACATATCTTTCTTTTTGTTTCCCTCCTTGATATGATTATAATTAGAAGGAAGGTGAATGGGATGACAAGTGAAAAGAAAGTCATTGAGTTAACAGAGGCTGCCTCATTTCGTGTAAAGGAAATGCAACAGCACAATGAAGAAGAAGGTTCCTTTTTACGAGTAGCTGTACATGGCGGAGGTTGTAGTGGTCTTTCTTACGGCATGAATTTTGATAACATTCAAAAAGATGACGATTATGTAGATGAACAACACGGTTTAAAAATTCTTGTTTCCCGAGAAGATGCACCAATCTTAATGGGGACAAAAATTGACTATAAGCAATCTTTAATGGGTGGTGGCTTCACCATCGACAATCCGAACGCCATCGCATCGTGTGGCTGCGGTACTTCATTTAGAACAGCTAAAGTAGAAGGTACACCGGAAGTTTGTGACTAATAATTATTAAAAATTATATAAATCTTCTTGTTGGATAATCTCCTTCAAGAAGATTTTTTCTATTTAGAAGGAAAAGAGTATAATAAATGGAAAAGTGTCATTACTGAAAAAGGGGAACGGATATGAAAAAGGATCGAGGGCTAGTTTGGCTTGGTGTTGCGGGCGTGGTCATTAATTCAGAAGGAAAATGGCTTGTTGTGAAAAAGAAATATAGCGGGTTAAAAGGGGTATGGTCATTGCCAGCTGGCTTTGTAAAAGCAGGAGAAACGGCGGATCAGGCAGTAGTTCGTGAAGTGAAAGAAGAAACGGGTATAGATTGTGAAGTGACAGGGTTAATTGGTTTTCGGTCTGGAGTGATTCGGGAAGAAATTAGCGATAATATGGCGATTTTCCTTTGTCGCATGAAAGATGAGAATCAGGTAATTCAAATCCAGGAAATAGAACTTTCTGATGTTCAATGGCTAACTGAGGATGAAATTGCTAGAAAAGGAGAGTCTTCCGTTATGTTAGAGGAAATGGCCCATCAACAACTAGCAAATCATCAACTACATAAAATAGAGGGCGTTAATCCAGGGGATATTTTTCAATATACAGCTTATAAATTATTCTTTCATAAATAAAAAAGCGATTATGTAAAATTGTTAAAGTACATATCGTTGTATGCATGTTATAAATGGTACTTTCATATCTTTATGGAAAGTGCTCGAGCTACTTTACATCTAAAAAATAGAGAGATTCATAAGCCCAGTTTACTGTTTATAGTTAAAATTTCCAATAAGGATGGAGGGAAATTATGAATGCTTTATCCATTGTAATTGGGGCTGTGTGTGTTTTAATTATTGGCTACCGATTATATGGCTATTTCTTTACGAAAAAGGTTCTAAGAATAAATGAAAAGGAACCGACACCAGCTCATGTATACAACGATGGGAAAGACTATGTACCAACAAACAAATGGGTAGCTTTCGGTCATCACTTCGCCGCGATTGCTGCAGCTGGGCCATTAGTAGGGCCCGTATTAGCAGCTCAATTTGGCTATTTACCTGGACTTTTATGGCTTCTTATTGGAGCTGTTATTGGTGGTGCAGTTCATGATGCTGTTGTTTTATTTGCTTCAATGCGTCGGAATGGGAAATCGCTTTCAGAAGTAATGAAAGAAGAACTAGGTCCTGTTGCAGGGTTCTGTACAGGTCTAGCGATGCTGTTTATTATTACGATTACAATGGCAGGATTGTCGATGGTTGTGCTTGGTGCATTGGAAAGAAATCCATGGGGAACTTTTGCTGTTGCCATCACCATTCCGATAGCAATGCTAGTTGGTGTGGCGTATAAAAAAACGGGGAATTTACTCGTTACTTCAGCTGTTGGATTTATTTTATTAATTATAGGTGTGTTTGTTGGTCCATATATTCAAGGCACGGCTCTTGGTGACTTTTTAACTTTCGATCGTCAAACGTTAGCAATTATTTTACCTGTTTATGCTTTCTTTGCTGCTGCTTTACCTGTTTGGTTCTTATTAGCACCTAGAGACTATTTAAGCAGTTTTATGAAAATCGGTGTATTTATTGCGTTAATTGCTGGCGTATTTTTTGTAAATCCAATTATTCAATTCCCAGCAGTAACAGAATTTGTTCATGGTGGAGGCCCGATTGTAGCCGGTCCAGTTTGGCCGTTTGTATCGATTACAATTGCTTGTGGGGCGATATCCGGTTTCCATGCGTTTATCGGTTCAGGGACAACGCCAAAAATGTTAAATCGATGGGAAGATATACGTGTTGTTGGTTTTGGTGCGATGCTCGTCGAAAGTTTAGTAGGGGTTATGGCGCTAATTGCAGCAACAGCTCTACATCCAGGAGACTACTTTGCGATTAATTCGGCACCTGCTGTATATGCGACTTTAGGAATGGAGCCAGTGAATTTAGCCGCTTTATCCCAAAGTATTGGAATGGATTTAGAAGGACGTACCGGTGGAGGCGTTTCACTGGCGGTAGGCATGACGCAAATCTTCACAGGTATTCCGTGGTTTAGTAACTTTTCTTCTTATTTCTATCAGTTTGTCATAATGTTTGAAGCAGTATTTATTTTAACGGCCATTGATGCAGGGACACGAGTCGCACGGTATTTAATACAAGATTTCGTAGGGGAAGTTGTCAAACCATTGAAGCGAACAGACTGGCTGCCTGGCACGATTTTTGCTAGTGCTTTAGCTTGCTTCCTATGGGGCTATCTATTGTACTCAGGCGAAATTGGGCCGATTTGGGCACTATTTGGTGTTTCCAATCAATTAATGGCATCGATAGGTTTAGTGGTAGGGGCTACCGTTATTTTGAAAATGGCAACGAAACGAATTTATGTATGGACCTGTCTAATACCATTAATTTATTTATATATTACAGTGAATGTTGCGGGAATATGGATGGTGAAAAATGTTTATTGGAATAGCGCAGCTTCGGGATACTCCGTATTAAATGGTGTGTTATCCATTATTATGTTAATTTTAGGGTTAATTATTGTCGTTACGGCAGTGAAAAAATGGATTCATCTTTGGAATAGTCCACGGTTTATAAATGGAGTAGTAAAAGCAGGATAGACATTTAGTGGATGTCTCTTAATAGGAGGCATCCACTTTTTATATTTGAAAGCTAACCTCTTATCATGTAAACTAATGAGAGGAAAACGGAGGTTATACATAATATGAGTGATTCAGTTTCGTTAGTGCAATTAATCATCTCAGTCGTTCTTTTCTTCGTCATGTTTTTTGGAATCGGTTTCTTACTAAACATGCTTTTACGTATGACTTGGTTAATGGCTATCGTTTATCCAATCGTCGTTGTATTTATTATTGATGAAGTAAGCTTTTTCGATTATATTTTTAAACCTGGGACTGCTTTCCCAGCATTAGTAGACAAAATTCAAGCTTTGCAAGTCGTTGATATTTCCATTTTAATCGGTGGATTTGCAGGGGCGATCGTAGCTGGATTTGTCATGATCTATCTTCGAAAAGCTGGATATCGTATGTTCTAAAAAAAGACTGGCTCCATATGAGCCAGTCTCAGATTGTCGACAAAAGGCCTTCAGAATGGTCACATTCTGAAGGCCTTTTGTAATTTTGAACGTTTTTCGGGTAT
>NZ_JACSQA010000038.1 GCF_014836845.1 Ureibacillus galli
GAAACTATTACTTTTATTTTAAAAGAAAAAAGACTGTAGGCAAACTCGAAATTTCGAGTTTGTCTACAGTCTGAATCACATATCCGATAGGATATGTGATTTTTTAATTGTCATAAGGATAGGGAGACTCTGTAAAAGGTAAACCTAATCGTTTAGACAGTTCGTTTTCAACATTATTTTTAAGCCTTATATTTAAATATCTATAATAATAAACATTACCTCTTAACAAAAGCGTATATACTTGTATATCACCTTCTTTTTCAGCTTGTAGATTACCTTTTGCACCGATATTTGAAAGCTCTTTTTTAAGTGATTTTTGTTCATTGTGGAGTTCATTTATCTGTTGATTGTACCAATTCATTAAGATTCGATTGTTAAAGAATTTGAATTAAGGCTCATCTTATCAGACTCATATATTGACCAATTATACGGACCATTTGGAAATGATATAAACGAACTAAAAAAGGAACTTGCTTATAAATCTTCTGAAAGTGCAATTAACTTTATTTTGAGTAATACTAAATCGGATTTATTAGATTTTCAAAAATGCCTACATATATTAAATTTAGACTTAACTTATGAAAAGAAGACAACTAAGCTAATAGAAACTTAGGAATAAATAATGGTGGTTTTAACTTTGCTGGGTTCAAATTAATTTATTATTTATATTCACTATCATTTGACTTAGGCGCGCATACTCCAGAAGGTCCGAAAATTAATGGTGTAGCTTATACAGAAGTTACAACTTTAGAAGATGTTTTATGGATTTTAAGAATGACTGAAGATTTCTTACTTTGGTATAAGCAAACTTTAACTAAGAGAGAAAATGCCAATTCTTTAGGTGATTTATCATTTTAACAAGGTGATCCTACTACATATCTTCATCTAAATTGTCCACGCTTAGCACACACGGCATTGTGAAGCGGTGGCGTGGTTGGAGTTAGTATAAAGAAAAAGAACGAATTCCTGATGTGAATTCGTTCTTTTAATTATTTCGGAAAGGTGCTTCGCAAAGTATTTTAAAAGAACCTCTAAGCTACAATAATGTTTTCATGTAGAACCTTAAACATTTTCTAAGTCTTTTTGAATTGGATGTTTTTATTTTCCTATTCACTTCTATTGGAAGATAATTTCCCTCTTATTGCTAATTTTGTCGAAATATATACTAAAGTTCGTAGATAGTATAGAAAAGTAAGACTAATAAGTTTGTACTATAACTTCTAGTCTAAAGACCTACACCTGTTATACTTTTTAGTGCTTATAGATTAGTTAATATTTTTTTATTAATTTACGGGGAGGATAATACGAATGAAATTCAATTTGCTTACATTTTTAACTAGAACAATTAAACGGAAGCTTCTAACTGTCTCCATTTTATTGTTGACGATTCCATTAATCGTTTTAAGCGTATTTAGTTATGAAAAGAGTAGTAGTAGTTTAGATGAACTGGGTCAAACGAATTTAAAAAATAGTGTGGAACAAACGCTTGAAATGATGGATGTCCTCAATCAGCAAGTAGAGGAAGGCAAACTTTCACTTGAGGAAGCGCAGGAAAAAGTAAAAATAGCGATATTAGGAGAAATGGGAGAAGACAGTACACGACCAATTAACAAAAATATTGATTTAGGTGACAATGGCTATATGTTCATTACTGATCGCGAAGGGACTTTTGTTGCTCACCCTTCTAAAGAGGGACAGAACCTTTGGGATAAAAAGGATGAGAATGGTACATATTATGTCCAAGAATATATTAAAAAGGGCATTAATGGAGGAGGATATACCGATTTTATCGCTCCATTTATTGATAACCCAAATAAATTCGGAGAGAAAATTTCCTACTCTAAAGAATTCCCTGAATGGGGTTGGGTAGTGGTATCAGGTACTTATATGGTTGATTTTAATAAACCTGCTGGTGAAATTCTGTCATTAAATTTCATCGTTATGGGGATAACGTTACTGATTGGTATTGTAGTGATTTGGCTATTTGCTAATAATGTGACGAATCCGATTAAAAAAGTAACGGAACAAATGACCCATATCGCTAATGGGAATTTAACAGTTGATGAACTGGACATTAAGTCAAAAGATGAAACGGGACAATTAGCCAATGGGCTCAATGACTTACATACTAATTTAAAAAATATGATTCAAAATATCTCAAACGCCTCCCAGTTGATTTCTTCCCACAGTGAGGAAATGACACAATCCGCAAATGAAGTAAAAGTAGGAACAGAGCAAATCTCTAAAACAATGGAGGAAATTGCATCTGGTACCGAATCGCAAGCAAGTCTGTCTGGTGATCTTTCGACATCAATGGGGATGTATGTGGAAAAAGTAGAAGAAGCAAATGACAATGGCGAACGAATTTATCAGTCTTCAAATGAAGTTTTACAATTGACCGAAGACGGTGCTCAATTGATACGACAATCTGTTGAGCAAATGTCAAATATCGATCGTATCGTTAAAGATTCCGTTGTGAAGGTACAGCAGTTGGATGTTCAATCCAATGAAATTTCTAAATTAGTTACAGTCATAAAAGATGTAGCTGAACAAACAAACTTATTAGCTCTAAACGCGGCGATTGAAGCAGCACGTGCTGGCGAACACGGACGTGGGTTTGCAGTAGTTGCAGAAGAAGTGAAAAAACTCGCGGAAGAGGTGTCGAAATCTGTAACGGATATCACACAAATTGTTAGTAGAATTCAAGGGGACACATCTGGTGTGGTAGACTCACTACAAACGGGATATTCAGAAGTCGAAAAAGGGACGAACCAGCTGAAAACAACGGGTGAGAAGTTTAGTAAAATTAATGATTCTGTTAAAGAAATGGCTTCGGCAATTAGCGTCGTTAGTAATCATTTAACGTTGATGAAATCCACTAGCCAAGAAATGAATTCTTCCATAGAGGAGATTGCGGCTATTTTGGAAGAATCTGCAGCTGGTGTCGAACAAACCTCTGCCTCTGCTCAGCAAACAAGCAGTTCAATGGAAGAAGTTGCATCGAGTTCCGAAGAGCTTGCGAAACTAGCAATTGAGTTAAATGATTTGGTGAAGCAGTTTAGGGTCTAGAATAGTAAGATTTGATCAATTTTTTAAATTAATGTAAGTTTTAACAAAATATAAAGAGAACAAATAAAAAACAGCATCTCAGAAGATGCTGTTTTTATTTAATAAACGAATTAGGACTCTTGTGTGCGGTTGTATGGCAGTATCGGGCTAGATTGTTTCCGAAATGCATCCATTTATAATAACCCACCAATTGGAAATACTGTATAAACAGATTATAAAATGGAGGCTAGAATTATGCCTGAATTGCCAGAGATGGAAACATATAAAACATTACTGGGTTCATTGGTAGGTGGGAAAAAAATTTCGGATGTTGAGATTGGACGGGAAAAGTCTATTAATGTACCAGTTGAACGGTTTATTGCACAAGTTTCAAATCAAACGATAAAAACGATTACGAGAAGAGCGAAATATTTAATTTTCCAACTACAGGATGATTCATGTTTACTGTTACATTTAATGCTTGGAGGGTGGATGTTTTTTGGTAAAGAAGAAGATAAACTAAGCAGGACCATTCAAGTAAAGCTTTCCTTTGGAGAACAACATTTATATTTTATTGGACTGCGTTTAGGTTACCTACATCTTTTATCACCTGAAGAGGTTAAGGAAGAGTTTGAAAAATTGGGACCAGAAGTGCTTGATCCTGATTTCACATTGGATACCTTTCAACAGCTAATGCAAAAAAGAAAGGGAATGATTAAAACAACATTAATCAATCAAGAAGTGCTAGCTGGAATAGGGAATGCATATTCTGATGAGATTCTTTGGCATGCAGAGATTCGCCCTGATAAAAAAATGAATGAGTTAGACGATGAGCAATTAACTCGGGCTTATCATTCGATTCAGTTTATTCTAAAAAAGGAATCGAACAAGGTGGGTATATGGAAAACCCGTTGTATAAGGGAGATGGCAAAACGGGAGGTTACCAATTCTATGTTTATGATCGAGAAGGTACTGAATGTTCCCGTTGCAATACCCCCATTTTAAAAGAAGAAATTTCTTCACGGAAAACTTTCTTTTGCCCTAATTGTCAAAAATAAAGTGCATTTTATATAACCTTGTGAATATAAAGGCCTTGCAATCCTTCCTAGCTTTACAACGTCCATGTGTTGCCAAAGACAGTCCGCACATGATGAAGCAGTTGCGTGCTTAAACTAGCATAAATTGACATACGGCGTATCAGTTGGTAGTATGTGAAGTAACAAACTGAATAGTAAATATTGCGGGGGGACTCTTCGGAGTTGAGAAGGTTAAAACCTGACTCTTTGAACCTGTCAGTTAACACTGGTGTAGGGAAGCGATTCATTAGATATATGAGCAATAATTTGAATTGTGCTTTCCCATTTTTATTTAATGGGAGAGCATTTTTTATTATATAGAGCCTAAGTGAATTCATATCTTAAACCCCCCCCTGTTTTGTTGATCTATTCGTTCGTATAGAGAATGTAAATAGAGAGGTGTTTATAAAATGGTTAATAAACTAGAAATTCAAAGCAAAATGATGCAGGCGGTTGAAACAGTAAGACGGACGAATCCGATGGCAGGTTCGATTACGAACACTGTAACAATTAATCTTGTGGCAAATGCACAGCTTGCTGTTGGTGGATCTGCCGCTATGGTGTACTTGCCAGATGAGGCGGAGTTTTTGGCAAAAGCTGGCGGAGCTATGTATATCAACGTGGGAACGCTTTTACCGATTTATGAGGAGACGTTACCTTATGTAGCAAAGGTGTTGCATGAAACAGGAAAGCCATGGGTATTAGATCCTGTTGCTGTCGGTATTGGTTCACTTAGAACAAAGCTTTTACAACAATTGAAGGCCTATAAACCAACAATTATTAGAGGGAATGCTTCGGAAATTATCGCATTAGCTGGTTTATGGGGATTAGATGGAGGTACAGATGAATCGAATGTTCGCGGTGTTGATTCTACGGATTCAGTAAGTGAGGCAAAAGCAGCAGCTATTGCGCTTGCAAAGTGGACAGAAGGAGCAGTTGCTGTCTCGGGTGAAACGGATTTAGTAACAGACGGCTCTATGATGGCCTTCTGTTATGGAGGTTCCCATTTTATGGAGAAAATCACAGGTGCAGGTTGCTCGTTAGGTGGAGTAGCAGCTGTCTACGCCACAGCAACATCACCATTCATTGCGGCACTAACCGCCACTGCGGTGTACAATGTAGCCGGAAAACGTGCAGAACTCAAGGTGGATGGTCCAGGAAGTTTCCAAGTTCAGTTTATAGATGAATTATATAAAGCAACGGCGGAAGACATTGCGAACAATTCATTGGATGTAGAGGAGGTTTCATTTTTATGAATACATTAGTTGCAGTAGCTATTGCGCCTTTTGGTGTAGGCGATGAATTGGCACGGGAAGTAGCGGAAGTTGTAAAAGTGATTCGGGAGTCAGGATTGCCAAATCGAACGACATCAATGTTTACAGAGATTGAGGGCGAATGGGATGAAGTAATGAAAGTAGTGAAAGAGGCAACATTTGTCCTTGCTGAAAAAGGAATTCGAACGGAAGTAGTGTTAAAAGCAGATATTCGACCAGGTTATTCTAATACAATCAATACGAAAGTAGATAAAGTAAATGATATTTTAGGAGGATAAGATGCGTATTATAAAAAAACTTGATATTTCCAAGTACTTAGTAATTGGTCCTGAAAATACGAAAGGTCGCCCTGTTGCCACAATTATTAAAGATGCAGTGAATGCAGGTTTTACTTGTATCCAAATTCGTTCGAAAGTTGCCTCTGATTCAGCTAACGCATCAAGCGGCAGAAGTCATTGAAGAGGCTGGAAAATCCCAAGAAGTTGCGCTACTTGTAAATGATCGACTGGATATTGTTTTAGCTGCGAGAAAACAAGGAATTAAAGTGGATGGCATTCATGTGGGACAAAAGGATATACCAGTGGATGTTTGTCGTGAATATTTAGGTGAAGAGCTCATTGTCGGTTTATCTGCCCGGGCAGATGAGTTATTTGAGTATATAAAAACAGCGGATGTTTCACAACTTGATTATTTTGGTGTCGGACCGTTACGTGAAACACAAACGAAACCTGATTGTGGCCTTGGACAAGATGGGAAAGTCATTTCAAAAAGTTTTGATGATATTGCTAAAATAGCTGAGCTTAGTTCGATTCCGGTAGTCGTAGGCGGTGGTGTTAAGCTTGCTGATATACCTTCCCTTGCCCAAACTGGAGCGGATGGTTTCTTTGTGTGTCAGCTGTGACGGAGGCTGATAATCCAAAACTAGAGGCAACAAAATTAGTGAATGCCTGGAACGATTATAAATCTAGGGAAAAGTGTTCGGTTAACTGAGTTATTAATATATGCCGATACTTGATGTTCTTAAAAGAAGACAAATGCCTATTTGGCGTTGTCTTCTTTTATGTTCCTTATTACAAATTAAGTGAGATAATATTTACATAATGGGAAATGTGAGGCTACCACAAGGAATTAAAAAAGATCCTATTAGTAGTTTAAATTACGAAAATCGCCGCATTACTACTTGCACTATTTTTATTGATTTATGTAAATAAATTTGTTGGAGAAAAGAGAAAATAAACTTAGTAAAGCAAAACTTCCACAGATAGTTTATAGGGGCATGTCTTTTTACAATGTCAATTTCTTCTCATTTTATATTGTTTACTAAAGTTTTCGACCCCAATATTTTTTGACAAACTAAAATGTCTGAGTGTATTGTCTTTGATAATAGGTTACTGAACATGATATAAGTGTAAAAGAAGTTTTTTACGATAAGTTTGATGTTTTATAGATAATGAGAGGATTTGAGTTTGAAGATGAAAGAAAATTTTTGGCTTGATTTACCGCGGCCATTTTTTGTACTTGCACCAATGGAAGATGTGACGGATGTTGTTTTTCGTCATGTCGTAAGTAAAGCAGGTAGACCGGATGTATTTTTTACGGAGTTTACAAATACGGAAAGCTATTGTCATCCAGAAGGACAGAAAAGTGTGCGCGGACGTTTAATATTTACAGAGGACGAACAACCAATCGTTGCTCATATATGGGGGGATAAGCCTGAATATTTTCGTCAAATGAGCATCGGGATGGCAGAGTTAGGATTTAAAGGTATTGATATTAATATGGGTTGTCCTGTACCGAATGTTGCCTCTAGAGGAAAGGGAAGTGGCCTTATACTTCGACCAGATGTAGCTGCTGAAATTATTCAAGCAGCAAAAGCAGGAGGACTTCCAGTAAGTGTGAAAACAAGACTTGGCTATACAGAAATAGATGAGTGGAAGGAATGGCTAACGCATATTTTAAAACAGGATATCGCTAATCTTTCCATCCATTTACGTACTAGAAAAGAAATGAGCGCTGTAGATGCCCATTGGGAACTAATTCCGGAAATTAAAAAGTTACGAGATGAAGTGGCACCAAATACGTTGCTCACAATTAATGGAGATATTCCTGACCGTCAAACAGGTCTGAAGCTCGTAGAACAGTACGGTGTGGATGGCGTAATGATCGGACGGGGTATTTTTAAAAATCCTTTCGCTTTTGAAAAAGAGCCGAAAGAGCATAGTAGTAAGGAGTACTTAGACCTTTTAAGATTGCAGCTTGATCTACATGATCAATATAAAGAAGAATTGCCACGTCCAGTCACAGGGCTTCATCGATTCTTCAAAATTTATGTCAAAGGATTCCGTGGTGCAGGCGAACTCAGAAATCAATTAATGAACACAAAAACAACTGATGAAGTACGTGCATTACTTGATCATTTTGAAGCTAATAATATGGATTGATGCCAATAATTTTAAAGATGAAATAGAAGACAACAGTCTAATGGGCTGTTGTCTTTTTGTATTTGAAAGGGCATCAGAAATTATATTTTAATATTTCAAACCTACCTTTAAGTTTGTTCATAGTAACAAAAAAGCTATTCTAAAAGAATATTTTTTCATTAATTATGTTTTTAGATTACGGCTCCTATATTTATTAGTATGATATTAGGTTAAATCTTTACAGAATAGATTTGGTAGGTGAAGCTATACCTCCTATATTTTTAAATAATAACCTTTACCTTTTTTATAAACTAAAATTAACGGAGAATCAGGATTTTCCTCAATTTTATGTCTTAGTTTTTTTATACAGACATACACAGAGGACGGAGACATTAACTCAAGTTTATTTAAAAGAAATTCGACACTACAAGGTTTATTTTTATTTTTAATTAAGCAATATAGGAGTCTAAATTCTAAATTGCTTAATAAAAAAATATTGTTTTTGGTTATGATACTATGCTTTTCTATCGAAAAATAAATATTGTTACCCAATTTAAATAAATCTTTATATGAAGTATCTTCGATTGGTGAAAAAACATTAAAAATATTCCAATAATTATCATAGTTGTTTGATATATTTAAAAGGTTGATTATAGGCTTGTCTGTATGGATATTTGTTAAATTTAAAGAACTATAACTTTTTTGATCACATATCAAACCAAGGCAGTTATAATCATTAACATGATTCAGATCATACTTATTTTTCAAAGGAATGCGACTTATCAAGGATAAAAAGTTAAAAAAGTTATTATTTTTTGTTAAAACAGAAATATAATATTCCATTATTCCACCCCATTTAGAAATCTCACCATAACCATAATAAGTTTTTTTACTTATAGTAGTTCCGTTTGAATTTTCAGTATAATATTCGGCTTTTGAGTATCCATTTGCATAGATAGAAGATTGAACACCAGCCATACTGAAATCAGCGAGAATTCCCTCTTGAGCTACTTTTTTCTTTTCCCCTGGAGATACAGTTGTATTAATACTAGTATCCGCAGAAGCTTGATTTAAAGGAATAATAGATAATCCTAAAAGTAATACTGAAGCTAGAATAAAAGGTTTAATAATTTTTGCCATTTTTCCACCTCCTTATTTGGTTAAATTAAATTTAATACATTTTTGGTAATAAATGTATAGTATAGAATTAAGAATAATCTTAACTTTTGTTAATAATAGGGAAAAAATAGATTAAAATTTCCATTTTTATGTTAAATTATTAGAAAAGTGATTACTATAATTTAAAAATTTAGGGAGGGTTAATTATTAGAAATTATAAAGGGATAGTAAATAAAATTATGTGTGTTATATTAGTATTTGTTTTAGTTGGGTGTACGGAAGAGAATTCTGAGAAGGAGATCCAATGGAAAGAAGAAACATTAGTTATTGCAACAATTATTCCTGAATTTGAGCCTTATATCGAGGAAGTTTTTGCAAAAAATTATAATAAGGAAATTACTACAAAATCGATTTTTACTAATATTGATGAGGTTAATAATCATTGGGTTGATTTGGATGAAATGATTGACGATTATCTGCAGAAGAATCGAGATGTAGACTTAGTTTTTGGAATTTCTCCTGAATATATAAAAGGACTAGTTGAGCGTGGCTCTCTTCGTAATTTAAGTGAAATATTAGATGAATCCATATTAAATCATATAGCCCCTGTTTTCTCAGAACCGATGAAAAAAATAGGTGAGGGTGATTTATATGCAGTAACCCCTACAATTATTAATAATTATATTTTAGCTTATAATAAAGGTATTTTTGAAAAAGCAGGTATACAAGAACCTCAAAATGGGATGTCTTGGAAAGAAATTCGTGAGCTATCTTCTCAAATAGTAGAAAAAACAGATTATGAAGGATTTGCTCTTGAATTTCCAATGGATGACGGGCAATTTTTTCAAGTGTTTCTTAACACCGTATACCCTGCAAGGAACTACCAAATGGAAAATGGTAAGGTCGTTCTAAACACAAGTGAAAGTCGACAATACTGGACTCTTTTTGCTGACCTTTATAAGGAAAACTCTAAAGTGACTGGTGAAGAATTTATGAACGGTAAAGTAGCAATGGGAGTTTTCTCAGCAAATGTTTTCTTTAATAACGAAGACCTTGACCTTTATGGGCATCTTGATAAATCAGAACTAGGATTTGTACAAATGCCAGTAACAGAAGAAAATCCCGGTGGTGTAATGTGGACAGAAACGATTTTTGCTATGTCAAAATATAGTAATAACAAAGAAGCAATTATTTTCTTAGAAAAGGTACATGGAAAGGAATTTGCAAAACTATTAATACAAAACTCTCAATTACCTACTTATTTGGACAGTGATATAAAAAACTTAATAAAAGATCACTTTGGGTTCGATTTAACACCCGCATTAACACAACCAGGTATTGTTTATAACACACCACAGTTTAACATTAGTGATTATACAACAATCCGGAATATGGGTGAGGAGTATTTCTTAAAATACCTAAATGGTGATGGAGATATTGAAACGATTTTAGCAGAATATGAAAAAGCAGTTAATGAATATATTGCTAAATAAACATAGCGTCTAGTTTACAAGGTAAATAAACTAAAGGGATTATGTATTATTCAATAGTCTTGGTTAATGAGGATAAATAAAATATTAAGCTAATTTCAGTAAATTACAAAGTTCTTGTAAATATCTAATTGCCCAATACATTATTATGAAGCAGTTGCAAGGTTAAAGTTAGTGTAGTTATTAAAAGAACGAATTTTCGATTGAGAAAATTCGTTCTTTTTGTTTTTAGAAAAGTGTGTTTCGCAACTAATCATAGTCGTTAAATACATTTTCCAACTTACGCTTTTCCAACATACCCAACATGAAACGCAAATGTTGAGAATGGCTTAAACCCTTGATAATAGCGGACTGGCTTGATAGTCGAGTCCGTTTTTTTGTGCTTTTTATTGAATAATCAATTGGAAAATCATATAACAGTATTGGCACCGAAACAAAGGATGCCGAAATGACAAACAATCTACAAAAAGGAAGGGGTAGTGTAAAAAGTGAACCGTTTTCTATTATTTGTAAATCATGAAATCCAATAGATGGTTGTGTGCTATGATAACTAGAAGATGATTTTATTTCCTGCTTATAAGAAATCTTGAGTAACGATATCGCATGGATGGAGGATGTTATGGAAAATAAAATGAAATTTGGCCAGTTTATAGCCAAGAAGAGAAAAGAACAACAGTTGACGCAAAAGGAATTTGCATCGTCGTTGTTTGTTACAGAATCAGCCGTGTCAAAATGGGAACGTGGCATTTCCTATCCGGATATTTCATTAGTATCTGAGATTTGCCGAGTGCTCCAAATTACAGAACATGAATTGATTACAGCCAGTGAAGATTATCATCAAAGACAATTAGAAAAGCGGGGGAACTATTTCCTGAATATTGTAAAAACATACTCCGCCATTCTATATGGAGCATATATTATTTCCTTACTTACTTGTCTGATTGTTAATTTTGCTTTAGAGCATAAATTAGATTGGTTTTATATTGTATTAAGTGCAGAGATGCTAGCTTTTTCACTTCTAAATCTACCGCTTATTGTAAAGGAAAGAAAAGGATTATTCACAGTTTTAGGAAGCTTCATTTCAATCAATTTATTATTATTTGTTTGTTCTTGGTACACTGGTGGAGATTGGTTTGCCGTTACATTTGTTTGTCTACTTACATTCTATGCCCTAGTATTTCTTCCTCTCATATTACGTGCGGAAATGAAGCCAATTGGACTAGGAAAAAGTAAAGCATTAATATGTCTGATTATAGATACAATATTAATCTATATCACGGTAATAGTATGTATGTTATTTTCTGGTTCAATGGGGATACAAAATGTACTTGAAATAGCCATTCCTCTGGTGAGTATTGGAATTATTCTTCCTTGGATATATTTACTCATTATTCGCTATATTAGATGGAATAACTTTTACAAAGCAGCAATATGTTTAAGTATTTCTGGTGTTTATTTTTATATGTTTAACAGTTTCGTTCATATGATTATTGATAAAAAGGAATTTTCCATGCCAGCTATTAATTTAACTGTTTGGAATAACACTTATATAAATGGTAATGTAGGTCTAATTACTTTCATGAGTACTATTTTACTTAGCATCGTATTTACAATCGCTGGAATTATGTATAGTCAAAAAAAAGAACATAACGGATTCTTCTTTAGAAAGTTAATATGAAAAGTTCTAAAACGAATTCCTATGTAGAATTCGTTTTTTTTAATGAACTATGAAGCCAAAACAATGGGGTTATCTTCTTTTATATTGAATCCTCTAATGCTTCCTTTACTCGTTGACGATGAACGGTAAAATAACCACGGGAATCTGTTCTGTTAATGATTCCTTCAGAAATGAAATGATTTAAAACTTCAGTGACGGTTTCGCGGATACTACCAATCATTTTAGCCAACTCTTGATGTGTTACCTTCACTCCTATTTGAATCCACTCAGATGAAGCATTATCGGATAAAGGCACTCCGAATTTTTCTGATAATCGATGTAGTAAGAACAGTAGCTTACTTCTTACTGTTCCATAAGCCATTTGTTCCATCAATTCTTCCATTTCTTTTAAACGAGACGAAAGAATGTTGATTAACTTCAGTGCAATATATGGTTTTTCTAATATGATCAGTTCAAACTGATTCTTGTCTATTGAACAAATAATCGAATCTTCAATTGCTTCCGCATATAAAGGATGGAATCCAGAGGAAAACAGGCTAATTTCACCGAATAAGTGTCCAGTTCCTAGTACGTCCATAGTTAGTTCTTTGCCATTACTTAAAATGGAGTACATACGGACTTTTCCTTGTTTAATGAAAAATAGTCGATTTTGATTGTTGTGCGGGGTAGTAATTAAAGTTCCCTTTTTGGTTATAGCGATTGGTACAATCGATTCCATTTGTTGCAGTTCAACTAGATCTACATCATGGAACAAATTGATTCTTGATAAGTATTTCATTTTATCCACAAAAACACTCCTTATACATTAATCGGTAGGTTACACTACAGATTTTATTTATATTTTCAATTATAGTGATTTTGACTATAGACGGTTCATTTTTTATATAAGGAGTGTTTATTTTAATGGAGATAGTTATCATTTTTATTCAAGTTATTTTAATTTTTATCTTTACAATCTCTGCTGCACTTAAGTTTTTACGTAAACCGATGATGGTTCAACATTGGAAAGAATATAGATATCCTATGTGGCTAATATTTGTAATTGCTACATTAGAATGGGTAGGCGTAGTGGGCGTATTGGTAGCATTTTGGTTTCATGAAGTCTTAGTATTTGCCGCAATTCTTTTTGCCCTTTTAATGATTAGTGCAATACACGCTCACCTTTTCCGTGCAAAGCATCATCCTTTGATGGCCAGTAATGATTTGGCCATGCTCCTTTTATCTATCACGCTTATCATTTTAAGTATTTAATAGGTAAGGAAATCCCGAAGGCGTTCCTCTAAAATTGCAATTTGCCTTTCCTTTGTATGGGGTTTTATACTATTTATAATGGATGAACGAAGGTAAATGGTTTTCAAACAAAAGAATAATGTAGAGGGGTGCTCTTATTATGACAAAGGGTAATATGAATCCTAAAGTGGATGAATTTCTAAATAAAGCTGAAAAATGGAAGGCTGAATTTGAAGAGTTAAGAGCGATTGTTCTTGAATGTGGGCTAACTGAGGAATTTAAGTGGATGCATCCTTGTTATACTTATAAGAAAAAGAATATTGTATTAATACACGGATTTAAAGAATATTGTGCACTGCTGTTCCACAAAGGCGCTCTATTAAAAGATAATCATGGGATTTTGATCCAACAAACAGAGAATGTACAAGCAGCCCGTCAGATCCGGTTTACGAATGTCCAAGAGATTGTTGAAATGGAAAATACAATAAAAGAATATATTAAGGAAGCCATTGAAGTTGAAGAAGCTGGTTTAGAAGTGGAGTACAAAAAGGATACAGAATACGTCATTCCAGAAGAATTTCAAGTGAAATTGGATGAAAGCCTTGCCTTGAAAACTGCTTTTGAAGCACTAACTCCTGGTCGTCAAAGAGCATACATTTTTCACTTTTCTCAACCGAAGCAATCGAAAACACGTGCGACAAGGGTTGAAAAATATATCCCACAAATTTTAGACGGCAAAGGATTAAAGGATTGTACTTGTGGACTGTCTAAAAGAAAGCCGAACTGTGATGGTTCCCACAAAGCAGTTCGTTAATAAAACATAGCCTTAAAAAAACGAATTCCGATTTTTGGAATTCGTTTTTTTTATTTTATAAAAGTGAAACATTCTATAAAGTTATATCGTTATATTACGTATGTAAAAAGTGATAAGATACAAACATTTTATCGTAAAAAAAGTAAACAAAAATGAATGTTTATTTGACAGAGTACGTGTATTAGGTGTACTATATATTCCTGTGAATTGATTAGTAATATTACATTTTAACAATTAATCTTTTAATGTACAACTTAATTAACTTGAAAATAGTCTTATTTT
Organism: Ureibacillus galli; assembly: GCF_014836845.1. Classification (GTDB taxonomy): domain Bacteria; phylum Bacillota; class Bacilli; order Bacillales_A; family Planococcaceae; genus Ureibacillus; species Ureibacillus galli. The sequence goes on from NZ_JACSQA010000038.1 coordinate 14,432, forward strand.
TTTAGTCTAGTTTGACTAAAAGGAAGGTGTAATGATGGAAAGTTTAAATAATAATAAAAAAGATGGCTTTTTAAACAAATTTTTTGGCCTATATTTATTAGCTGTATTGATGCTGTGGATGAAAACATATATCACACAAGTAACCCAATTTCATTTAGATGTGGATGGTTTGCTTCAACAATTTCTATTGTTTATCAATCCATTAGCTTCAGCTATGTTATTTCTTGGATTTGCCTTTGTATTTAAGGGACGTGGAAAATATGTATTACTCATAGTGATGTACCTCCTTATGTCCATTCTTTTATATGCAAATGCAGTTTATTATCGATTCTTTAGTGACTTTATTACATTACCAACTATTTTCCAAACTCAAAACTTTGGAGATTTAGGTGGAAGTGTTGTTTCTTTATTAAAACCTTACGATATTTTATTCTTTGTTGATGTATTTTTATTAATTTACTTATGTTTATCTAAAAAAATACAAAAAGATTATAGTAGAGTAGGCTATAAAAAAGCTGTAACGGTAATAGCTTTTGTAGTCGGTTTATCAGTTATCAATTTAGGATTAGCTAACGTTGATCGTCCTCAATTATTAACGCGTGGTTTTGATCGAAACTACATTGTGAAATATTTAGGCATGTATAACTATACAATGTATGACGCTGCTGAAACAATTAAGGCGTCTTCACAAAGAGCGCTAGCTGATAGTGATGATATGACAGAAGTGATTAACTATACAAGATCGAACTATGCTGAACCGAACCCTGAATATTTTGGTGCAGCAAAAGGAATGAATGTAATCTATATTCACTTAGAGTCGATGCAAGACTTTTTAATGAACTATGAATTAAACGGTGAAGAAGTAACGCCATTTTTAAATTCATTAATTAAAGATCCAAATTCACTATATTTTGATAATTTCTACCATCAAACAGCGCAAGGTAAAACTTCCGATGCTGAATTTATGTTAGAAAACTCTTTATTTGGTTTACCACAAGGATCTGCCTTTATTACGAAAGGTCAAAATACGTACCAAGCAGCTCCAGCTATTTTAAAAGAGAATGGTTATACATCTGCAGTGTTCCATGGTAATAACGGAACTTTCTGGAACCGTAATGAGATTTATAAATCCTTCGGTTATGACCATTTCTTTGATGCAAATTACTATGACACAAGTTCTGAACAAGATATGGCAGAATACGGCTTGTTAGATAAACCGTTCTTTGAACAATCAACGGAACTTTTAAAATCTTTACCTGAACCTTTCTATACGAAGTTTATAACGGTTGGGAACCATTATCCATATAAAATGGACCAAGAGTTAACAACGATTGGGAAAGCAACTACTGGCGACCCGAGTGTAGATAATTACTTCCAAACGGCTCGTTATGCCGATGAAGCGATTGAACAGTTCTTTACACAATTAAAAGAATCCGGTTTATATGATAACAGTATGATCGTTCTTTATGGGGACCATTATGGTATTTCAGAAAATCATAATCGAGCGATGGAACAAATTATCGGAAAAGAAGTAACGCCTTATGAAAGTGCTAATTTACAACAAGTACCTTTGATTATTCACGTCCCAGGAATGGAAGGTGGAGTGAATCATACTTACGGAGGTCAAATGGACCTTCTTCCAACTTTGTTACACTTACTTGGAATTGATTCACAAAATTACGTTCAATTTGGTACTGATTTATTATCAAAAGAACACAATGAACTAGTACCGTTCAGAAATGGTGACTTTGTCAGCCCAACCATTTACTCAATTGATGATAAATTATATGACGCAAAAACTGGTTTACCATTAGATGATGCTGATGATAGTCTATTAGAAAAAGCCAATGAGTTTGAAAAAGAAGTAGAGTATAAACTACAATTATCTGATAAAGTCGTAAATGGTGATTTATTGAGATTCTATACACCAATAGGATTTACACCAGTTGATCCATCTCAGTACAATTACAATAAAGTAACGACAGAAGAAACAGATGAATATTAAAAGACGAAAACGGATTCCGATTATGGAATCCGTTTTTTTGTACATAAAAAGTAGAAAACTAGAAGAGAAGTGGAGATAAATTAGTATAGTTAAATTATGGTAAAATACTTACCGAATATAGTATAATGACATTAATTTACTTTTTAGTATGTTACTCTAAAAACAAACATTTATTTTAACAGATAGATTAATAGTGGGAAAGGAAATAACTATGGCTAAGAAAATTGCTGTTGATATATCGAAATTGGAACATGCCTCACAAGTTCTTAATACCCATGCGGTAAGCTACGAGTTACTTTACAAACAACTAATTAGCACAGCCATTTTGAATGGAACAGCTTGGCAAGGGATTGATAACTTAGAATATGTAAAGAAATTAACAAGATTATCAGGTGACTTCCAAAAGAATGTAAAAATAATAGAAGACTTTTCGAAGTCTATAAAAAAGAGCGCAAAGATATATCGAGAAACGCAAAGTGATATTATCAATGATGCAAAAAGATTAACAAACTAAGGAATGTTTGAACATAAGGTAAGGTGAAAAGAATGGGGATCAATGTGGGAGAAGCCGTTAGACAGGCTAATAAACTAGAAAATTATGCAGATAATTTAAGAGTAGCGAACAACAGTTTAGAAAACCTTCAGACAACGTTGAATAGTGCTTGGCAGGCAGATGAAATGGTTTATGTAAATCGTGCCATTAACGAAATCAATAAAGATTTATTAAATATAGTAAATCAACTTAATAAAGTAGAATCACAAATTGTCTCAACGGCATATGAAATTAAACGTGAAGAGGAAAGGGAAAAGGCGGAAAGGGAAGCAGCAGAAAGAGCGAAGGAAGAAGCGGCTAGAAAAGATAAATAAAACGGAATTTTTAATTAAGGTTAGAATTAAAATATGAAACTTTTTAATGAAAGAATGGGTTTAGTGGAGGACATTCATGTCAAAGATAAAAGTCGATATCGATAGAGTTAATGATTTGACCCCTAGCTTTTCACAAGTTACGACGAAAGTATCGAATACAACAGATAAAGTTGCATCCATCCGATCTCAAATCGATTACCGTATTAAAGCACGACACGGAATCGGGGATCAATTGTACAAAATATCCAATGAATTACAAACGATTGAAAAGAATATGCAAAAGTTAGTATCTTTCCTTCAAAATTCGATGGATAAGTATGCAGAGGCTGAACAGAAAATTGCTAGGCAAGTACCTATGTTACCTAATGTGATAGGAAAAAATAACATAACTATTGATGCAAATGGTAAAATACAAGTATTGAACGAATACGCTCAATTTAATACAGATAGACCCGTTGATCCAAATACCGGTGAATATTTGTTTACATATGAAGGGCAAAGGCAAGTATTGGGAGGAAATGGTTCAGGAACACCGGATGGTCTAGCTCAATTAGGGGATTTAGCTTATGATTTTTTATTTGGCGACATAGAGACTCTATTTGACCCGAACGCATCACTTTCGGATAAAGCCATAGCAGCAGCATTCATGTTACCAATAGGCAAACCTTTAAAAGCTGCAAAAGTAGCCATGGATGCAGTCGATAATTCAAAAGACATTGCAAAAGCTGTAGATAAAGCAGAAAATATAAAAAACCTCTCAAAATCTGTAGATAAAACGAAAGAGATTCAAGATAAAACAATTTCTGATCTAGAAGTAAAACAACTAGGGGAATACATAAAGGATCTCGAGAAGAAGCAGGTAGATAAGGGTGCGGTTAAAGATAAACCGATATATACAAAAGGTTATGAAATAGAGCCTAAATATAGCTCTTATGAGCAAAGGGTAAAAACTACGCCAATTAACAAAGGGAAATGGAGTAGCGAACGTGCAGAATCATTATTTATCTCAGATAAGACTGGTGAAATAAAAAAATATCTTGATGAAGCTGGTGTTGATGGTGTTGAGTACAAAAACGGTATGCCAGACTTTTCTCCATTTTCTAAAGGTGAGATTAAGTTAGAAAATATGACTAATGATCGAAAATCTAATTTTTCAACTGCTGATGAAGAATTAGCTAAAAAATGGAGTACTCCAGAACAAAAGTGGACGGCAGACGACATAGCTGATTGGAGAGAAGATAATAAATATACTTGGCATGAGCTTAACGATTTGGAAACAATTCAATTAGTACCAAGTAAAATTAATAGCGTCTTTAAACATTTGGGTGGAGTTGGCGAATATAATATAAAAGTTAAGTTGGGAGAGTAGATAAAATGACAAAGATTAATGATGAGTTGTTTGGAGAACTTGAATATAAAAATAATTTCTGGCGAGGCGAAATGACTATTAAAATGTTTAACGTTGAGAGAAAAATACTATTGAGTGTTGATGCGCATGAAGATGCTGATTTTTCAAATATACAAAGAGATGCATTCCGTCATTTTATTCAAGATATGAACTATATTATGAGCCAGGCGGAGAAGGAAGTCTATGAGTACTATATTGAGAATGTCGATGAATATAGAGAAATGTTAGAAGATGAATCACAAGCAAATAAAATTGCTCCTAAAATAGATTCTTTAACTGGCTTATCAGAATTAGTGAAACCTACTGAATTAATTGTAAGAAGAGTAAGGAAGAATGGTAAGAGAAGATTGGGGTTATTGTGCGATGTGTCTTGGAATATTGAGGATGGATTAGGTATAAAAATTGAAGATGAAGTTGTAGAGGAAGTAGGATATCAAGATATAGTACTATAAACTTATAGAAAAATGAATGGCATTAAATAGAAGAAGGCACTTGATTCTGAATTTGAGTATCAAGTGCTTTTTTCATGTAATAAGATTGGTTGAACACAGTAAAGGATACTTATGTAAAAAGTGACCTCATGATGGCAGTGCAAATCATGGAGTACCTTGTAACACTTTAACTATCGAAAAAAGTGCGAGAACCGAGCGAGATGACATTTTATATGGCGGGAATACTTATGATACTGCAAGCACTTGAACTAACGAGAATGAAAATGCTCGTGCAATAAACAATAATTAATCATGCGGTAGATAATGTTTACAATCTTTCGTTGATAGTAACCATGGAAAACTACATAATACAGCCTATGAATTACCCGATTAATATGGCTATAAATGGCTGACTTTTTTATTTATAGCTTTTAAGATTACAACATAGAGTGCGGGTAAAGTTTGAAGGATATATTGATGAAACAACAGGAGAAGTTACCAACTTTTCCAAGTTTAAACAATTAATTATTTGGAGAGTGAGAAAGTGGAAGAGAAAAACAAAAAAAGGGAGTTAGTCAAATACTTCTTTCAAGTGATGGGAGATGAAAGATTTTGACAGTGTTAGAAAAGTATTCGGGTGGGGAAGGATACGGTATTGAACATGTGTGGTGTGTTTTTGCAGAAGACTATGAAGAATGGGAAGAAGATTACTTCGATGAAGATGGGATAGCTTTTTATTTCGATTATCCAGCAGTAGAAGAAGATGAAGAAGTAATTTTAGATTATAAAACTTTATATCTATATTTAGAAGAAATTGCAGAAAGCTATCTATCGAGACATCCAGAAAGTAAGTTGGAGATAGAAAACATATGAATAAATATTAAAGAGAGATATAATATAAAGCAATCGGAATAACAAAAGATATTTTTCAATTAATATATAAAAGATATAAAAATGCATTGGAAATTCTTGAAAATAATAAAGAGCTTAATAGAATAAATATTGTTGTTGGTGTAAGAGCCTATTTGGATAGTTATAATGACTATCAAAATCCATTTTTAGAAGAATTAAACAAGGCGGAAAACTTACTAAAAGAGATATTATAGTATTGTTGATTTAACAACTTATTAGATACAACTTAACCTTAAATGGTTATTTGCCTTTAAGTTTATTTTCTGCTCCGTTCCCTTTAGTGACGATTAATTACCGATCTTTAAGTAGCCATTAGATGACTTCGGTTTCCTCTGGAGTCATCTTTTTTAAATTCCATCAGCTTGTTGATTGGTAATAGTAAATCTTATATAGATTTGGTCACATTTTTAATACGTTTCCCTTTTATAAATTGATTTGGTACATTCTGCTCCCCAACTGCATATAGTTTTTTAAGTTGAATTATTCCTTTTGTCAGGTGGGTTCCACAATTAGCTCCCACTTACATTTATTTTTTTATAATTCATACTTTACCAATCGGTTTTTATGTATTATAGTTAATAATTGTTCATTATAATTCTAAAACTTTTTAAGGAGGAAACGAGTTTGAATACGTTTTTAGTAATCGTTAATATCGCTATTTTAATAGCAATCATTGTCGGTTTATATATAATGCAAAAGAAACACGTGAAATTTTCAAAACGTGTTTTTGCAGGGCTTGGTTTAGGTATCGTATTTGGTTTCATTATGAATCTGATTTATGGTACAACATCTGAGGTCACTTCAACGACGATCCAATGGTTTAACATTGTTGGTTCCGGTTATGTTGGGCTATTACAAATGGTTGTCATGCCATTAGTATTTATCTCAATTATTGGAGCATTTACAAAAGTAAGTCTTTCAAAAAATCTAGGTAAAATTAGTGCTTACGGTATCGGGATTTTATTACTGACAACTGGGATTGCAGCGGCAGTCGGCATTGGTTCTGCCATTGGCTTTGGTTTAGAAGGTATTGAATTACAAGCAGGAGATGCGGAAAATGCACGTAATGCAGAATTGACAGAACGTGTGGCAACGGTTGAAGATATGACAATTCCTGAACAAATTCTTTCTTTTATTCCAACTAATCCGTTTGCAGATTTAGCTGGATCTCGTTCAACATCAACAATTGCCGTTGTTATTTTTGCATCATTCATTGGGATTGCATACTTAGGGATTAAACGTAAACAACCAGAACAAGCTGAGTTGTTCAAAAAAATTGTGGATGCTTTTTACGCTATCATTATGCGTGTTGTTACTTTAATTTTACGTATTACTCCGTACGGGGTATTAGCTTTAATGGCAAAAGTCGCTGCGACAAGTGATTTTGAAGCGATTGTGAATTTAGGTAAATTCGTTATTGCTTCCTATGTAGCACTTATTGTTATGTTCTTAATTCACTTAATCTTTATTAGTCTAGCAAAATTAAGTCCAAAAACTTATGTGAAAAAAGGGTTACCTGCTTTAACTTTTGCATTTACATCTCGTTCAAGCGCTGGTACATTACCTCTTAATATTAAAACACAAACGGATGGGTACGGTGTATCGGAAGGGGTAGCGAACTTTGTTGGGCCATTCAGTTTAACAATCGGACAAAACGGATGTGCAGGGATTTATCCTGCCATGTTAGCCGTAATGGTCGCACCAACTGTCGGCATTAATCCATTAGATCCAAGTTTTATCATTACTTTAATCGCAGTTGTTATCATCAGTTCATTTGGTGTAGCAGGTGTAGGTGGTGGAGCAACATTTGCTTCATTAATCGTACTTTCTGTATTGAACCTTCCTGTAGCGATCGTCGGTTTATTAATTTCTGTTGAACCGCTGATTGATATGGGCCGTACAGCATTAAACGTAAGTGGAAGTATGACATCTGGTATTTTAACAAGTAAAATAACAGGCGAATTTGATGAAAAAGTATATAACAATAAAGCTGGATTAGATGAAGCAGTTGAATCTTAATTTGAAGACTATTAATCTAGTATGAAAATCAGTAAAAAAGCGAGTTCCTCTATAGGAATTCGCTTTTTTGTGTTGTGCAAAGTAAGTTTGTGATTAGATTAGTTCTTTTTATTTAGATTATGGTTCTTTTGTTTTATTTGAATTAAACGAAATCTAATCAAATGGGTAAAAAGGCACGTGAAAATATACACATCCTCGAATTATAATAAATACTAACAGTTAACAAAAATTTCTTAAATTTTAATAAAAAGGAGATGCAATATGTCAAAAACAATAAACATTCTTTGGATTTTACTTTTACTCATTCCCAATGCACTATTATTGGGTAGTTTATTGACTCAACCAATCAATATTTTAGTCATTGCTTCCATTTTAACTTCTAATATTCTCTTACTGATTCTCCGAAAGCAGATGAAAGGCATCGATAAACAAAGTGAAACTCAAATAGAAGAACAAAATGATTCGTCTAAAATAGAATCCATTAGCTCAACTGAAGCAATGGAATTAATGGAAGCGCTATTACCTAGCCTCGAAAATTTTCAATCTAAACTGGCAGAGCTCGCAGTTTATGCTGAAAGGTCAGAGATGGGTGCGTTAAAACAGGCTGAAAATGTTGAAAACAATACGAAAACAATGTTAGAAATTTCAAGCGGTATTGAGCAGATTGCAAAAAGCGCCCAAATTGTAGCGAGCACATCCCAGGAAACGAATGAGACAAGCTCTCAAGGGTATGAATCATTGGAAGTTGTAACAGCTCAAATGAATGCCATCAATAAGTCGGTAAATAACTTATCTCAAGTAATCAGTGATTTATCCCGATACTCAAAAGAAATTGGCAATATTGTTGGAACGATTACCGATATTTCGAACCAAACGAATTTACTAGCATTAAATGCAGCGATTGAAGCAGCAAGAGCTGGGGAACATGGTAAAGGGTTTGCAGTCGTAGCGGATGAAGTAAGAAAATTATCAGAAGAAGTGAAAGATTCATCCAATGAAATTTCAAAAATCGTCTCTTCTATACAAGATACGATTGATCAATCCGTTTCTTATATGAATGAAGGGCAAGATACAGTCATGAATGGAATTACTGTCGTTTCAGATGTAAAAGAGAAATTTAGTTTAATTCAAGGAAAAATTACAGCAGTGTCTGATCAAATTAATGAAGTTTCAGCTGCAGTACAACAACTATCTGCGGGATCAGAGGAAATTACAAATAACGTGGAGATAACAAAACAATTCCAAGAATCTGGTGTCGCTGTCATCCAGAAACTAAATCGCCTTATTAAAGAAATGACGAAAGATGTAGAGCAGTTCAATCTTGCAACAAAAGATATGGTTAAGCATTAATAGTGAGAAGGAGGATGTTTTCGTGAATAATAGGGAATTGATTAATTGCGCAAATCAAAGTAAGTTTTATCAACAGAAACTTTTACATGTTAACACGGAACAATGGGAGTCCATTCCGTTTACAACGAAAAATGAATTAAGAGAAGTAGATGAATATGACTTATTAGGTGTAGATCGTTCGCAAATTGCTACTTATCATGAAACAAGTGGAACATCTGGTAAACCATCTCCTAGCTGGTTTTCACATAACGATACTTTACAAGAGGCAAAATTGTTAATGGATTCAGATTTACAATTATCGGAACATGATCTCATTTTAAATCGTTTCCCCTTTGCCATTGCATTACCTGCCTTTATTCTTTATTGGACAGCGAAAGAGGCGAAGGTTGGGTTTATTTCAGCTGATCAATGGAATTTAGCTGCTCCAATATCCCGCGTAGTCGAAATTTTACAAAAAACAAAACCTTCGATTCTCGCAATTGGTTCCAACGAAGCGATTAGACTTTATCACGTGGCGAAGGCAATGGGTGTTCAATTTCCTTTAGCAAATTTACGTGCATTAATCGTAGCGGGAGAATTAGTTTCACCATCTAGAAGAAAATATATTGAACAATTATTCGGAGTACCTGTACATATGTTGTTCGGTAGTACGGAAACGGGTTCCTTGTCCCTTTCTTGTAAAGAAGGTCATTTCCATTTAACCCATCCAAAAGTTAAGTTTGAAGTAGTAGATCAACAAGGACAAGTATTATCGTACAATGAAAAAGGATATTGCGTATTATCTACAGGGCGTGAAGGAATGCCACTTTTACGTTACTTTAATGAAGATATTATCGAAATTCAAGAGGGACAAACTTGTAGTTGTGGTAATGAAGCTCCTGTACTGATTCATTATGGAAGAGAAATTGAAAGTATTACAGTTAACGGAAAAACGTTTAACTTCTATGATATACAGGAAGCCATTTATACATTAGAAGAAATTCCTTTCCAATGGCAACTCCAACAAATTGATCAAACCGTGACATTCTTCTTGCAATATACGAAAATAGTAGATGTAACGAGTATTTCTAGGGAGCTTTCTGACAAACTGGGCTTTGAAGTTCTAGTGGAATTAAGCGAGCTTTATCCGATTGAACATTATATTCAAAAGCCGAAACATACGAAAACAACTTATATTGAAAAATTCTCCACAGATGTTTTAGTGGCAGAATAACCTTTCCTAAGAGCATGTATTGAACATTTCGTTCAAATGCATGCACTTTCTTTTATTGTATTTCTCATACATAATTACTAAAATTTACTTAAATGCAATAAAAATTTTTAAACATTAAATAACTGAGGTGATGAAGTGTGAATGTCGTTGCAATAAATGAAATCTCTAAAGAGCGAGTAATCGCGTTTTTTAAAGAACATTGGGGAAGCCCTCAAATGGTGATTTCAACTGGTATTTATGATTGTAGTACATTAGAGGGTTTTGCTGTTTTGAAAGAAGAAAAAATAATAGGGTTAATTACTTATGTTATACAAAATGGAGAATGTGAAATTATATCATTAGATAGTGTAGAAGAAGGAAAAGGAATAGGTTCCGCTTTAGTTCAAGAAGTAGAACGACTGGCTTTGAAGGAAAAATGTAAAGTTCTTAAGCTCGTTACAACGAATGATAATTTATTAGCTTTAAAGTTTTATCAAAAGCGCGGGTTTCTATTATCCCAAATTTTTAATAATGCCGTAGAGAAAGCAAGAAAGCTAAAACCGGAGATTCCCTTTATAGGAAATGACGGCATTCCGATTCGTGATGAAATTGAACTGAAGAAACCTTTGAATTGATCTCCATTATGAATAGGGGAAACGTAGTATGAAAATGCAGCGTAGAAGAATGATTTTATTATTATCAGCTTTATTCATTGTTATACTAATAGGCATTTTAGTGAAAAACCACATTACAAAAGATACGGATTTTAACCCAATGATTACGACATCAAATGAAACAATAAAGTTAGACTTCAATACTCCATTAACGAGGTTAGATGAAACCGGTACAACGTTAGAAGATTACAAAGGGAAGATTTTAATTATTAATTTTTGGGCATCTTGGTGTGGACCGTGTCAAAAAGAGGCCCCTCATTTAAAAGCATTTTATGACAATATGCCTGATAATGTAGAGCTATTAGCAATCAATATCACTTCATCTGAGATTCGTAAAAATATCGAGAAATTTATAGATTTATACGATTTAAAATTCCCAATATTTTTAGATCTAGACAAATCCCTTGAGAAATCGTTTAAGGTACTTACTTATCCAACAACTTTTATAGTCGATTCAGACGGAACCCTAAAGTATACGATTAAAGGACCGATTGATGAAAATGAATTAAAAAAACTAATCGCGAATCTATAGATGAATTTTAAAAACTTCCTAATATATATTGGGGAGTTTTTTATTCACATTGGCCGATTTGAATAGATAGGTGAAAGTTATCCAAACTACTTATAAACGGTATTTGGAGGAAAAACGATGACAAACGAAAAACAACCAAACCGAGATAATCGGTTTAATAATGTGGAACGTCTACACGACATGATTGAAAATACAAAAAGAAAACTTCAAGAAGCGGAAGTAAGTATGGAGTTTGCAAGTCCAGAAGAGCAGGAAATGTTAAAACAAAAAAATGAGCGGCGTAAACAATCAATTGAAGCAATGAATAAAGAAATGAAGGAAGAAATGGAAGCCCGTAAAAAAGGTGAAATATAATACAGAAGGGTTTAAGCTAGGAAGTTATCCTAGCTTTTTTATAAGCAATTTCTTTTCTAATTAATGTATTTTAAAGAAATTAATGAGTGTCCTAAGTAATTTTAATTAAAGAGATTTAAATTGATGCATCTTATATATATATTTTAAGGATAAAAATACCCATTAACATAAAGAGTGTGATTTAATTTTACCTATGATTTATTTTAAAGATGTAAATTAGATACTTGTTATAAAGTATATTGAACTATTATGATGGAAAATTTTGTTCTATTTTTGACAGATTTATTTACAAATTTCGAAAGGAATAAAAGTTGAGAAATGTATGTTTTTGTAAAAATAGGGCGAAATTATCTTGTTTTTCTGTATACAAAAAAACTATTATTGGATATGTCAATGACTAATTTTTCCAATAATGATGGAGTAAGCGTGTTAAATTTTTAATTAACTTTATGTATATTAAATCGGGTATTTTAGTCAGAATTTTTAGAATTTTGTGTATGGTATGTTCTTTAATTGAAGGGGGGTGATGATTTTTACGCAAGAAGTTTTTGACCGTTCTATTACTCTTTTCTCTGCTCGTTTTTAAATCCAATGATACAGAAGAATCAAGTCAAACAAAAGGATAAAATGATTCTGTACATATTCAGGAGAAAAAAGTTGAACAAAAGACTAATTCCGCAGCTACTGAAGTAGATAATATGTAATGGGAATTGATTAGAGGGGAATACAGGTTTTATTTCCTAAGTTTAAGAGTTTTGTAAGAGTATTATATTAGTCTTTTATTTTGAGAGAGTAATAATTACATAATAAAGGGAGGGAATAATATTGGATACTAAGTCGATAGTAAGTAAATTATTTAAAATTTTCATTATTACTCTTGTTATTATCTCGAACAGTTTAATTCAGCCTCTAAGCTTTGCGCAGATAAAGGCAGATGCGGCTACGACAGATGATAACTGGCTAACGTATAAACTGGATTGATTTTCCAGTGATAGCGTAAATCAATTGTTTAATGTATTAGGTTCCGCTGAAGTTCCAGAAGGACAAAATTTTATTCGATTAACACCTGCATCCCCATTACAAAGTGGAGCGGTTATTACGAAAAATAATTTCTGTCCTAAAGACAATTACTCTTTTAGTACAGCTTTTTCATTTAAAATCGGGAATACAAGTCCTGATGGCCCGAGTGATGGATTTACATTTACTCTTCAGGCTAACCAAAACAACCCATTAAATAATGGGGGGAGTTTAGGTATTTATGGTACCGCACCGAGTTTTAGTATAAAGTATGATACTTTTAAAAACGATGGTTATAATGACCCGTCAGATAATAATATTGCTCTTACTGTAAATGGAGAACCAGTCAATCAGTCTGGTTGGTATACAGATTTAGATCAGTATAATACGTCGAACGGTACGAATTATGACTTGTCTAACGGTACTCAATATTATACATGGATTGACTATGATGGATTAAGTCAAAACGTTCAAGTTCGATTAGGTACTTCTCCAGAAAGAGCGAGTTCTCAAGTAGTGCTAGATGTAAACAGCATCAATCTTGACTCGATATTTAACGGAGCAAAACCTTATGCGAGCTTTACCGGAACGACAGGATCTCCTTATTACGAAACACACGATATTTATAACTGGTATTTTGTAAACCAATACGCACCTATTAGTACACTTAGTTCACAAAATGACTATAGACAAGCGCCAAGCAGCATAGATTTATCAGCTGCGACGGATAGAGGATACAATGCGACCGTCACTTTATTAGATCCACTAGGTAATCCAGTTGAAGGTGCATCTCTTGATAGTTTTACTTCCACAATAGGGGAGTTAACGGGACCTAACGGAGAGGCTGTAACTGATTTAGTATCAGATGCAGATGGAAAGATTCAAGCAGTAGTAAATAATGCAGGACATAATGAGGAAGTTTCACTTTCAGCTACTTATGATTGCTTTACTGACACTACATCATTTACTTCCACAAACCAACCACCAACTGCACCGAATGATGAAAAAACAACGCCAGTAAATGAGCCAGTTTCGGGTCAAGTGGAAGGACAAGATCCAGATGGTGACAGCTTAACGTATCGTGTTGGGAATCAACAACCGAGTAGTGGGAAAGTAACTGTAAACGAAGATGGTACTTGGACGTACATACCGAATACAGACTATGTTGGTGATGATACATTTACAGTCATTGTAGATGATGGATATGGTGGGACAGCAGAAGCGACAATTACGATTCACGTTACACCTGTCGCTACCCCAAAATTAGAATCTAAAAAATCTTCAAGCATCCAAAAGAAAGCTGATGGAAATACAGATGCGAGTAACTCGGAAGTTGGAGATACATTACTGTATACGATTGAAACTCGAAATACAGTGGAAAACAGTTCGGTCACAAATCTAACAATCTCGGATAATATTCCAGAAGGTTTAGAATATGTACCTGGAACGTTGACTGTAGATGGTACATCGGTGAGCGATGCACAAAGTGACGACAATGGTCATTTTGCAGATGGACAAGTAGTCGGCCAATTTGGCGATGTAACAGATACGGAATGGCATACAATTACCTTCCAAGCTACTGTAAATGCAGACCAAGGTGGTCAAACGATTACCAATACAGCAGTCGTAACAGGTGATAATATTACCACTCCAGATGAACCAAATACTGAAGTTACAATCAATCCAGAAGGTTCTACAAATGCATGTCCAGCACCAGTAGCATTGATTAATGGTAGTTTTGAAGAATTATCCTATTCGCCGGATGATCCAAGAACTCCTGCTGGACCAGGGTGGACGGGTATACAGGATGAATATATACCAGGATGGACTACAACCGATTCAACCGGTCGATTTGACATTTTTGTAAAAAGTTTAATGGCTAAACTTCCAGATGGTGATCGTGATAAACACGAAGTTATTCATGGTGAGCAATTTGCTGAAATGAATAGTTTTGAAAACGCAACGTTATATCAAGATGTCGAAACTACTCCTGGACAAACTATTTATTGGCGTTTAGCTCATAAAGGTAGATATGGTGTAGATACAATGGCGGTGAAGATTGGTTCTAGTACAACTGCGCCAAATAGTCTTCCGAAAGTTCAAACAATGTCAACAGGTAAAGAGGCTTGGAAATATTATACGGGTACTTATACAGTTCCTGCTGGACAAACAGTCACACGTTTTGGTTTTGAGGCAGTTTCTTCAGCTACTGGAGACATAAGAGCTGGTAATTTCATAGACGATATCTTCCTTGGTACTGAACCATGTGTTGTTGCAGAAAAAACTGTTTCACCACAAGGGGATGTTTTTGAAGGTCAAGAGTTAACGTATGAAGTAACGACGAAAAATGGCGGCGGCGACGTTGCAGCGAATGCAGTCTTTGAAGATGCGATTCCGGAAGGTACAGAGTACGTTCCAGGTTCATTAAAAATTACAAATGGTCCTGGTGCAGGTGATTTGACGGATGCAACTGGAGACGATGCAGGTTACTTCGATGCAGACAATAACAAAGTTGTCATTGAATTAGGTGATTTAGCGAACACGACGAATTTACCTGAGGGAATTACGGTTCAGTTTAAAGTGAAAACATTAACAACTGAAACGAATAAATTAGTTACCAATAAGGCACTAATCAACTATGACAATCTTTTAACTAATGAACAAGAAACAACAGAATCAATGAAACAACTACTACCGTAATGCCATTAGAAGGAATCGATGCATGTCTTGCACCAGTAGCATTAATTAATGGTAGTTTTGAAGAAGGAGCAGCAAGAGGTTCATATACTGCTGCGGGAATCTATTTCTATGAATCTGAGGTTCCTGGATGGAAGACAACGGACGATGCGCAAGGCGTAAAACTTATCGAGATATGGAACCATAACGTAGGCCTTCCTGCAGCTGCGAAAAACTTTGCAGCACCAGTTGACGGTGATAGATGGGCAGAACTAAATGCCTATGAAAACGGAATGCTTTATCAAGATGTCGAGACGACTCCGGGTCAAACACTTTATTGGCGTTTATCCCACATGGGACGTCAAGGCGTTGACATGATGCAGGTTCGTATTGGGGCAGCGACAAGTAATCCATATAGTACAGTGCCACAAACTCAAATGTCTACTGGAAATACTGCATGGAAAACTTACACAGGTACTTATACTGTTCCGGCAGGTCAAACAGCAACACGATTTGGCTTTGAGGCATTAAGCACAGCTAGTGGCAATATTGGAGCTGGTAACTTCCTAGACGACATCTTCCTAGGCACTAAACCATGTGTAGTCGCAGAAAAAACCGTCCTCCCTGAAGGGGATGTGAAAGCTGGTCAAGAGTTAACGTATGAAGTAACAACGAAAAATGGCGGCGGCGACGTTGCAGCGAATGCAGTCTTTGAAGATGCGATTCCAGA
>NZ_JACSQA010000039.1:0-27167 GCF_014836845.1 Ureibacillus galli
GCACGCCGCCAGCGTTCGTCCTGAGCCAGGATCAAACTCTCCATAAAAGAAAATTTGATAAAGCTCAAATTTTTGCTAGCATCATATTGATGTCCAAAATTTTTTTCAACAATTAAGTTGAAACTGTATTCATTAACGTTTTGTTGTTCAGTTTTCAAAGTTCATAATTATCGTGTCGTTTTGCAGCGACTTCTCTATAATAACATTTCACCAAATCTCTGTCAACAACTTTTTTTGAAAAAGTTATATTTGAAATAATGTTTGTGTTATTAATTTATCAACTCGCCTCAGCGACGTTTATAATAATACAACGAGTTTAATAGTTAAGTCAACACTTTTTCTCAAAAAATTTTCGAGGTGTTCATTTTAACACCCCGAAATGGCTAGTATTGCTTATTCTAATGGATTTTCTTCTTATATACTTTACTTTTCAGCATTATATTGTGAAATAACAAAATCACGATCTACTTTATAGTGACGGTGATAAATTGAATCACTCTTTGATTCTTTTGGCTCCACGATAATATATCCCTTATCTATTAAAAACTCAACAAATACTTCTAAGTCTTTAGAGTAATATCTTAAATCATGATGATTATGTAATTCTTGTATTGTCCAAGCATCCTTTAAAAGCATTGTTTCTAAAATATGTTGTGCCCCATCATCGGTTTTGGAGTTAATGAGAAATTCAATCGCTAAAAATAATAGTTCTAATCGCTTTTCTAAACTTTCCGTACTCATGACTAGTTCTTCATAAAGTTTGTAAATCGAAGGTTCTATTTTTTTCACTTGGGACCAAACTGTTACTTCCGGATATAATCCGTTATCTATAACAGACAGTCGGGCTAAATGATGTAATGAATCAACAACATGATGATAAGAATCGAAATAGTTTCCTCTATTAAAAAATTCTTTTCCTTCTAAATAACGTCTAATCAATTTAGAAAATTGAATCCCTGTTTTTATTTTACGGCCGAAAAACGGAAACTCCTGTAGCTTTAATCTTAAATTACAAAGATATTCATTACGATCAAATATTACTTTCCCGTGGAAAATCCAATCCACAATTCGTCTGTCTAAACCAACATTTAATCTTTTATTTAATAACTCTTCTGTAATCACATGCATCGCCATTTTTTGATCTTCATGTAAGTAATGTTTTGTAAAAATAGGCATTTCCGCTTCTTTTACAATAATTAATAATACGGTATCAAACGTATCGGTAATACTCATTATCTCTTCACGTTTTGTGACTAGAATGACCCCTAATGTTTCAGGTTGACTAGCACGTTCTTGGTAGATCGGGCGCAATATGTGCTCCATAATAATCCTCCTAAATTACGATTACGTTATTTTGTTTCGACATCTTCAAGTAGAATCCTTCTTTTTAAAGAAAATAGAATTGGTGATATTTTTCCTTTAAATAATGTTTTTCTATCCGCAAATAAAAAGGTACTATGTTATAGTAGAATCTAGATTGGGAGGCTAAAGAAATATGGCAAAAAAATATAAAAATAAAATAAATAAAATTCGCTCATTTGCCTTAGCACTTATTTTCATAGGATTCGTTATTATGTACGGGGCGATCTTCTTCCGCGAAAATCAAATTTTAGTTTTAATTTTCATGACTTTAGGTTTACTATGCATTATCGGCAGTACAGTAGTATATGGCTGGATTGGTCTACTTTCAACACGGGCTGTACAAGTTGTTTGTCCAAATTGTAATAGACATACAAAAGTATTAGGACGTGTAGATATGTGTATGTACTGTAATGAGCCATTAACACTTGACCCTTCATTAGAAGGAAAAGATTTTGACGAATCTTATAATAGAGGAAAAAAATAAAATGAGGTCGGCTCCTAAATGAGTCGACCTTTTTTCTATTCAATTATACAGTGTAATTCGTTTGTTCAAAAGCAGCACTTTCCAAAAGTAATTACAATGTAAAATAAAAAACCTAGCAACGCATCGCTAGGTTTTGCTCATTACAAAACTTGTTTCCCATCATTTTCAAGACAATCTTGACATGTACCATATAATTCTAGGCGGTGTGAGTGAACTTTATAACCCGTTACATGCGATGCAAATTGCTCCACTTCATTTAAGCCCGGATAATGGAAATCAACAATCTTACCACAACATTCACAAATCATGTGATAATGATCGTTTGTAACAAAATCAAATCGACTCGCTGCATCTCCATAAGTTAGTTCCTTCACTAAACCTGCTTCTCGGAATACACGTAAATTATTGTAAACCGTTGCAACACTCATATTGGGAAACTTACCTTCTAGAGCTTTATATATTTCATCTGCAGTTGGATGTGTCATTGATTCGATTAAATATTCCAAAATAGCATGACGTTGCGGAGTAATTCTTACACCAGTTGTCTTTAACGTGTCTAGTGCATCTTTCAAATGCAATTCAGACATCGTCATGCACCTCTTTTCATACATAATTCTTAATTTATAATAGTTATCATTAGTGTAACCAAATCGTTGTAAATAGTCAACAATTCCTTATTGGTAACGGTTACTCCATTGCCTATTTTATCAAAAATTGAATAAAAATCACCGTTAATTATCATAAATATATAATTCTTCTGTAAAAAGGAACTTTATGAATGTTCTCACTTTATGGATAATATTCTCAATAACCTCTCAAAATATCCATTTGATTCTCAATATCAGTGTCACCTTTTAACCATTTCTCCAAACTTGGCTTAAAAATTTCTAGACTTCTTTCTAGGTAACGGGACGAATGGCTAGAACAATGAGGCGAAATGGTCACGTTATCTAATTCCCATAGTTTATTGTCATATGGTAGTGGCTCTACTTCAAATACATCCAGAACCGCATGATATATTAGTTTTTCTTCTAGGGCACGAATTAATACATCCGTTTCCACCAAATTTCCTCGTCCAAAGTTGATAAAAATGGCATTTTCGCGCATTAGTTGAAAATGTTCATACTTTATCATATGTGTCGTTTCTTCCGTACTCGGTAAAATCGAAATGACAATATCAGCTTTGGGCAACTGTTGTGCTAAATCTGAAATCCGATGTGTCTCATTCATAAATGGTGCATCTTCACCACTTCGATTCAACCCAATTGTATATACTTCAAAGGCTTGAAGAAGTCTACCAATTTCTGCACCAATCGCACCTGGACCAATAATTAAAGCAGTACTTCCATTTAATTCAGTTGGATTCCCTTTTTTATCCCAAATCTTATTTCGTTGATTGTTATAAATATAAGGTAAAGAACGTTTAAGTGATAAAATATGAGCGATAATCGATTCTGCCATTGGCTTTTTATGAATTCCACGCACATTTGAAACGATAATCTTTCGATCGGCGATTGCCTTTCTTGGCATTTTCTCAATTCCAGCTGAAGCAACGAAAATCCATTTTAAATTCCTGGCAATTTTAATTTGTTCATCATTCAAATCTTCACCATAAGTCACAAGAACATCTGCCTCTGCTAATACTTCATTCTCGATTCGACTATGAAAAGTAAATTCAACTTTAGGGAAATGTTCGATTAACTGCTGTTGTAAATCCGGTCTTGAGTTAAATGTAAAATATACTTTCATTATTTTCTTTCCCCTTCACGCAAATAAGTTAAAACTTCCTCTATATGATTTTTCACTTTTACTTTACGCCATTCCTTTTCTACAATACCCTCTTCATTAATAAGAAAAGTAGAACGTTCAATCCCCATAAATTCTTTACCATACATTTTCTTTAATACCCAAACTCCATATTTTTCACACACTTCATGATCTTCATCAACTAACAATGAAAAGGGCAACCCATATTTTTCAATGAATTTTGTATGTTTCTTTGCATCATCTGCGCTTATACCTAAAATAACAGCATTTAAATCGGAAAATGCCTCGTGTTGATCGCGGAAATCACACGCTTCAGTAGTACAGCCTGGTGTCATATCTTTCGGATAAAAATAAAGAATCACCTTTTTTCCTCTATAATCACTTAAAGTTATTTTTTCTTCTTTTTCATTTAATAAAGTAAAATTTGGTGCTTCCATATTTAATAAAGTTTCCATAAATATTCCTCCCCTTTATTTATATCGTACCGAACAAACATTGGAGTTTCAAATTCTTTGGCATTCAAATGGGAATAGGTCTACAATAAGATGTGTAAATTATGAGGAGGCATTAGAAAATGAATCATACGAAATCTGAACAAATTCACGAAGAAGCATTACAACATATCGTTGGTGGCGTTAATAGTCCATCACGTTCTTATAAAGCGGTAGGCGGCGGTTCACCGGTTGTCATGGCAAGAGGTAAAGGAGCATACTTTTGGGATGTAGACGGTAACCGTTATATCGATTACTTAGCTGCTTATGGTCCGATTATTACAGGATTTGGTCATCCACATATCGCAAAAGCAATCACTCTTGCTGCAGAAACAGGTGTGTTATTTGGAACACCAACAGAACATGAAGTGAAATTTGCCAAAATGTTAAAAGAGGCGATTCCTTCATTGGATAAAGTTCGCTTTACTAATTCAGGTACGGAAGCCGTTATGACAACGGTTCGCGTAGCACGAGCATATACAGGACGTACGAAAATCATTAAATTTGCTGGATGTTATCATGGACATTTCGACCAAGTATTAGTTGCTGCCGGATCTGGTCCAGCTACTTTAGGATCCCCGGATTCAGCAGGTGTACCTGTAGCCGTTGCAACTGAGGTAATTACTGTTCCTTTCAATAATAAAGAACAATTCCAACTAGCAATGGATAAATGGGGCGATGAAGTTGCAGCAATTTTAATCGAACCAATCGTAGGGAATTTCGGTATCGTCGAACCAAACAAAGGATTTTTAGAATACGTTCATACTGTGGCGAAGGAAAAAGGAGCTTTAACGATTCACGATGAAGTTATTACAGCATTTCGTTTCCATTACGGAGCTGCCCAAGACTTACTAGGTTTGACTCCAGATTTAACAGCAATGGGTAAAATTATCGGTGGTGGTCTTCCAATCGGCGCTTATGGTGGTCGTAAGGAAATTATGGAAACCGTTGCTCCTCTTGGACCTGCATACCAAGCTGGAACAATGGCTGGAAATCCAGCGTCTATGCTTGCAGGAATTGCATGTCTGGAAGTATTGAAACAACCTGGTGTGTATGAAGAAATGGATCGACTTGGTGCAATGTTGGAAAAAGGGATTTTACAATCAGCTGAAAAACATGGTATTACAATTACAGTTAACCGATTAAAAGGTGCTTTAACCGTTTACTTTACAAATGAAAAAGTTGAAAACTACGAACAAGCTGAAAACTCCGATGGTGAGCTGTTTGGTCGTTTCTTTAAACTAATGCTTTCAAAAGGTGTTAATTTAGCTCCATCTAAATATGAAGCTTGGTTCTTAACGACAGAACATACAGAGCAAGACATTATGGAAACAATTGAAGCTGTTGATTATGCTTTTTCACAATTGAAATAAGCGAAAACCATGTGAAGTTGATTCAATCATAATGATCTTTCACGAAACCAGTTGACCAAAGGGAAAAAATTAGGTAAAGTAATGTGATTTCAAACATAAGTTTCTTGAAAGAGAGGATATATTTTTTAATGCAAGTAGGTGCCCGTGTTTTAAAAACAGGTTTTGCAATTGTATTCGCCCTTTTTTTAGCGGAATTACTGAACTTACCTTCTCCTGTTTTTGCTGGGATTGCAGCCATTTTTGCAATCCAACCTTCGATTTATCGATCTTATTTAACAATTATTGAACAACTTCAAGGGAATTTCATCGGCGCAACGATAGCTGTACTGTTTGGTTTAATTTTTGGCCATCACACAGTAACAATCGGACTCGCCGCAATTATTGTGATTGCCATCATGCTAAAGTTCAAATTAAACAGCTCGATGTCCCTTGCCTTAGTAACGGTAGTTGCAATCATGGTTTATGAAGGAGAAGACTTTTTAGAATTTGGTATTATACGGTTTATAACTGTAATGGTCGGTGTTTTTGCCGCGTTTCTAGTGAATCTCGTCTTCATCCCACCCCGCTATGAAATTAAATTATTTAAAATGATTGATTCATTGCAGGACGATATTATTCGTTGGACTCGTTTAGCTGCTAGACAAGCATCTGAACATACTTCAACCAAAATCGCTCTCAATAAATTCCATAGTCGTTTAACAGATATAGAAAAAATGTACGACTTCTATAAAGAAGAGCGCCATTACTCTAAGAAAAAACGCTTTATACAAGCACGAAAACTTGTTATGTATCGACAAATGATCATCACGACGAAAAAAAGTTTAGAGCTTTTACATCGATTAAATAAACATGAAAATGAAATAGCAAATTTACCCGTTCCGTTTCGTACGATGATTCAAGAACGTTTGGATTTTCTTCTCACTTTCCACGAACAATTATTATTAAAATTTACTGGTAAGTTAAAACCTGAGCATTCAAAGTGGGTTGATGAAGAGGATGATAAACATGCGGACGTAATGGAACATCTCATCCAACAAATTTCCTTTGAGCAAAATCGCGAAGGTGAAGAAGAGTTTTCAAGTTATCACTTGTTTTACATCTTCTCCAGACTTCTTGACTATGAGGAGAACTTAGAACATTTAGATACTTTAATTGTTTCTTTCCGAAGCTATCATAGTACGGAAAAGAATACAGATTTAGAACAAGATTTCTACTAAAAAACTACCCGTAAGGTGACATCCAATCTATTTCAAGATAGATTGGTGTTACCCTTTAGGTAGTTTTTTATTTACTGAAGTTTCTCCAAATCTACTAATTGAATAAATCCCCGCTCATATTTAATAACTCCTTCCTTTTTCCACTTGCTTAAATAAGTCGTAACCTTTTGACGACTACAGCCAATCATAAAAGAAATTTCTTCATGGGTTAAAGGAATGTTAATCGTTAAAATATTATTTTCTACTTTTGCTAGCTTCTTTAATAGCCACCCGAGTCGTTCAGGAACCGTCATTTTAGAATGAACATAGACAAACTCCTGGGCTTCTGTTAATCGTTTCCCTAAAGAATAAAATAAACTTCGTTCCATTTCTGATAATTTATTCAGATGCTGTATGAAAATCTCCATCGGTAAACTAAATAATTCAACATCCGTCATCGCAACAGCATATTGACTATGCTCTATCCGATTATTTAATCGATCCAGAAATCCAAACATTTCTCCCGATCGAATTAAGGAAATGGTAACCGGATGTCCATCGTCCCCATCTATCGCAATTTTAACAGTCCCTTCATTTAAAAAATAGACATTAGTTGCTTCTTCTCCAGCTTGATAAATGATTTGACCTTTTCTCGCGTAAATTTTCTTACCAAGTTGTTCAATTAACTTCAAAGAACGTTCTAATTGCATCGTTTCCCACTCCCTTATCGTTATATTATATAAATTATTCTGAAATTTTGTAACAAAAGTGACAGAAAGAAGCGAATACAACACATAAAATGTTAATAAATTAAAACTTAGTATTTTAATATGTTTTATAGGAATGGAGGGATTATTTTGTCAGATGGGCATATTATTTTAAAAAATGTTCATAAAGAATATCAAAGTAATGAGCATGCTCCAACAATTGCGTTAGATGACGTTTCATTAACGATAAAAAAAGGCGAGTTTATTTCCTTATTAGGACCTTCTGGTTGTGGAAAATCCACCCTTTTAAATATTATTGCTGGCCTTGAAGATCATTCTTCTGGCACATTTCTTGTCAATGATAAACCAATCAAAGGACCTGGTAACGACCGAATTGTTGTCTTTCAAGAATCCGGTTTATTTCCTTGGATGACTGTTCTTGAAAATGTTATGTACGGTCTACTGATTAAAAAAATACCGAAGGAAGAAGCGAAGGAGCGGGCAATGACTTGGTTACAAAAAGTACACCTTGGAAAGTTCGCCCATTCCATGCCCCATCAATTATCCGGTGGGATGAAGCAACGGGTTGCCATTGCCCGTGCCCTTGTAATGGATCCGGAAATTCTTTTAATGGATGAACCATTCGCTGCTTTAGATGAACAAACCCGTATGGTTTTACATAAAGAACTTGAAACGTTGTGGAGGGAAACTGGAAAGACGATTCTATTTGTCACTCATAATATTCGCGAAGCCGTTGTATTATCGGACCGTATTGTTTTAATGAAGACGCGTCCCGGTGGTATTAAAAATGTTTTTCCTGTACAGGCGTCCCGGCCGCGCAAATCTTCAGACAGCATTTTAATACACTTAGAGAATCGTATATTAACTGAACTAGAGCAGGAAATGGAAAAAGTGCTGAAGGAGGAATTAGGTAGTGACTACTCTCTTGAGAAGGATCGTCTTCGTGTTGATCCTCATAACAATATGGGAAGCGATATCTAAATTTGATATCTTCCCAGCCTTTATGTGGCCCCCTCTAATTATTCCGAATGATCCTGGTGGTGTCACAATATTAAAAACATTAGTAAACGGATTAATGACTGGACAATTAATTGAAGCAACAAGTGCTTCCCTTGTGCGATTATTTGTCGGCTTCTTTATTGCAGTCGTCATCGGATTAATCCTTGGATACTTAATTTATAAGTACAAAGTGATAGACGATACACTCGGTTTCTTTGTCACTAGTCTGCAAGCTATCCCAAATATTGTTTGGATGCCTTTAGCCATTCTTTGGTTCGGTTTAGGGGTTGGCTCTGTTATATTTATCGTTATTTTAGGAGCGGCATTATCCATTATTATTACGTCAAGTGCCGCCTTTAAAAGTGTCCCTCCTCTACTGATTCGAGTAGCGAAAACAATGGGGTCAGACGGTTTCCATTTATTCCGTACCGTTATTTTTAAAGCAACAGTTCCCCAGTTAATATCTGGTTTACGTTTAGCATGGGCACTCGCTTGGCGAGCAGTTTTATCAGGGGAATTACTAGGAGGAAGCGGTGGTCTCGGAACACTTTTAGATCTCGGACGCTCTATTCAAGCGATGGATTTAATCTTTAGTATTATTATTATCATCGGTGTCATTGGATCGTTTATCGATAACTTTATTTTTGTACGTATTGAACGTTATGCATTAAGAAAATGGGGTATGCAAACAGTTTAGGAGATGAAAAAATGAAAAAGAAGCATTTTTTATTTTTAACAATGATGACCCTGATGACTTTCATACTTGCGGCATGTAGCCATAGTGAAGCTTCTTCCAACGGAGAACAGGATCAAGCATCCACTATACGAATCGGTTACTTTCCGAATATGACCCATATCGCAACGATTGTGGCACTGGAAAAAGGCTATTTCGAACAACAATTAGGAGAAGAGATTACCATTTCTACAAATACTTTCAACGATGGTACTGCATTTATGGAGGCTATGTCGACTAATGCCATTGATATCGGTACAGTCGGTCCAACACCTGCATTAAATACCTATACGAGACATCCCCAACATGAAATTATTGCTGGTGCTGTCAATGCCGGGGCAGTACTTGTCGTACGAGGCGATTCAAATATTACTAGTGTAGAAGATTTGGCAGGTAAAACGGTGGCAGTACCTGCTTACGGTAGTACACAGGACATTGGGTTAATGAAATCCCTTAAAGAGGTAGGTTTAAAAGTAAAATTAAGCGGTGGAAATGTCAATTCCATTAAACTAGCTTCTGCTGATACAGCATCCTTAATGTTAAGAGGAGACATTGATGCTGCAGCAGCACAAGAACCGTGGGGGGTTAACATTGAAACGAACGGAAAAGCAAAACTTTTACTAGATGAAAAGGAATTTGCTTGGGGTAGCGAATCAACGAATACGGTTGTAGCAGCACGTAAAGAATTTACTTTAAACAATCCGGAGCTGACGAAAAAAATATTAAAAGCGCATCTACAAGCCATTGATTTTATTAAAGAAAATCCTGAAGAAGCGATTCAGTTATTCCTTGACCATGTAAAAAAAATTACTGGCAAAGATCTTTCAAAGGACGAAGTGACAAAAGCATTTGGTCGTCTAACTCCTACATCGGAACTAAATGAAAAGATTATTAAAGAAATGGCGACCATTTCAAAAGAAGCAGGTTATATTACAACAGATAATATTGACGGCTTATTAAACCTTAGTTTTTTACAGGAAGTTTCAAACGAATAATTCGTTTCTAAAGAAACTTTAGCTGTTTAAACTATCACCTATACTCGTCTCTTTTTAATAGGCGTATTATACTGTATAAGTAAGTAAAGCTAGGTTGAATGAATACCTAGCTTTTTCTAAATATGATTTGAAAGGTGTTTCATGATGAAAATACATAACTCCATTCTCGAATTAATAGGAAATACACCAATTGTAAAATTAAATGCATTACCTGATTCGAACGGTGCGAAAGTTTATATGAAATTAGAATCTTTTAATCCTGGTGGAAGTGTAAAAGATCGAGCTGCTTTTAATATGATTGAACAAGCAGAAAAAGAAGGTAAACTAATTCCAGGGGTAAGCACGGTAATTGAACCAACTAGTGGGAATACAGGGATTGGTCTTGCTATGGTATGTGCGGTAAAAGGTTACCGTTGCATCATTACGATGCCTGACAATGCTACAAAAGAACGGGTACAATTAATGAGAGCATTTGGCGCCGAAGTCCATTTAACGCCTGCCAGCTTACGTATGCAAGGATCTATTGATGAAGCAGTACGTATTGCTGAGAGTATTCCAAATAGTTTTATCCCATTGCAATTTGATAACAAAGCAAACGCTGACGCTCATCGGCATACAACTGCTGTTGAAATTTTAAATGCCTTTGACAATAAATTAGACGTTCTTGTATTGACAGCAGGAACGGGTGGAACCGTAACTGGAACCGGGGAAGAATTGAAAAAGGTTATACCGGATTTAAAAATATATGTCGTAGAACCAGCAGGCTCTCCAGTATTAGCTGGTGGTAATCCAGGACCCCATAAAATTCCTGGAACTGGCCCAGGATTTATACCGAAAATATTAAACCAAACAATTTATGATGAGATTCTGCATATAGAAGATCTTGCTGCCCAAACTACTGCAAGACGTCTTGGTTCGGAAGAAGGGATTCTAGTAGGTGCTTCTGGTGCTGCTTCCGCTTATTTCGCATTGGAAATCGCCAAACAGCTTCCTCAAAATGCAAACGTATTATGTTTAGCGCCAGATACAGGAGAACGGTATTTATCATCCGATTTATTTCCATACTAAAAGGGAGAGCTCTCCGCTCCCCCTTTTCCTTTAATTTTTCATTTTAGGGTCCAATGCATCTCGCAACCCATCCCCCATTAAGTTAAACCCAAGAACTGTTAACATAATTGCTAACCCAGGGAATATCATCGTCCATGGCGCAGTCATAAGATGGACCCGCGCATCCGATAACATTTTCCCCCATTCAGGTTGGGGCGCTTCTGCACCTAACCCAAGGAAACTTAATGCGGCTGCTTCAATAATAGCCGTTGCAATAGCTAACGTGCCTTGCACAATAACAGGCGATAAGGAATTCGGTAATATGTGCCTCCATAATATTCGGGAGTCTTTCATTCCAATTGCCTTTGCAGCTACAATATATTCTTCTTCCTTAACACTTAAAACCTTAGAACGAATCAATCTTCCGAAGTTCGGTATATTAATAATCGCTATCGCAATAAGTGCATTTTGTAAAGAAGGACCTAAAATCGATACAATCGCAATGGCTAATAGTATGCTAGGGAAAGCTAACATAATATCAAAAATCCTTGAAATAATCGTATCAATCCAACGGCCATAATAGCCAGAGATAATTCCAAGAAAACTCCCTACAACTGCTGATAAAATAACAGACAGAAATCCGACAGCTAATGAAATTCTAGCTCCATAAACGACCCTTGAAAAAATGTCTCTTCCAAAATCGTCTGTACCAAACCAATATTCACTGGATGGGGGTGCTAGTCTTAAGCTGGAATCTTGTAGTTTTTGTTCATTTATTCCTTCCGGTGCAATCAATGGACCAAATACAGCTAAAAGGATGAAAAATACAACAATGGCTGTTCCAACAAGGGCGGCTTTACTTTTTCGAAAGCTTCGCCACGCCTCTTTCCATGGTCCAACTACTTTTTCTTCTTTCGTCGATAAATCGACTGAATTCGAGACCAGTTCAGGCATCATTCCCTCTCCCTTCTAGTTATATTTAATCCTTGAATCGATGACCGTATATAAAATATCAACAATCAAGTTAATAATGACAAACATAAAGGCAACGATTAAAATACCCGATTGAATGACTGTATAGTCACGATAACCTATCGCCTCGTAAATATAACGGCCGATTCCTGGCCAACTGAATATCGTTTCCGTTAAAATCGCTCCGCCTAATAACAAGCCCGTTTGTAAACCAATAACCGTTAAAATCGGAATAAGGGCATTTTTTAATGCGTGCTTATAAATCACTTTCACCATTTTTTGTCCTTTCGCACGAGCTGTACGAATATAATCTGAACGCATGACTTCCAACATCGAAGAGCGGGTCATTCTGGCAATAATGGCCATTGGAATTGTTGCAAGGGCAAACCCTGGTAGTATTAAATGTTGAATCGTTACCCAAAATTGATCAAACCGTCCTTGTATAAGCGTGTCGATTAAATAAAAATGGGTAATTGCCTCTACAGGCGCTCGAACTTCCTCTCTACCTGAAGTAGGTAACCAGTTTAATTCAAGGCTAAACACCCATTGTTCCATTAAACCAAGCCAGAAAATCGGTACAGAAACACCGATTAAAGCAATGACCATTGCAATATAGTCAAACCAAGAATTTTGGAACCAAGCCGAAATAATTCCCGCATTCATTCCAATAACGATGGCTAAAATCATTGCGAAAAAGGCTAACTCCATCGTTGCAGCTAAATATGGCCAAATTTCACTAGTAATCGGCTGGCTTGTCCGAAGGGATTCACCTAAATCTCCAGTTAGTAGCCCTTTTAAATAATCAAAGTATTGAATGTACCAAGGCTGATCGAGACCTAATTTATCCCTTAAAGCATGGATCGCTTCCTCTGTTGCTTGCTGACCTAAAATGACTTGAGCAGGATCTCCTGGTATTGCACGAATAATTAAAAACACAATAAATGTCATTCCTAATAACACAGGTATTAAATGAAGAATCCGTTTGCCTATGTAGTGAAGCATATCTTCACCTCTTTCGTTAGAATGCATGAATGAAAGAATGGGAGGTAATAATACCCCCCATTTTTTAAATGTCAATTCGTCTGTTACTTATTCAAAGAAACAAGTTTGTAATAGACACTTATTGAATCGATACATTAATTAAACTTTCAGATCCAGTTGGATGAGGGAAATAATCTGTAACACCTTTTTTCGCAGCAAGTAATGGCGTCGAATGGGCTAACGGAACCCATGGTGCATCTTCATGAATAATAGCTTGTGCTTGTTTATATAGTTCATTACGCTTTTCTTCATTCGTTTCTGATTGGGCAGAAATTAATAATTCATGAACTTCTTCATTCGAATAATACGTATAGTTATTACTTCCAATCGTATCTTTATCTAACAATGTATAAAGGAAGTTGTCCGCATCACCGTTATCTCCAGTCCATCCTAATAAGAAGGCATCGGCTTCACCATTTTTCGCCTTTTCTAAATACGTTGCCCATTCAAAAGTTACAATTTTAGATGGAATACCAACGTCTGCTAAATTTTTCTGAATGGCTTCAGCAACTTTTTGTCCGTCCGGCATATATGGTCGTGGAACTGGCATTGCCCAAAGCTCAATTTCTTCACCGTCATAACCTGCTTCAGCTAATAATTCTTTTGCTTTTTCAGGATCATAAGGATATCCTTCAATTTCCTCGTTATAACCACTAATCGAAGAAGGCATTGGATTTACCGCTACTTCAGCACGTCCTTGGAAGAAAGCATCCACAATCGCTTGTTTATCAATCGCATAGTTAACAGCTTGTCTAACTAGCGCATTGTCGAAAGGTTTTCTTGTAGTTGTTAATCCTAAGTAACCAATATTCATCGATGGGCGTTCGATTAATTGTAGTTCAGCATTCGATTCTACAGTTGCTGCATCCGACGGGTTAATACCATCCGCTAAATCGATTTCTCCAGTTGTTAATGCATTTAAACGGGCAGAGTTATCTGGAATGGAACGGAAAATAATTTTATCTAATTTCGGTAAATCTTCCTGCCAGTAATCTTCATTTTTCTCAACTGTAATCGAATCGTTACGCTTCCATTCTACAAATTTAAATGGACCAGTTCCGACAGGATTATCTCCAAAGGCATCACCTGCGGATTCAAAGGCAGTCGGTGATGCGATACCAAATGGACTCATCGCAATATTTTTTAAGAATGGTGCTTGTGGGCGAGAAAGGGTAAAGACAACCGTGTAATCATCAACAGCTTCTACACTTTTAATAATATCTTCCCCTTCAGATTTAAACATAGAATGGAAATAATAGAACTTTTCTTCAGCTCCACCCTTCCAACGTTCAACGTTTTTCACCACTGCTTCAGCATTAAAATCTGTTCCGTCGTGGAATTTAACGCCTTCTTGTAGGTGGAATGTATAGGTTAGACCATCTTCACTTACTTCCCATTCCTTCGCTAAACCTGGATTTACTGTCGTATCTTGTTCACCAAAGTTTAGTAAAGTCTCAAAAATATTTTCTGTTACTTTAAAAGACTCACCATCTGTTACAATGGCTGGATCTAATGAGACAGAGTCGCCACCACGACCGAATACTAAAGTTTGAGGTACTGCTTCTTCTGTATCTCCGCTTGTGTCTGTGTCTGCTGGTTCTTCTGAAGCACCTTCTTCCCCGCTACATGCAGCTAGTACTACTAAAAGAACTAGTAATAAAAATAGTTTTAGAGACCAAAACTTTCCTGTTTTCATAGTTACCCTCCCAATTTCTTTGTTCTATATGTCATTGCTGCGCTTCATTAAATAAATGGCACGCAACAGAGTGACCTGGTTTAACTTCTACTAAATCTGGAACTGTCATCTTGCAAGTGAGCGTTGCATGTGGACATCTAGTTTGGAAAGTACATCCCTTGTCAGGAATGGAATTTGAAACATCACCTGTGAGAATAATCTTTTCCCTTTCATAAGTAGGATCAGGAATCGGTACGGCAGAAAGTAATGCTTGCGTATAAGGGTGTAATGGTTCCGCATATAAAGATTCACTATCGGCTAGCTCTACAAATCTACCTAAATACATTACGCCTACCCGATCACTAATATGGCGGACGACCCCTAAATCGTGGGCAATGAAAATATACGTAAGCTTTAACTCTTGCTGCAATCTTTGCATTAAATTTAAAACTTGTGCTTGTATCGAAACATCTAATGCGGAAACTGGCTCATCAGCAATGATTAGCTTCGGATTTGTCATTAAAGCTCTTGCAATTCCAATACGTTGTCTTTGTCCTCCACTAAACTGGTGGGGATAACGTTTTGCATGATAAGAGCTTAAACCGACAATTTCTAAATACTCCTCTACCCTTTTTTTACGTTCCGCTGAACTTCCAATACCATGGACAATAAGGGGTTCTTCTAAAATTTTTTTAACAGTATGTCTTGGATTTAATGAAGCATATGGGTCTTGAAATACCATTTGAATATCTCGTCTTGCTTTTCGCATTTCTTGTTTAGATAATGAGGAAAGTTCGACACCATCAAACTTAATGGAACCTTCTGTTGGTTCAAGAAGACGCATAATCATTCGACCGGTCGTTGATTTTCCACATCCCGACTCCCCTACAATTCCAAGGGTTTCTCCTTCATAAACTTGAAATGAAACGTCATCAACCGCCTTTACGTGGGGGCCTTTTTTTACTGATTTCGTTCCCTTTGGAAAATACTTTTTTAAGTTATCGACTTTCAACAGCACGTTCTGCAATTGAGATTCCCTCCGTTTCCTGTAAGAAGCATCTTGATTTATGGACTAAAGAAGAGTTCACTTCATATAAAGGCGGATTTTCTGTAAAACATCTTTCCGCTGCAAAATCACAACGTGGGGCAAATCGACAACCCGTTTGGATGGAACCAGGCTTTGGTACATTCCCTTTAATCGAATATAATGTTTCTTTTTTATAACGCATATCAGGAACTGATTGGATTAGACCCTTCGTATATGGATGTTGGGGATTTTTAAATATTTCAGAAATGGGAGCTTCTTCGACAATTTGACCTGCATACATGACAATCACCCGTTCACATGTTTCAGCAACAACACCTAAATCATGGGTAATGAGTAAAACCGCAGTCTTAAATTGTTTATTTAACTCTTTCATTAATTTTAAAATTTGAGCTTGTATCGTAACATCTAGCGCAGTAGTAGGCTCGTCTGCGATTAATAGCTTCGGATTACATAGTAAAGCCATTGCAATCATGACCCGTTGTCTCATCCCACCAGATAATTGATGGGGATAGTCTTTCATTAATTCTTCCGCCCTCGGCAATCCAACAAGTTTCATCATTTCAATTGCTCGATTGGCTGCATCCTTTTTTTTCATCCCTTTGTTGTGGATTAAAATCGCTTCTGTCAGTTGATTACCAATGGTGTATAAAGGATTTAAAGAAGTCATCGGTTCTTGAAATATCATTGCTACTTCTTTTCCCCGAATTTTCCTCATTTCCTTTTCTGATTGTTTCGTTAGATCTAATTCATTCAAAAGTATTTGACCTGATGTAATTTTTCCAGGAGGAGATGGTACGAGTCCCATAATGGATAAAGAAGTAACACTTTTCCCACAGCCGGATTCTCCTACAATAGCTAAAATTTCTCCTTCATTAATATGAAAGTCTATATGATCAACCGCTGGTACTCTTCCATCATCTGTAAAAAAGGTTGTTTCCAAATCTTTAACTTGTAAAAGTACTTTATTTTCCATCTTATACCCCCTTGCATAGCGCTGATTTACGAATCTAGCATTTGATATCGTTCTCTATTTCTTTAAAAACAATAATAGAAATAAAATCTATTAATCATATGTTTTTATGATAAAATACCTTAATTTATTACAAAACTTCAATGTAATTTTCTCGACAAATTGCAACAGTTCTACTACTTTAGTCGATTAATTTCTACTTTATCGAAAATAAAAAACATATAAGGACAGTGGGTTAAACATCAAATTTTTGCAAAAATAAAAAAACACCTAACGAGTCGAACGTTGACTTGTTAGGCATTTTTTTGTCGCATTATTTTTTTAGTCTAATTTTTGAATTTGGAATAAATCATAGTAAACACCTTGTTTTTCCATCAGAGACTCATGGTTTCCTTCTTCTACTAATTCACCATGGTCTATAACGAAAATTTTATCTGCATGGGTAATTGTCGATAATCTGTGGGCGATGATAATCGTCGTTCGATCATTTGCCAGTCGATCTAATGAATCTTGAATTAAAGCTTCACTTTCTAAATCCAAAGCAGACGTTGCTTCATCCAATACTAATATCGGAGGATTTTTAAGGAATACACGAGCAATTGCAACCCGTTGTTTCTGACCACCTGACAGTTTCACACCGCGCTCCCCTACTTTTGTTTCATAGCCTTCTGGTAATGACATAATAAAATCATGGGCATTGGCTGCTTTAGCAGCTGCAATGACTTCTTCATCGGTTGCATCCGGTTTACCCATTAGAATATTTTGTTTTACCGAATCACTAAACAAAATATTATCTTGCAAAACAATCCCAATTTGAGAGCGTAACGAATGAATCGATACATCCGTCACGTTCACACCATCGATTTTAACCGCTCCATCTGTTACATCGTAAAAACGAGGAATTAAACTGACGATCGTTGATTTTCCTCCCCCACTCATCCCAACAAAAGCTGCTGTTTCTCCGGGTTTAATATGAAAATGAACATTTTTTAATATCATTTGTCCGTCTTGTTCATATTGGAAATTCACATTTTCAAAGGAAACTTGTCCCTTTACAGTATCGAGGTCAACAGCATTTCGTCTATCTTGAACGTCATATTCCTCATCCATTAGTTCAAACATTCGATCCATCGAAGCAATAGATTGAGTTAAAGTTGTAGATGAATTTACGAGACGTCTTAACGGACTGTATAATCGTTCAATATAGGCGTAAAACGCTGCCATTGTTCCGACGGAAAGATCTCCTTGAATGACTCGATAACCAGCATATGCAATTACTAATAAAGGGGCGATATCGGTAATCGTATTTACTACCGCAAAGGATTTGGCATTCCATTTTGTATGATCTAAAGCACGATTTAAAAACTCTCCATTTTCTGCATCGAAAATTTTTTGTTCATGTTTCTCTAATGTGAAACTTTTAATAATACTAATGCCGCTTACTCTTTCATGTAAATAACTTTGAACATGTGCTAAAGCTTGGGATCGTTTCCGCGTTAAATCCCTAAGCTTACCGAAGAAGTATTTTACACTAATCGCAAATAGCGGTAATGCAATAATTGAAACTAATGTTAGTTTTACGTCCATCGCAAGCATGATCCCTATGGCAATAAGAATCGTTGCAACATCTAACCATAAATTCATTAATCCAATCATAATGAAGTTTTTCGTCTGTTCTACATCATTAATGACACGGGAAATTACTTCACCTGCACGGGTATTAGCATAATACTTTAAACTTAACTTTTGTAAATGACCAAATAATTCTTGTCGTATATCGAACAATACTTTGTTCCCAACATGTTGAGCGAAATATTGACGGTAGTACTCAATTGGTGGGCGAATTATAAAGAATAAAATGACAGTACCACCTAACCAATAACTCAGTTGTTCAATTTTTTCCCCATTTGTTAAATTTGGTGCATTAATAATATTGTCTATTACAATTTTGATTAAAATTGGAATGAACAACGGAATGGCAAATTTTAATATACCAATAAAAATAGTTAATAAAATTTCCCATCTATAAGGCTTTACAAATCTCATATATCGTTTAATACTACCCAATTTCCATTCACTTCCCTTTATCAACAAACAAACTTAAATCGTCCTAATTAAAAGTTGTCCCATTTTGGGCACACGAATAACACTATACTCTAATTTACCAGTAAATACATAAAAAAAGCCTACTGATTCTTCTAGTAGACTTTTCCACTATTATTTTTCATTTGATTGCATTTCTTTATTAAATAAATATCGATTCGTCCAAACTTCAATAAAATCTGGCGCAAAGGGACCTCTTTTTTGTTTTATCCAGCTGATTAGTTTATTGACATTTCGTTTTAAAATTTTATCAATCACTTCTGGATAACCCATTTCCTTTTTGTGCTGCTCGTATTCATCTTCGTCTAAAAGTGTATAAGACATATCAGGGAAAACTTTAATATCTAGATCATAGTCGATATATTTTATAGCATTATTATCAAAAACATAAGGAGAACTCATATTACAATAATAATACACACCATCTTCACGTAACATACAAATTATATTAAACCAATGTTCTGCATGAAAATAACAAATAGAGGGCTCTCTAGTTAGCCATGTTCGTCCATCCGATTCAGTCACAAGCGTACGTTCATTGGCACCGATAAAGATATTTTTCGTTCCTTTTAAAACCATCGTTTCTTGCCAGACACGGTGGATTCGACCATTGTGTTTGTAACTATGTATTTGAATCGTTTCTCCTTCTGTAGGTATTGTCATTTAAAGCCCACCTTTTCGTCTATGTATCAATTTCCTCATGTTGAAAATATGTCCAGGATTTGATATGACCTTAAACGGTATCGATTAATCATTTCAAACTCTGTGAATGAATCCATCTTGATTCAGCGGGTATATTTTACACCCACTAAATGAAAAAAAATCAACATCTAGCAGTTATTTCTTTATATTATAACAATGGATATTAAAAACTTGTAGTTAGAAGAACATATTTTTCAAAGAATTTGGTAAAAATTAGATTGGAAAGAATTTTTAATAAAAAATTAAGGTATAGACAAATAAATTTGTCTATACCTAAAAGTGAATTGAGATATTCACACTTGTCTAAAGCAGCCTAATTAAAATTCGTTGTTGTTGTTATTATTGTTGTTATTGTTGTTGTTATTGCGTTGGTTGTTTTGTTGATTTTGTTTTTGGTTTTGTTGACGTGCTTGTTGGAAGTCTTGGTCAACACCAAATTCTTCATTGTTGTTGAAGTTGTTGTTGTTGTTATTGTTGTTATTGTTGTTTTTCTTCGCCATCTCAAACTCACCTCCGTGCTAATTATTGTGGACTGATGTGATTGAGATTATGCGGAAGTTAAAAAATAAGTTAATTCAGAACATTCAAAATTTTCAGCATCATTACAGGCATTGGCAATTCCTTTATTTTTTCTATGGAATAAAAGTGAACATTATCCGGTAAATGCTCCAATTGCTTAACTTGAACGAGGATGCATTCCATCTCCCATGTTAAATGAGAAAATATATGCTTAAATTTCAATAAATCTTTATTTACATACTTTTTTATATGAACGTTATATTGTTTTTCAAAAGTGTCTTTTGCAACATCCTTTGTTAGTTCTATCATCGGGAATTGCCACATATTCGCTAATAATCCTTCACTTGGGCGCTTTTCTAATAAGTAATTTCCTTGTTCATCAACCGCTACATATACTTCATATTTGACTTTTTTTGTCTTAGTTTTTTTTGATTTTAAAGGCAACTGTTCTGTATCACCTTCATGAAACGCAATACAATAGTCACGTACCGGACAAAGTAAACATTTTGGTGAAGTTGGCGTACAAATCATTGCTCCTAAATCCATGATGGCTTGATTAAAATCACCTGGGTGTTCTTCATCAATTAACATATCGACTGCTTCTTCAAAAACTTTTCTCGTTTTAGGTAGGGCTATATCATCTTCTATATGTAATACACGGCTTAAAACACGCATCACATTACCATCAACCGCATGTTCTGGTTTATTATAGGCGATACTCAAAATAGCACCAGCAGTGTATGGTCCGATTCCTTTTAACTTTGAAAGATCATGTCGATTGTCTGGTACAACGGCGTTATATTTCTCGACAACTTCTTTGACGCCAGCTTGTAAGTTTCTAGCTCTCGAATAATACCCTAACCCTTCCCACATCTTTAACAGTTCTTCTTGCGGAGCATAGGCAAGTGACTGCATTGTAGGGTATTTTTCTAAAAAACGATTGTAATAAGGAATAACTGTGTCCACCCTTGTTTGTTGAAGCATAACTTCGGAAACCCAAATTTTATATGGATCCGATGTACGTCTCCATGGTAAATCTCTTTTTTCTCTATTAAACCAATCGACTAAATGATGTCGAAATTCTTTTTTATATTGATAATTCACGATAACCTCCGACGAATTCCGATTTTAAATTTTATAATTAGGGTATAATACTTCTATTAAGATGCATGTAACTCAAAATAATAACCAACAAGTATATAGGGAATGTGCCCATATACAAGGAGTTGATACTTTGGATTCTGGCACACATTTAGTAATGGGAGTTGCATTAGGCGGCTTAGCTTTAGTAGACCCAGTTGTAGCAGAGAATAATCTAACATTTGTTGCTGTTATGGCCGGTACCGTCATCGGTTCACAAGTTCCCGATGTTGATACTGTATTAAAACTTCGAAATAATGCGATTTACATTCGACATCATCGTGGGATTACCCATTCTATCCCAGCAGTCCTTTTATGGCCCATCGCGATTACGGCCGTTTTATCGATTATTTTCCAAGACGCCAATGTACTCCATTTATGGCTCTGGACTTTCCTAGCTGTTTTTTTACATGTTTTCGTTGATATTTTCAATGCTTATGGGACTCAAGCCCTTCGTCCCTTCTCAAAGAAATGGGTTGCACTTGGTGTCATCAACACGTTTGACCCGATTATTTTCGGATTACATTGTATTGGTATTTTATTATGGGCTTTTTGGTTCGATCCTGTCATCACTTTCACTGTCATGTATACGATTATCTTCGTTTACTACATTATTCGATTCATTTTACAAGCAGCTGTTAAAAAGGCTGTTCATGATGCGATTCCGGATGAAGACTACGTTATTGTAGCTCCAACAATGCGTTTTTTTAATTGGCGGGTAGCTGCAAAATCAAAAACCCATTATTATGTTGGCCGAGCTTACGGTAAAAAAATAAACATTTATGATAAATTTGAAATCCATCCACTTCCGAAAACACCGATTGTAAATAAAGCTATCGAGGATTCAAACTTAGCTGCGTTTATTTCTTTCTCTCCCTTATATCGTTGGGAAATTTCTGAACTAGAATGCGGCTTAACGGAAGTTCGTTTAATTGATTTACGTTATCGCAGTAATGACCGTTATCCTTTTGTTGCTGTTGCACATGTGGATGATGATTTGAACGTGGTCAATTCCTATACTGGTTGGATTTATAGTGAAGATAAACTACAACGTAAGCTGCAAATCGGTTCAAGTAATTAAATAATGAGGAGTTGTCCTATATTAGGACAACTCCTCTCTTATTTATTGAAGCATTTCATCACTTTCATCTAACAAATGAGCATACTTCGGATTTCTCCCGGCAAACTCATGAATTTTATCTCCGTAACTTTCAATCCATTGTTGAACGATCTTTTCTGTATATTCCATTCCTCGGTAATCATATCCCGCTTTTGCATAAGTCGATTCAAAATCAGACCAAAGCAATTCAATCCATGTTTTTGCCTTGTTAACGGATAAATTCGGATTTTTACTAGCTAAAATTTGGGTTAATTTATCAATCGATTGATTAACATTCATTTTACTTCCCTACTTTCATTGGTAAAAGAATTGAAATCGGTAATGCTTCTTCATAACGATTACCTCCTAAACGGTAACCCCAAGCAAATCGCCCTTTTAAATATTCCACTTTAAAAAACTCCCCAGGAGCACCGTCAATACGATACATTTCGCCCGGTACAATCGTTTTTGGATCGATTAAATAAGCCGCCGCCATTGTAGCTTTTCTTTCATATACAGCATATTCGTTTACAATACCTAACTGTTCTGCTTTTCTTGCCTTTTCCTTTAAGTTGGCAATTTCTTCTCTTAATTCTTGTTCTGTCATTTCCGCATAATTTTTCTCATCCATTTACTTCCTGCTCCTTTTCATCTAAATACCGATCAATCACTTCTATTGGAAAACCTTTCTGATATAAGGCTTGTTTTGTTTTCATTCGTAAATCATTACCAGTTAACTTAGTAGCGTACTTTTTCCAAAGTTTGTCTCCTTGGAGTTCAATCAAATGTTGCCAATCATCATCTTCTCTCTCTAAACGAATTTGGTCAAGTATTTCGTTTACAACAGAAAAGGAATAACCTTTACGCATTAAAAGATCTTGCACTTTTTGTTTTATTTGTATCGGTGTTTTATGACTATTTGAACGAACCGCTTTTTCTGCCAGCTCCATCGCAATTTTTACTTGTTCTTCATAAGTAAAGGATTCAAGTACTTTGCTTTGGGTTTCTTTATCAATGCCCTTCTTTATTAAGTCTTGTTTTATAGCTCTTGGTCCCTTTTTAGCCGTTTTCTTTTTTGTTTCTAATAAAGCTTTCGAATAAGTTTCATCATTTAAAAAACCTAGTTTTTCCAACTTACGAATCGCTTCTAATACGACAGCTTCTCCAAAGCCTGCATCTAACAATTTCTTTTTCACTTCAAATTCACTACGCATTTGAAAACTTAAAAAATTTAAGCCTCGATTAAATGCCTTCGCTATTTCATCTTCATATGTAATTTCATCGATATCAAATTGTTCGAGTATTTTTCCCTTTGTTAAGCCAAACTTAATAAGGGTCGATTCATCAACGGCAAAGGCATAAACTTCATTTAAATAGATATTGTATCGTTCTGGATTGTTTTTCTGTCTGCTAATTTTCGATATGACTTGCATACAAACACTCCCTCTATGCATTAAGTATACAATTTTTTTTAGTTCGTTTCATTTCCGTTAATTTGACAATCCTTTTCAATTCAAATTTAAACGTATATCTAGTGGCATAAAGGAACAGTTTTCGCACAATATAAGCAGAAAGGAGGCTAAAATGATTATGCGGAAACATCCCATTTTTGGTTTAATATTATTCTCCATTGCCTTTTTCCTTGCTTTTAGTTTCGTTGTACCAGATGTTGCAAATGCAAATGCCTATCACTGGGGTTTTACTAAATCTAAAGATGGAAAGCCTGGAGATGTTGGGGCTAAATTCGATTCAATTTCTAAAAAATATGGTGCATTTTATAGAGGAGATCCAAACAAAAAAGTCATTTATTTAACCTTTGATAACGGCTTTGAAAATGGATATACAGAAAGTATTTTAGATACGTTAAAGGAAGAAAATGTACCTGCAACCTTTTTCTTAACCGGGCATTATTTAACAAGTGCAACGGATTTAGTAAAAAGAATGATTAAGGATGGCCATATTATCGGAAATCATTCCTATGGTCACCCAGATATGTCCAAGTTATCAGACGAAGAGCTTGTGAAAGAATGGAAAAAGTTTGATTCAAAATTAAATGAAGTTGCCGGGATTAAACGTACCCATTATGTACGCCCTCCAAAAGGGATCTTTAATGAAAGAGTTTTAGAAGTTGGAAATAAAAACGGCTATACGCATATGTTTTGGGACACAGCATTTGTTGACTGGCATGCAGATTCGAATGTAGGATGGGAATATGCTTACGATGAACTGATGAATCAATTGCATCCAGGAGCATTGATATTATTGCACACTGTGGCAAAGCACAATGCCGATGCCCTTCCTAAATTTATAAAAGATGCGAAAAAACAAGGCTATACTTTCGGATCCCTTGACGATTTAGTAATGGAATCCGTATTTGAATAATAAAATAAGTGCCAACACGAAATATATGTGTTGGCACTTATTTTGTTAAATGCATTTCATTCTATTCATTATTTAAACATTTTTTTCAAGTTAGCCATTTCTATGGCAGAAACGGCAGAATCATATCCTTTATTACCCGCTTTTGTACCCGCACGTTCAATTGCTTGTTCGATATTTTCCGTAGTTACGATACCGAAGATGACTGGCACATTTGAATTTAAAGATACGCTTGCAATTCCTTTTGCTGCTTCGTTATTAACATAATCATAATGAGTCGTTGCTCCACGAATGACTGTACCTAATCCAATTACTGCATCATAGTTACCTGTTTCAACCATTTGTTTTGCGATAAATGGTACTTCAAAGGCACCAGGCACCCATGCCACATCAATATTTTCTTCATCTACTCCATGTCGTCTAAGTCCATCAAGGGCTCCATCTAATAACTTTGTTGTAATAAATTCGTTAAAACGCCCTACAACAATCCCTATTTTTAAATCTGTTCCTATTAATTGTGCTTCAAATCGTTTTCCCATTGTTCTAATCTCCTCTTATAAATTAATTGTCATTAAATTTGAATTGGAATTATCCAATTTTTTGTTTTGAACGAAATCGAACTAAATCTTCAATCGTTATAATTTTTAATCGATGAATATTTGCGAAATCTTTCAAACCGTCCAAGCGTAACATCATTCCATCATCAGCCATGATTTCACAAATAACTCCTGCTGGTACACTACCACAAGCTCTTGCCAAATCAATAGCCGCTTCGGTATGCCCTCTTCTTTCAAGTACACCGTTCGTTTTTGCGATTAACGGAAATACGTGACCCGGGCGTCTAAAATGTGCCGGCTTTGCGTTTTCTTTAATCATTTGTAAAATCGTAAAGGATCGTTCATAGGCACTAATACCTGTTGTTGTTTCCATATGATCGATACTAACTGTAAAAGCCGTTTGATGATTATCCGTATTATGTTCAACCATCGGAAGTAATTCTAGGTTGTTGGCTAATTCTTCCGTAATCGGAGTACAAATTAACCCTCGACCAAATGTCGCCATAAAATTAATATTTTCCGGTGTGGCAAATTCAGCTAGAATGACTAAATCTCCTTCATTTTCACGATTTTCATCGTCCACAACAATAATCGGCTTTCCTTTTTTTAAGTCTTCTAAAGCTTCTTCGATTGTATTGATCATCTTCTCCACCACCGTTTTTATAGTTAAAATCCGTTTTGTTTTAAAAATTCCATTGAAATATTGGATGTATTATCCGTTTTTCTTAAATGATGTAAAACGTATTTCCCTAACATATCTGTTTCAATATTTACTTTGTCCCCTACACTTTTCATCCCTAAAATCGTCTCAGAATAAGTGTGAGGAATAAGGGAAATTGTCACACTGTTACTAGTTACTTGAAATAGCGTTAAACTTGTCCCATCGATTGTAATCGAACCTTTTGGTATACAGTTTTCAATAAGTTCTTTAGGAACTTCAATATCGATGTAAACTGCGTTTGAAACTGGTCTCTTGCTTTTTATCGTGCCTACACCGTCTACATGCCCCGAAACAATATGACCTCCAAAACGACCATTGGCACTCATTGCCCGCTCTAAATTAACAATATCCCCTAGTTTTAACGTATGAATCGTTGTTGCCTTTACCGTTTCCGGCATGACATCTACAGTCATTTCTTCACTTGTTAAGTTTGTAATCGTTAGACATACACCATTGACCGCAATGCTATCACCCAGTTTTGCATCAGACACAATTTTGGGTGTAACGATAGTCAATTGACTACTATCGATATCTTTTTGAATCCTTACTACTTTTCCCTTATCTTCAATTATGCCTGTAAACAATCTACTCACCTCTTTCTAAAAATAAAAAACCCCTTAGAAAATGTCCTAAGGAGTTGGGAGTATTTAAAAATGGCGTAACGAAATAAACCTTTTGAAATCAATTTTCAAAAAGTGCCAAAATTCATCCTTCTCCCATCCAGACTATACTGTCGGCTTTGGATTCGCACCAAATCCTGCTCAAAGCTTGAGCTCACGGGCTTAGAAGTTTTACTTCATCACCGTCGATTGGGAATTTCACCCGACCCCGAAGGATGCTTAAGATATCACTTAAGCGTAATGTATTAAGTTTTTTTAAAATATTAAATAAAAAATCCCGTTCAAAAATGAATCGGGATTGAAAAAGAAAAAATACTATAGCAAATAAACCATTAAAATTAACAAATTTAATGGTACATCTCTAATAGTTCCTTCTCCCATCCAGACTATACTGTCGGCTTTGGATTCGCACCAAATCCTGCTCAAAGCTTGAGCTCACGGGCTTA
>NZ_JACSQA010000039.1:27267-28983 GCF_014836845.1 Ureibacillus galli
GAAGTTTTTCACTTCATCACCGTCGATTGGGAATTTCACCCGACCCCGAAGGAATAATTTATTTAATTGA
Source organism: Ureibacillus galli (assembly GCF_014836845.1). Taxonomy (GTDB): domain Bacteria; phylum Bacillota; class Bacilli; order Bacillales_A; family Planococcaceae; genus Ureibacillus; species Ureibacillus galli. Next base: position 27,338 of record NZ_JACSQA010000039.1, read on the forward strand.
AATAAGGATAACACGAATTCAAGATAATTGCTAATAACTTATTTCAAAATAACACTATTCTTTATGTTTATAGATTTTTACTTTAAGGAAGAATTTATTCATTTGCTTTCAAATAGTGCTTCGTTATAATGGTTAAATGAACAAAATAAAGGACGTGAACGCTTTTGAGCGAAAAAGTAGTAATGGAAATGGGTCAAAAATTTCCTTTAACGATTAAACGATTAGGTATTAATGGCGAAGGGGTCGGGTTTTATAAACGAAATGTAGTGTTTGTAAAAGGTGCCTTACCAGGGGAAGAAGTGACTGTTAAAGTATCGAAAGTACAACGGAATTTCGCTGAAGCGGAAATTTTGAACATTCGCAAACCATCTAAAGACCGCCAAGAACCTAGCTGCCCTGTTTATAATGAATGTGGAGGATGTCAACTTCAACATTTAACATATAGCGGGCAACTAAAAGAAAAACGGGATATGGTCGTACAAGCATTAGAAAAGTACGTAAAGTCAGTTGCTGAAACGACAGATATTCGGCCAACCCTTGGGATGGACAACCCCTGGCATTATCGAAATAAAAGCTCCTTCCAAGTAAGAAAAGAAGGAAAACGGGTTTATGCAGGTTTATATGCCGAAGGGACAAATAAATTACTAAATATTAATGATTGTGCTGTTCAACATCCACTAACTTCAAAAATAACTGTTGGGACTCGAAAAATATTACAAAAGTTAAATATCTCTATTTATGATGGCAAGTCGTTAGATGGATTAGTAAGAACGATTGTTGTTCGTACAGCTGTCCAAACAGGCGAAACACAAGTTTGTTTAGTAACGACACGAAAAGATATACCTCATAAAGAAGAGTTAATCGAGCGTATTTTAAAAGTCGATCCAAGTATCGTTTCGATTACCCAAAATATCAATCGTGAAAAAACATCCCTTATTTTTGGAGATGAAACGATTGGTCTATATGGTAAAGAAACGATTCATGAAAATTTAGGAGAACTTGCCTTTGACTTATCGTCCCGCGCTTTCTTCCAACTTAATCCTGAGCAAACAGTTCATTTATATGATGAAATTAAAAAAGCTGCCCAGTTAACTGGAAAAGAAAAAGTGGTTGATGCTTATTGCGGTGTTGGTACAATCGGTTTATGGCTAGCTCCAAAAGCAAAAGAAGTGCGTGGTATGGATGTCGTTCCTGAAAGTATTACCGATGCAAAGAAAAATGCACGAAACCACGGATATAAACATGTTCGCTATTATACAGGTACAGCAGAGGAATGGTTGGCAAAGTGGAAACAGGATGGATTTATCCCAGACGTCATTACAGTGGATCCACCGCGTACAGGTCTTGCACCAAGCTTTATTAAAACCGTCTTGAAAATTAAACCGAAACGCTTTGTTTACACTTCTTGTAATCCGTCCACTTTTGCAAAGGACTTACAGGAATTAACGAAGTTTTATCATGTGGATTATATTCAACCAGTCGATATGTTCCCACAAACAGCAAGGGTAGAAATCGTCGCGAAATTAACATTGAAAAAGAAATAATAATAGTAAAAAGAGGTACCTATCATGTGAACTGAACCCCAAATAGTGGACACTTTAAAAAAAGTGGACCTATTCGGGGTTTTTCTATTTTCTTCAATGAAC